>NZ_VFNX01000002.1:900000-1046365 GCF_006715785.1 Streptomyces puniciscabiei
CACCGGCGGCCTGCCGAGCACGTTCAGCGACGAGGGCACCCGGCAGTTCCTGCGCGAGGCGGACACCGCCATGACCGCGCTCCTGCGCGACCAGCCCCGGCCGCTGTACATCACGGGCGAGCAGGCGGCGCTGTCCCTGCTGGAGGAGGTCGGCAGCGCGGCCAAGGAAGCCACCCTGGTCCCGCACGGCGGCCTCGCGCACGCCGGTCGCGAGGCGGTGTGGCAGGCGCTGCGGCCGGTGCTGGAGGAGGAGGCCCGCAAGGACACCGCGTCCGTGGTCGACGAACTGACCTCGGCGCGCGGCCACAAGACCTACGCGGCGGGCCTGGACGAGCTGTGGCAGAGCGCCCGCGACGGCCGGATCCGGCTGCTGGCCGTGGAGGAGAACTTCCGGGCGACCGTCAACGACCTCGGCGGGCATCTGGTGCCGGCCGAAGCCGGCGACCTGGACGCCCGCGAGGACATCGTGGACGAGATCGTCGAGCAGTGCCTGGAGACCGGCGCCGAGGTCCGCTTCGTGCCCGACGGCACGCTGGGCGACGCCAACGGGATCGCGGGCGTACTCCGGTACTGAGCCGTCCCCGGGCGGCTCCCCCGGCAGCGCTCCCTGCCCGGCGTACGCTACGGCGTGATCGTCGGCGTAAGGGAGCGCACACATGGGTGACCTGCTGGGAGTGGCGGTACTGGGTGCCGGGCACATGGGGGCCGACCACATACGACGCCTCGATCAAGTGGTCAGCGGAGCCAGGGTCGCGGCGGTGGCCGACCCCGATGTGGAGCGGGCCCAGCAGGCCGCGGCCGGCGTCGACGCAGTGACGGTGCACGCCGACCCGGTGGCCGCGCTCGACGCGCCCGGCGTGGCGGCCGCGCTGATCGCCTCGCCCGGCCCCGCCCACGAGGAGGCGCTGCTCGCCGCCTTCGCCCGGGGGCTGCCGGTGCTGTGCGAGAAGCCCATGGTGCCCGACTCCACGGGTGCGCTGCGGGTGGTGGAGGCCGAGGCACGGCTGGGCCGCCGGCTCGCGCAGATCGGCTTCATGCGCCGCTACGACGCCGAGTACCGTCGGCTCAAGGCATTGCTGGACGGCGGCGAACTGGGCCGCCCCCTGATGCTGCACTGCACCCACCGCAACGTCTCCTCCCCCGGCCACTTCACCAGCGCCATGCTGATCAACAGCTCCGTCTCGCACGAGATCGACGCGGCCCGCTGGCTGCTCGGGCAGGAGCTGACCGCGGTGACCGTGCTGCGTCCCACGCCGTCGTCCGGCGCCCCCGAGGGACTGCTCGACCCGCAGTTCGTACTGTTCGAGACGGCGGGCGGCGCGCTGGTCGACGTGGAGGTCTTCGTCAACTCCGGCTTCGGCTACCAGGTGCGCTGCGAGGCCGTGTGCGAGAGGGGCAGCGCGCGGATCGGCGACGAGCACACCATGGTGGTCACCACGGCGGGCAGCGCCCGCGAGGAGGTGGCGCAGGACTACCTCGTCCGGTTCGCCGACGCCTACGACCGGGAGGTGCAGGCCTGGGTGGATGCCACCCGGCGCGGCGAGGTCACCGGCCCGAGCGCCTGGGACGGTTACGCCGCGTCGGTCGTCGCCGAGGCGGGCGTCCGGGCGCTGGAGAGCGGCGGCCGGGAAGCCGTCGAACTCGCCCCGCGCCCGGACCTGTACGACCCCTGCGCCGGGGTCAGCCGCTGACGCTCGCGGCTCCCGTCTCCAGATGCCCGGTGAACCGGCGCGACCAGGTCGCGTCGGAGTCGACGCTCACCGTGAAGTCGTACCAGCCGTTCTGGTACGCGACGGCGTTGAAGTAGTCCTCCGTCGAGGCACCGGCGGCGACGGTGTAGGTCCACGGGCCGTCGCCGCGGTAGTGGTGGGAGGTGATGGTGAACTTCACCGAGGACGAGCCCGAGTTGGTCATCTTGAAGTAGATCGCGAGCTTGCCCGTCCCCGGTTCGACCGCGTAACGGGTGCTCACCTCGGCCGTCTTGCCCGCCTTGGTCGCGTCGCCCTGGAAGCGGCGCAGGAAGCGGTTCGGGCCGACCATGGTGAAGTCGTACTTCCCGCCGCCGAAGCCCGTACCGATGTTGAAGTAGTCGGAGGCGGTGCCGCCCGCGTCGACCGTGTACTGGTAGGGCGTGGTGTCCCGGTAGGCGTTCGGGTGGATGGAGAAGTGGGCCGCACGGGACGCCGGCCCGCCCTGGTTGGCCATGGTGAACCAGGCGAGGACCTTGCCTGCGGCGCCGAACTCCAGGTGGTCCAGGTAGCCGTTCGGCTGGTACGGCAGCGCGCGGGCCGGGCGGGTGCCGGGCTCCTGCGCGGGCAGGGCGTTGTCCGTCGGGACCGGGTTGGGCAGCGGGCCGCAGGTGCCCATGCCGATGACGCTGGTGGCGGGCAGGGAGACCGAGCCGTAGACGGGGTTGGCGAAGTCGAAGACCCCGGTGAGGTCGCCGCTGACCTTGCGCCGCCAGTCGCTGATGTTGGGGCACTTGGCGGGCTTGCCGATGGCGGACGTCCAGGTCTCCAGGAAAAGCAGCACCGAGGTGTGCTCGAAGACCTCGGAGGAGACCCAGCCGCCGCGCGTCCAGGGTGAGACGACGATCATCGGGACGCGGAAGCCGAAGCCGTACGGCACCCCGTTCAGGAACTCCCCGGGCGTTCCGGCGGGCGGGGACGGCGGGGGCACGTGGTCGAAGTAGCCGTCGTTCTCGTCGTAGTTGAGGAACAGCACGGTCGAGTCGAAGACGTCCGGGTCGGCGGCGAGGGCCTGGTAGACGAGGTTCACGAAGTGGGCGCCGTCGCCGGGCGGGGCGTAGGGGTGCTCGGAGAAGGCCTGGTTGGGCACGATCCAGGAGACCTGTGGGAGGGTGCCCGCGACAACGTCGGCCTTGATCGCGGCGGCGATGTCGTCGGGGGTGGAGCCGGTCACCCTCGGCACCGAGGACATGCCCCGGTCGTACAGCGGGTCACCGGCTCTGGCGTTCGCGAAGTTCTTGAAGTAGGCGCAGCCGTTGTCGCCGTAGTTGTCGGCCGCGTTCTGGTAGACCTTCCAGGTCACCCCGGCGGCCTGCAGCGCCTCGGCATAGGTCTGCCAGGTCAGGCCGGATTCGTCGCCGCCGTCGTAACTGGTGGAGTCGACCTTGCCGCTCCACAGGTAGGTGCGGTTGGGGCCGGTCGCGCTGAGCGTGGAGCAGAAGTAGGCGTCGCAGATGGTGTAGTTGTCGGCGAGCGCGTAGTGGAAGGGGATGTCGGAGCGGTCCAGGTAGCCGAGCGAGCGGACGTTGCCGACGCCCGCGACCCAGTTGTCCATGCGGCCCTTGTTCCAGGCGGAGTGCTGCGAGGACCACGAGTGGGGCAGGTCGCCGTTGCACTGGGCCAGGGTCTCGCCGTCCTTGCCGCCGGCGGACGGGGTGGCGCTGAGCTTCCACGGGTACTGGCGGCCCGTCCCGTTGGGCTGGTCGAAGACCGGGTAGCCGCCGCCGAGGGTGATGCCGCTGCGGTCGTCGAAGCCGCGCACGCCCTTCAGACGGCCGAAGTAGTGGTCGAAGCTGCGGTTCTCCTGCATGAGGATCACCACGTGCCGGACATCCTGGATGGTGCCGGTCGCGGTGGTCGCCGCGGCGGCCGTGGCGCGCGTGCCGGCGCCGAGTGCCGCTCCCGCCGCCACTGATGCGCCGAGCCCCACGAAGCCTCTTCGGCTGATCGGTGTCATTCGCCCCGTCCTCGTCCCCTTCGGTGCCCCTGCGGCACGCCGCGCGCCAGGGTGCCCGCGGCGATCGTCGGGGTCCATACCGAAGCGGTGAGGCGAAGGTGAACAGAAGTCAAAGTCGCCCGGGGCTCGCCTCACACCCCGCCGAACAGCGCGCCCAGCCCCCGCTCCACCACGTGGGCCAGGTCCTCCTGTCCCGCAGCCACCACCCCGTAGGTGCGCAGCAGGAAGCGGCGCAGGGCCGACGCGGGGAACTGCAGCAGGGCCAGGCCGTGCGGCGAGTGGAACTCCAGGACCGTCCGGGTGCGGCCGTAGGGCCAGATCTGCACGTCCCCGTGGCCGGCCGGGGTCCGCAGCCCCTGGTCGAGCAGGGAGCGTGCGAAGATCCAGGTGACCTCCTCGCCGTCCAGGGCGGCCTCGGCCGGGAAGTCCACGTAGACGGCCAGGGGGTCGTCCGTGGTGTAGCGCAGCGTGGCCGACACGGGGATCTCCTGGTCCTCGGCGGTGATGAGCCGGGCCTGGGCGGGCTGTTCGACTGTGATGGCGTCCATGCCTTAATGGAGTCTCCGAAGGCGCCTCGCATGCCGCGAAATCCGGTCAGACTTCGACAGGTACAAGACGCTTCCCCGAGGCCGGAACACAGAAGCGACGAACACGCGTGTGAACGCCGGGGAAAAGGCGGCCTGAGGGATACAACTCGCGTAGCTCACCTAAGACTTGGCCCGCCCGGCGCGTACGTCATTCGTGCACTGGGATCACTCCGGGAAGACTCTGGCATATGCCGGAAGCACCACCGTATCGTGTGTTGCCAAATCCCTTACGGGGCGTCGCGGGCTGTGCGAAAGTCGTAACCGGTCCCCCCGTCGTTCCCGGCCGTCTCGTCCCCAACGGAGTGCGTCATGCCGTCACCGGTCTCCGCGGACCGCCCAGCCGCCCAGCCACCCGGACGTGGCTCGGTCGAGGCGCTGATCACGCAGACGCGACGGCTCAAGGGCGACGTGGACGCCGTACGGCGGGACACCCCCGGCGACGGCGCGGACCCCGAGGAACGCTGGCAGCGTGCCCTGTACGACCTCGCGCTGCACCAACTCGAGGATCTGGACGCCCACTTGGCGCAGCTCCGCGACGGACCGGCCGCCGAGCCCGCGGAACCGGCCGAGACGCACACCGTCCGGCCCGCGCCCGCGGCGGCCCCGCGCGGCTCGCTGCTCAGCCGTGTCGGCAGCGCGGAGTGGAACCTGCTGACGGACGAGGCGACCTGGTCCGGGGAGCTGTACCAGATCCTCGGCCTGGACCCCGACGCCCCCGCCCTGACCCTGGACGAGCTGCCCTCGCTCGTCCTGGAGGAGGACCGGCCGAAACTGACCGCGATGGTGACGGACTGCCTGGTCGACGGCAAACCCATCGACGGCGAGTTCCGCGTCGTACGGCCCGAGGGCGCCGTGCGGGCGGTGCACATGATGGGCGAACCCGTGCTCGGCGCCGACGGCGGCACGGCCTCGATGTGGGCCGTGCTGCGCGACGTCAGCGAACTGCGCCGCTGCCGGCGGACGGAGCGCGAGACCCGTGACTCGCTGCGGCGTCATCGCCGGCAGGAGCAGACCGAGCACCGGATCGCGGCCGAGCTGCAGGAAGCCGTGCTACCGCCATGGCGCGGCTCCCTGCGGCTCCCGCACCAGGGGCCGCCAAGCCTCGATCTCGCCGCCCGCCGCCTCCCCGCGGCCACGACCACACCGCTCGGCGGCGACTGGTACGACGCGCTGGAACTGTCCGACGGTGACACCCTGCTGAGCGTCGGCGACCTCACGGGGCACGGGGTGGCCGTCGCCTCCGGGATGGCGATGCTGCTCGGCGCCGTACGCGGCATGGCGCTGGCCGGCAGCCCGCCCGGTGAACTGCTCGGCATGCTCAACCGGTTACTGGACGCCACGGTGCAGCCCGCCCTCGGCAGCGCGGTCTGCTGCCGCTACCGGCCGGAGGACCGCACCCTGGTCTGGGCGCAGGCAGGACACCCCGCCCCGCTGCTCTACCGCGACGGGACGGGGCGCATGCTGAACGCACCGGACGGCGTCCTCCTCGGCGCCACCTCGGGCGCCGTCTACGGACAGGCCGTGGACACCCTTCAGCCGGGTGACCTGCTGCTGCTGCACACCGACGGGCTGGTGCCGGGCCACAGCCCGGGCACGGCCGTGGACCGCCTGCTCGACCTCGCCCCACGGTTCGGCGCGGCGCGCACCGCGCAGGACTGCCTGCGGACGGTGGTCGAGGAGTTCGGCGGAACCGGGCGCGAGGACGACGCCTGCGTGCTCGTCGCCAGGGTCACCGCGTGAGCTGAGGCAACCGGCCCTGCTGAGGCAACCGCCCCTGCTGACGCAACCAGCCTTGTCGAGGGAATCCGGCGCACAGGCCCCGTGCCTGTGCGCTCACGCCTGAGCGCTGCCCGCGCCCTTGGCCCTCGGCTTGGGCAGGGCGAGCCGGATCTCCTCCCGCAGTTCGTGGATCCTCGGATAGCCGGCGTACTCCGCGGTCAGCCGGTACATCTGCCGCAGCCGGTCCCAGGTGCGCCGGGAGGAGTTCGAGCCCATCGACATCAGGGCCAGCCGGGCGTAGCGGTCGGCCTGTTCGGGGTCGTCGGCGATGAAGCAGGCCGAGGCCATGGACAGATGGTCGAAGATCTTCGACCGCTCCCGCCCGTCGACGCGCAGGGCCAGGGCCTTCTCCGCGTAGTGCTGGGCGTGCACGGCCGCGCTCGGGTCGAACTCTGCCAGGGTGCGGTAGGCCAGGGCCTGCATGCCGTACAGGTCCTCGTCCTTGAAGGTCTGCATCCAGTCCAGCGGTTCGCCGTCGCCGCGGTCGGCGACGAACATGTCCTCCGCCTGTCCGAGCGTGCGGCGCATGGCCTGCCCCTTGCCCATCGAGGCCTGCGCCCAGGCCTCGATGGTGTGGAACATCGCCTTCGTGCGCGGCTGCAGGCGGTCGCCGGCGCCGTCCTGGGCGAGTTTCATCAGGTCCAGTGCGTCGTCGGGCCGGCCGAGGTGCACCATCTGCCGGGCCGCCCGGGACAGGGCCTCGCCGGCGCGGGGGCGGTCTCCGCCCTCGCGGGCGGCATGGGCGGCGATGACGAAGTACTTCTGCGCCGTGGGCTCCAGGCCGACGTCGTGCGACATCCAGCCCGCGAGGACGGCGAGGTTGGCGGCGACGCCCCACAGGCGCCGCTGGAGATGGGGTGGATGGTGGTAGGCGAGCATGCCGCCCACCTCGTTGAGCTGGCCCACGACCGCCTTGCGCTGAAGCCCGCCGCCACGGGCCGCGTCCCAGGCGCGGAACACCTCGACCGAACGCTCCAGTTCCTCGACCTCCTGCGACCCGATGGGGGCGGCCTCATAGCGGTCGAACCCAGCGGGGTCGGCGTGCAGGGGGTCGTCGAGGACGGGGGCGTCGGCCTTCAGGGCCGGGTCGGTGTGCAGCCAGTCGTACATGGCGCTGCTGAGTGCGGATCCCGCGGCGAGCGCGGCACCCGCGCCCACCAAGCCGCGTCGGTTGAGCATGAGGTCCATTCCCGTGAATTCGGTGAGGACCGCGGCGGTCCGCTCGGGCGCCCACGGCACGCCGTCGGGATGTTCCTCGATCCCGTCGCCCTGCCGTTTCCCCGCACGCCCGTGCCGTACCAGACCGAGGTCCTCGATGGTCACGACACGGCCGAGACGCTCGGTGAACAGGGCCGCCAGCACCCGCGGTACGGGATCGCGCGGGATCTCTCCCATGTCGATCCACCGACGGACCCGGGAGGTGTCGGTCGACAGCTGGGGGTGGCCCATGGCCGCCGCCTGCTTGTTGACCAGCCTCGCGAGTTCGCCCTTGGACCAGCCGGCCAGGCCGAACAGGTCCGCCAGGCGGGTGTTGGGTTGTCCGCTCACGTCAAGCCCCCAGGTTCTCGGCTGAGTTGACAGTAGCCCCGTGGAGGTTGCCGGGCGACTATTCGCCAGGGTTCGCCAGGGTCCGCCAGATGGTGTGCCACTGGGCATCGGGTGTCGAGTAGGAACGCGCCACCCCGACCCGGTCGCCGCTCGGCCTCACGAGCTGACGGTTGCATTCCCCAGGGTGCACCCGGGCGACCGGGCCGGGCAGGCGCACGCTCGCCGTGCATGCGAAAGGAGTACGGGCTCCCCTGGGCCCGGGCCCCTGGCATGTGCGCCGAGCACGCACCACAGGCAGGCACCGCAGGCACACGAAGGGATCTGTATCTCCCATGTACGCAGCATCGTCCTCCGTGTCCGCCCCGCCCCGGCCGCTGCGCTCCCGCCCCGCGGGCGGCGGGCCGTACCTGGACCCGGCTGCGCGTCCGGGCGGCCCCGTGCCGGTCGCGGGCCGGCTCCGGCGGGTGCCGGGCCAGGTCGGCACCGGGCCGCTCAGCGGCAGACTCGACCTGTCCGGTCCCCAGGGCGCGCAGTTGCGCACCGCGATCGCATCGGTGCACCGGATCTGTCCGGAGTTCACTCCGGTGCAGGTGCTGCGGCGCAGCGGACGGTCCGTCCTCCTGGTCGGCACGGCGGGGCGCGGCACGGCCGTGGCCAAGTGTCTGCTGGACCACTCGCCCGCCTGGGCCGAGCGGATCCGCCACGAAATAGCCGCATACCGCTCGTTCGTCCGGCATCGGCCACCGGTCCGTGTGCCCCGGCTGATCGCGGCGGACCCGGACAACTGCACCCTGGTCATCGAGCGGGCGCCGGGCCGGGTGGCAGCGCTGCAGCGTCATCCGGTGGAGGTGCCACCCCGCCCGGACATCCGGGCCGCGCTGGGCGCGATCTGCCGGGTGAACGCCTGGCGGCCCCCGGCGGGCACCTTCGACATGCCGCTGGACTACGGCGCCCGGATCTCCCGGTACCACGAGCTGGGCCTGCTCACCGACCGGGACCTCGGCGACCTCCAGAAGCTGCTGCACGGCATCGCCCACGAGGTGGGCCGGCACGGCATGCTCCAGTTCAACCACGGCGACGCCCTGCTGTCGAACATCCTGCTGTCACCGGCCGGTCCAGTGCTGGTGGACTGGGAGCACGCGGGCTGGTATCTGCCGGGGTACGACCTGGCGACGCTGTGGCTGGTCCTCGGGGACGCGCCGGTGTCCCGGCGGCAGATCAGCCAGATCGCCCAGTCGGCGGGCCCGGCCTCCCGGGACGCCTTCCTGGTGAACCTGATGCTGGTGCTGACCCGGGAGATCCGCACGTACGAGACGGCCGTGCAGCGTTCGATGCACGAAGTGGCCCCGGCGGCACCGGGCCCGGCCCACCCGGGTGCCGCGCCGTCCGGCGAGGAACAGCGGCTGCTGCTCAGGCGGCTGCACGACGACTGCCAGATGGCCCGCAGGGCCGTCCGGGCGGCGGTCGGCACTCGCTGACGGCGACGAAGGTCCGCGGCGCGCCAGAGCGGCGGCGCACCGCGGACCTTCGTGCGCTCGGACCTTCGTGCGCTCGGGCGGTCGCGGGCGCGGGCCGCCGTGCGCTCGGGCGGTCGCGGGCGCGGGCGGTCATGCGAGGGCGGTCGCGGGGGCAGGCGGTCATGCGAGGGCCGTCGCGGGCTCGGGCCGTCGCGGGCGCGGGCCGTCATGCAAGGCCGTCGCCGGCTCGGGCCGTCGTGCAAGGGCCGTAGCGGGCTCGGGCCGTCGGTGGCTCGGGCGTTCGCGTGTCGGGCGTTCGAATAGGCGGACCTTCGTGCGTTCGCGCAGGCTGTGGCCACTGGTGTACGCCAGTGACGCCCCGCAGGCCCGCGCACCGCCGTGGCGAAACTCGCCGAAAACCCCTCGTGACAAGGGAAATCGCCTTCGCGGAGGCATCATTGACGGATCGTCGGCCAGCCGGTACCACTGACCCAGCTCGGCGCCGCACGCCCCGCCACTGCCCGCCCGTCACAGGAGGCCGCATTGCGAGGTTCCGCCACTGATTCCGCGTCCGCACCCGGCCACAGACAACTGCGGCGGGCCGCCGGCCCGCTCGCCTCGGCGGCCCTGCTGCTGCCGCTGCTCGGCGCGGCCCCCGCCCAGAGCGCCACGGACGCCTCCGCCGGCCGGCTGCAGCACGCGTTCGCCACCGCTGCGGCCGAGTACCACGTGCCGCAGAGCGTCCTGCTCGCCGTCTCCTACCTCCAGTCCCGCTGGGACTGGCACGCCGGCGCGCCGAGCGTGAGCGGCGGCTACGGCCCGATGCACCTGACGGACGCCCGCACCGCGATCGCCACCACGGAGCACTACGCCGAGGGCGCGGAGGACGCCCGGGGCGACGCAGCCCGCGCGGCCGTGCATCCGGACATCCAGGTGCCGGCCGAGTCCACGCTGCCGGCCCGGCTGAAGACCCTGCCGAAGGCTGCGCGGCTGACCGGGCTGCCGGCCGGGGAGCTGCGCAGCGACCCGACGGCGAACGTGGCCGGCGGCGCCGCCCTGCTCGCCGCCGCGCAGAAGGAGCTGGGCGAGCCGCTGAGCGCCGACCCGGCCGACTGGTACGGCGCGGTGGCCCGCTTCTCCGGTGCCGTCGACACGGCCACCGCCGCGGCGTACGCCGACGACGTGTTCGACGTGCTGCGCACCGGCGAGGAGCGCGTCACGGACGACGGCCAGCTGGTCGCGCTCGCCGCCCAGCCCCGGCTGACCGCCGACACCGCCCAGCTGCGGCGGGCCGGGCTGGGCACGCTGCCCACGGACGGCGTCGAGTGTCCCAACTCGGTCTCCTGCGAGGCGGTCTGGGCGCCGTACGCGCAGTTCGGGAACAACGACTACGGCAACCACGACCTCGGCGACCGACCGGTGTCGCAGAGCATCAAGTACATCGTCATCCATGACACGGAGGGCACCTGGGACGGGGTGCTGAACCTGATCCAGGACCCGACCTATGTGTCGTGGAACTACACGATCCGCTCCACGGACGGTCTGATCGCCCAGCACGTCAAGGCGAAGGACGTGGCCTGGCACGCGGGCAACTGGTATGTCAACGCCAAGTCCGTCGGCATCGAGCATGAAGGTTTCCTCGCCAATCCGGACGCCTGGTACACCGAGGCGATGTACCGCTCCTCGGCCCGGCTGGTGAAGTACCTCGCCGCCAAGTACGGCATCCCGCTGGACCGGCAGCACATCCTGGGCCACGACAACGTGCCCGGCCCGACCACGTCCACGATTCCCGGCATGCACACGGACCCGGGTCCGTACTGGGACTGGCGGCACTACTTCCAGCTGTTGGGCCACCCCTTCAAGCGCACGGCCGGCAAGAGGGGCGGGCTGGTGACGATCCTGCCGGACTACGCCGCGAACCAGCCGGTGTACACGGGCTGCACCACCAGCGGCGAGCCGTGCACGGCGCACGGCTCCAGCGAGGTGCGGCTGTACTCGGACCACGACGTCAACGCGCCGCTGATCAAGGACATCGGGCTGAAGAAGGACCCGACGGAGGACGTGAACGACCTGTCCTCCCGGGTCTCCACCGGCCAGCAGTACGCGGTCGCGGACCGCTGGGGCGACTGGACCGCGATCTGGTACCTGGGGCAGAAGGCCTGGTTCCGCAACCCGCCCGGGGCGCCGGCGGCGGTGCCCGCCAAGGGGCTGGTGATCACCCCGAAGGAGGGTCTGACGAGCATTCCGGTGTACGGCAGGGCCTACCCGGAGCAGGCGACCTACCCGGCGGGGGTCCCCGCGCAGTCGGTCGTCCCGCTGCCGTACACGATCCCGGCCGGGCAGAGGTACGTGGTCGGTGACGAGGTGCCGGGCGAGTACTACTACTCGGTCACCTTCACCACCGACTCGCACCGGGTCGTGGTGGGCAAGGACCTGTACTACGAGATCCAGTACGGCCACCGGGTGGGATTCGTCCGCGCCGCGGACGTGACCCTCGAGGGCTCGGCAGGCTAGGCGCGAGCGGCCTCAGCCCTGCTGGAAAAGCTCCGCCGGGAGCGGCTTCAGCAGGGCGTACAGGTCGTCCGTGATGGGACGGTCCCAGGCGGCGATGGTGACGAGGACGCCGTCGCTGCGGTCGAACTGGACGCAGGAGATCCGGGACTCGGACAGCTTCAGCCGCCGCACGATGAGGAGGTTGTCGCCCTGGAGGACCGGGGTGTCCTCGACGCCGACGACCGTGACCTCCTCGTCGTTCTCCAGCGCGAGCAGCAGCTGGCCCACCTCGAAGGGGATCTCGCCCTCGGCGACCTCGCGGGCCGGGGAGCCCTCGGGGAGGTTGCCGATGATCATGGCAGGGCCTCGGCCGCCGAAGAGGTCGTAGCGCAGGAAGACACCCTGGCAGGTGCCGTCGGGCGCGGGCAGCAGACCCGCGCCGAGGTTGCCCGGCCAGTCGCCCGGGTCCATGGCCAGCACGTCGAAGTCGGGTCCGGCGGGGGTGGCGCTGCGGCGGCGGAGGAACGACATGCGGCCATGGTACGTGGGCTCTGCGAGGCGCGCCGGGAAGGGGCCGTCAATGGCTGCGGTGATCTTTCGCCCGCGGCGCTCATCATGGCCGGTCGCGCAGTTGCCCGCGCCCCTTCGGGCGCGTCCGTCGGGCCGCGGGGGTGCCACTCAGCTCAAGGGGCAGCTGGTCAGCAGGGTGGCCGCCGTCGCACCGGGCGGGCGCGGGACCGTGTGGTCGGCGGGCGGGAGGGCGGCGCCGGTGATCCAGTCCTCCAGGGCCGCGAAGGCCGCGTGGTGGCAGGGCACCATCGGGCGGAGCCGGTCGGGGAAGGCGTCGACCAGGGAGTCGGTGTGGGTGCCGTCCTCGATGCGGTAGTAGCGCAGCAGGGTGCCGCGTCCGACCGCGTGGACCATGCGCGCGTAGACGTCGGAGTCCTGGCTGATCGGCAGCAGTGCGTCGAGGGTTCCCTGGAGGGTGATCAGCGGTTTGCCGATGCGCCCGGTCAGGGCGATCCGGTCGACGGCGCGATGGACGGCCGCGGGCCGGGCCGCGTAGTCGTAGTCGGCGTCGCAGCCCGGTGTGCCGGAGGCGCAGAACGGGGTGCCGGCCTCGGTGGAGCCGTCGTAGCCGGGGTCGAGTTCCTCCCGGTAGATGCGCTGGGTGAGGTCCCAGTAGACCCGGTAGTGGTACGGCCACAGAAACTCCGAGCCGGCCGGGAAGCCGGCCCGGTGCAGGGCTGCCTCGGCGTCGCCCGCTCCGGGGCCGCCGGCGGCGTACGCCGGGTAGTTGCGCAGCGCCTGCGGCAGGAAGGTGAGCAGGTTGGGCCCGTCGGCGCGCCAGAGGGTGCCTTCCCAGTCGACTCCGCCGTCGTACAGCTCGGGGTGGTTCTCCAGCTGCCAGCGGACCAGGTAGCCGCCGTTGGACAGGCCGGTGGCGATGGTGCGGACGGGCGGCCGGTGGTAGCGCTGGGCGACCAGGGCGCGGGCCGCTCGGGTGAGCTGGGTGAGGCGGCTGTTCCATTCGGCGATGGCGTCGCCGGGCCGCCGGCCGTCGCGGTAGAAGGCCGTGCCGGTGTTGCCCTTGTCGGTGGCGGCGTAGGCGTAGCCGCGGGCGAGCACCCAGTCGGAGATGGCCTTGTCGTTCGCGTACTGCTCGCGGTTGCCGGGCGTGCCGGCGACGACCAGGCCGCCGTTGAAGTGGTCGGGCAGCCGGACGACGAACTGGGAGTCGTGGTTCCAGCCGTGGTTCGTGTCGGTGGTGGAGGTGTCCGGGAAGTAGCCGTCGATCTGGATGCCCGGCACGCCGCTGGGCGTGGGCAGGTCCTTGGGGGTGAGCCCGGCGTAGTCGGCCGGGTCGGTGTGCCCGGAGGCCACGGTGCCTGCGGTGGTCAGCTCATCCAGGCAGTCGGCCTGCTGGTGGGCGGCACCGGGCACCCGGAGCTCGGTACGGCCGGCGCAGTGGCCGTCCGGTGCGCCGGTGGGTGCCGCCGTGGCCGGGGTGGCCAGGAGCAGGCAGGCCGCGGTGAGCGACAGGGCGGGGAGGGTGGCTCGGCGGGTGGGCCGTCTGTGCGGCGTGGTCGGCATGCGGGTTCCTCCGGCTGTGGGTGGACGCGCTGGAGGCTAGGCGCGGAGTGGGCGCGCCGGACATGTGTGGGGCCGCTATGAAGACGGCCCCGGCAGCGTTGTCCGCCACCATGACCGATCGTGGTTGACTTGATGTCAGGGCAGCTGCTGCCGGTGTGGGTGGACGAGGCCGTGCAGGCGTCCACCGGCCGCGCGGCTCCGCAGTGTTGACTCTGTGCGGCCTACTGCGCCGCCTCGGCCCTGCCCGGCGCTCCCTCCTCCGGCGGCACCGGGGGCACCACCGCGATCGGGCTCGCCGCGTGCAGCAGGACGGCCTGGGTGACGGAGCCCATCATGCGGGCCGGTGCGAGCAGGCGCCGCCGGTGCCGGCCGACGACGACGAGCTCGGCGTCCTTGGAGGCGGCCACGAGATGGCCGGCCGCGTCACCGGGCAGCGCCTCGGCGTCGGCGCGGACCTCGGGGTGCCGCTCGCGGTGCGGGGCGAGGAAGCCCTCGGCGAGGGCGCGGGTCTCGTTCTCGACGGCGGCCTGGTCGACCTGGGGCGGCACCAGCTGGCCGGGGGCCGACCAGGTCTGCACCGGCCACGGATAGGCGGCGATCACCTGCAGGCGCGCGCCGCGCAGCGCGGCCTCGGTGAAGGCGAAGGCGAGGGTCGCCTCGTCCGGGCTGTCGGCGTGCAGGCCGACCACCACCCGGGGCCCGGGCTCGGCCGGCCCGCCGCCGTGCACCTGCCGGCCGGGCCGGGGTACGACGACCACCGGGCACTCGGCGTCCCGGGCGGCGGCGAGCCCGTTGGAGCCGAGCAGCAGGCTGGCGAAGCCGCCGCGGCCCCGGGATCCGAGGACCAACAGCTGGGCGTCGGCGCCGAGTTCGGGCAGGACGGCGCCCGGTACGCCCTCCAGGGCGACGTACTCGACGGCGGTTTCGGCGCCGCGGTCCGCGAGTCGGATGTGCACGTCGGCCAGCACCGGATCCCCCTCCGCCCGGGGCGGCGCAGCGACCAGCACATCGGCCTGGCCCCAGGCGGCGTACTGCCGTACGTGCACCACCCGCAGCGGTGCGGCGCGGCGGCGGGCGGCGTCGAAGGCCCACTCCAGCGCGCGCAGGCTGTCCTCGGAGCCGTCGACCGC
Source organism: Streptomyces puniciscabiei (assembly GCF_006715785.1). Taxonomy (NCBI): domain Bacteria; kingdom Bacillati; phylum Actinomycetota; class Actinomycetes; order Kitasatosporales; family Streptomycetaceae; genus Streptomyces; species Streptomyces puniciscabiei. Next base: position 914,794 of record NZ_VFNX01000002.1, read on the forward strand.
GGCGATGACCGGCGCAGTGCTCATCGTCCCTCACCTTTCGGAACACGACCTCCCCGTGCTGGGGCCAGCCTGGCGCAGGCGTCGGTCCCAGCGGGGTCCTGGTGGTCGCGTGTCCGGGAATCCGCGCGGAACACCCCCGGTTCGGCTGCCGGTGTCCGCGTGATGCCGGTTCGGTGCCGGTGGCGCCGGTCGCGCCGCCGGGCGGGGTCAGGTGAGGTCGAACTCGCCTTCCCGGGCTCCGGAGACGAAGGCACCCCACTCCGCCGGCGTGAAGATCAGGGATGGGCTTTCCGGACGGCCGCTGTTGCGCATGGCGATGAAGCCCTCGACAAAGGCGATCTGGACATCGCCCAGACCTCGGCTGCTGGACTGCCACTCGGCCTTGCTGAGGTCCAGCTCCGGCTTGTCCCAGCCCGCGAGCGGCTTGTGCTGGGTGGTGGTCTCGGCCACGTCCGTGCTCCTCCCGGTTCGTCGTCCGCGGGTCAGCCTAGCGACCGCTCACGATGCCCGACAGGCCACGTGGGGAGGACTTTCAGGTCTGCGGTGGCCGCGCTCCCACGAGCCACATGGAGAAGAACTGCGAGCCGCCGCCGTAGGCGTGTCCGAGCACCCTGCGGGCGCCGTCGACCTGGTGTTCTCCGGCCTGGCCGCGCACCTGGAGCGCGGCCTCGGCGAAGCGGATCATGCCGGAGGCGCCGATGGGGTTGGTGGACAGCACGCCGCCCGACATGTTGACGGGCAGGTCGCCGTCGAGATCGGTCACCCCGGACTCGGTGAGCTTCCAGCCCTCGCCCTCCTCCGCGAAGCCCAGGTTCTCCAGCCACATGGGCTCGTACCAGGAGAACGGCACGTACATCTCGACGGCGTCGACGTCCCGGCGCGGGTCGGCGATGCCGGCCTGCCGGTAGACGTCGGCGGCGCAGTCCTTGCCGGCCTGCGGGGAGACGAAGTCCTTGCCCGCGAACAGGGTGGGCTCGCTGCGCATGGCGCCGCCGAGCAGCCAGGCCGGAGGGCGGGGCGCGCGGGCGGCTCCGGCGCGGTCGGTGAGGACCATGGCGCAGGCGCCGTCGGAGGAGGGGCAGGTCTCGGAGTAGCGGATGGGGTCCCACAGCATGGGCGAGGCCTGGACCTTCTCCAGGGTGATGTCGTGCTCGTGGAGGTGGGCGTAGGGGTTCTTCAGGGCGTTGCGCCGGTCCTTGTAGGCGACGAGGGAGCCGACGGTGTCGGGGGCGCCACTGCGCCGCATGTAGGCGCGCACGTGGGGGGCGAAGAAGCCGCCGGCGCCGGCGAGCAGGGGCTGCTGGAAGGGGATCGGCAGGGACAGGCCCCACATGGCGTTGGACTCGGACTGCTTCTCGAAGGCGAGGGTGAGGACGGTGCCGTGGACGCGGGCGGCCACCAGGTTCGCGGCCACCAGCGCGGTCGACCCGCCGACGGAGCCCGCCGTGTGCACCCGGAGCATGGGCTTGCCGACGGCGCCGAGCGCGTCGGCCAGGTACAGCTCGGGCATCATCACGCCCTCGAAGAAGTCGGGCGCCTTGCCGATGACGACGGCGTCGATGTCGGCCCAGGTCAGCTCGGCGTCCTGCAGGGCCCTGAGGGCCGCCTCGCGGACGAGGCCGGCGATCGAGACGTCCCGGCGGGCGGCGACGTGCTTGGTCTGGCCGATGCCGACGACGGCCACGGGCTCCTTGCTCATCGTGGATCCCCTTCGAGTACGGCGACCAGGTTCTGCTGCAGGCAGGGGCCGGAGGTGGCGTGGGCGAGGGCGCGGTCGGACGCGCCGCGGTGGATGCGGGCGGCGGCCTCGCCGATGCGGATCAGTCCGGCGGCCATGACCGGGTTGGCAGCGAGCGCTCCGCCGGAGGGGTTGACCCGGACGTCGTCGCCGAGGCGGAGCGCCCGGCGCAGGATCACCTCCTGCGAGCTGAACGGCGCGTGCAACTCGGCGGTGTCCACGGGCCGTTCGAAGGCTCCGGCCTTCTCGGCGGCGAGCCGGGTGGACGGTGAGTCGGTCAGGTCGCGGACGCCGAGGCCGTGGGCCTCGATGCGGTGGTCGATGCCGCGGATCCAGGCGGGCCGCTCGCACAGCTCCCGGGCCCGCTCCCCCGCCGCGAGGATCACGGCCGCGGCGCCGTCGCCGACAGGCGGGCAGTCGCCGGAGCGCAGCGGCCGTACGACGTAGTCGCCCTGCGGCACCTGCCCCTTGAGCTGGGCATGCGGGTTGGCGGCGGCGTCGGCCCGGCTGCGGGCGCCGACGGCGGCGAGCGCGGGCTCGTCGGTGTGGCCGGCGTCCATGAGGGCCTGTGCCTGGAGGGCGGCGAGGGCTATGGAGTCGGGCCACAGGGGGGCGACGTAGTAGGGGTCGAGCTGGCGGGTGAGGACGTCCCGCACCGAGCCGGGCGAGCACTTGCCGTAGGAGTAGACGAGCGCGGTGTCGGCGTCGCCGGTGAGCAGCTTGGTCCAGGCCTCGTACAGCGCCCAGGCTCCGTCCATCTCGACGTGGCTCTCGGAGATGGGCGGCCAGGCGCCGACGCCGTCGAGGGCGAGGGTGAAGGAGAAGGCGCGGCCGGCGAGGTAGTCGCTGGAGCCGGAGCAGGTGAAGCCGATGTCGGCGGTCCTGAGGCCGGTCCGGTCCAGCGCCTCGTGGAGCACCGGCATGAGCATCTCGACCTCGGAGGACTCCTCTGTGGAGCGCCGGTGGTCGGTCTGGGCGAAGGCGACGACCGCGATCTCCCGGGTCACAGCAGCTCCTTGTAGGTGTCGTAGTCGGCGTCGGGTTCGCCGGTGGGCCGGTAGTGGTCGGGGTAGCGGGCGCCCTCGGTCCACACGGGCTCCACGCGCAGGCCCATGCGCACCTGGTCGTAGGGGATGCCGCCGATCCGGGCGTGCAGGGCGAGGTCGGCGCCGTCGAGGGCGATGTGCGCGTAGACGTACGGGACCTCGATGTCGAGGTTCTTGGCCTTGATGTTGACGATGCAGAAGGTGGTGACTGTGCCGCGGGGGCCTACTTCGACCTGTTCCTGTGTGGCCACGCCACATGTGGGACACGCACCCCTCGGGGGGACGTACACCTTGCGGCAGGAGGGGCAGCGTTCGCCGACGGTCCGCCGTTCGGAGAGGGCGTCGATGTAGGCGGACTGGGCGCGGCCGGGTGAGTAGGTGTAGTCCAGGCGGGCGGGGGCGACGATCCCGGAGAGCGGGTCGGTGAACTCACCGGTGTGGTCGCCCGGTTGCTCCGGCTCTCCGGCGTACGGCTCGAAGCAGGCGATGTCGGTGATGGCGCCCGTGCGCTCCCCGGCCCAGCGGACGCGGACGCGCATCCCAGTGTGCACGGCGTCGGGGCCGGGGACGTCGAGGGCGTGCAGCAGGGCGGTGTCGGCGCCGTCGAGGCGGACCAGGACCCAGGCGAAGGGGGTGCCCAGTGGCTGGCCGCGGCGCGGCACGTGGTTCCACGCCCAGGTGGTGACCGTGCCCGTGGGGGCGACCTCCACCAGGTCGCGCAGCTCCTCGGCGGTGACGGGGTCGTACTCGACGGGCGGGACCAGGGTGCGTCCGCCGGCGGTCCTCACGCCGAGGACGACGCGTTCGCGCAGGCCGGTGAGGAAGGCGCTCTGGACGGGGCCGAGGGAGCGGGTGAAGGGGAACTCGAGGACGAGGGGGGCTTTGAGGACTTCGGGCATCGGGGCTTGCCTCCTTCGAGCAAGGTCGGTGAGGTCGTGCCCCGAAGGGGCACGGGGCGGTGACATATGCGGCTCCGCCGCGATGGGGGTCCCCCGGGTTCGAGCGAAGCCGAGAATTCGGGGGAGCGACCAGCCACACGCGGGCCCGCGGTTTCCGAACCGGCCTGAGCCGGCGCAGCGCTACGCACGTTTGTAGACGGGGGGCCGTTTCTCCGCGAAGGCGCGGGCGCCTTCCTTGGCGTCGGCGGTGTCGAAGACCGGCCAGCCACGGGTGAGTTCGGCGGCGAGCCCCTCGGTCTCCGTCATCTCCGCGGTCTCGTACACCGACGCCTTGACGGCCTCGACGGCGAGCGGGCCGCAGGCGTTGATCTGCTCGGCGGTCTCCAGGGCCGCCTCGAGCGCGGTGCCGTCGGGCACGACACGGCCGATGAGTCCGATGTCCGCGGCCTCCCGGGCGGTGTACGGACGCCCGGTGAGCAGCATCTCCAGGGCGTGGGTGCGCGGGATCTGGCGTTGCAGCCGCACGGTGGAGCCGCCGATCGGGAACAGACCGCGCCGGACCTCGAACAGGCCGAAGGTCGCGGACTCGCCCGCGATCCGGATGTCGGAGCCCTGGAGGATCTCGGTGCCGCCCGCCACGCAGTACCCCTCGACGGCGGCGATGACCGGTTTGCGCGGGCGATGGTGGCGCAGCATCGCCTTCCAGTGCAGGTCGGGGTCGGCCTTGAGCCGGTCGCGGTACCCCTCCCCCGCCATGCCCTTCCCGGCCAGCGCCTTCAGGTCCATGCCGGCGCAGAAGGAGCCGCCTGCCCCGGTGAGCACGATCGAGCGGATCCCGTCGTCCGCGTCGGCCGTGAGCCAGCCGTCGTACAGGCCGACGAGCATCGGCAGCGAGAGCGCGTTCTTCGCGTCGGGCCTGTTGAGCGTGAGCACCAGTGTGGCGCCCTCGCGCCGCACGGTGAGGTGTTCCGTCCCGCCCATGGGCTTGTCTCCCCTCGGTGAGAACGAGAACAGGTTGCAGTAGGCGGCGAGGCACTTCAAGGGAGCTTCCAGGATTTTCTGACAGACAGTCAGATTTGTTGGCGCGGGCCCTTCACAGTTGCGGCGCCCTTTGCTCTGATGACCCGCTAGCGGACGCATACGGGCACGATCGGGGTCAGGAGGAGCGGTGGAGTACAACCTTGCCGACCTGTTCGAGTCGGTCGTCGACGTGGTCCCGGACCGTGAGGCGCTCGTGTACGTCGACCATCCCGGCACCGGCGCGGAGCGCCGCCTGACCTACGCCGAGCTGGACGCGGCCGCCAACCGCATCGCCCACCACCTGATCGACAGCGGGATCAGGCCCGGAGAACACCTCGGCCTCCACCTGTACAACGGCGTCGAGTACCTGCAGACGGTGCTGGCCTGCCTGAAGGCGCGGATCGTTCCGGTCAACGTCAACTACCGCTATGTCGAAGAGGAGTTGGTGTACCTCTACCGGGACGCCGATCTGGTCGCGCTGGTCTTCGACGCGGAGTTCGCGGACCGGGTGGCGGCGGCGCTGCCGCGGGCGCCGAAGCTGCGGCATCTGCTGCGGGTGGGCCCGGCGGCGGCCGGGGTGCCCGGGGCGGTGCCGTTCGGCCACGCGGAGGCGTCCGGCTCGCCGGCCCGGGGCTTCCCGGCCCGCTCCGCCGACGACCAGCTCATCATCTACACCGGCGGCACGACCGGCATGCCCAAGGGGGTGATGTGGCGGCAGGAGGACCTGTTCTTCGCCGGCCTCGGCGGCGGGGCGCCGACCGGGGAGCCGGTGAAGGCACCTCAGGAGCTGGCCGAGCGGGTCGCCGCCGGGGGCTCGGGAATCACCTTCTTCCCCACTCCCCCGCTGATGCACGGCACCTCCACGCTGACGGCGTTCATCGGCTTCAACTTCGGCCAACGCGTCGTGCTGCACCGCAAGTTCGTGCCGGAGGAGGTGCTGCGGACCGTCGAGAAGGAGAAGGTCACCAGCATGTCTCTGGTCGGCGACGCCATGCTCCGGCCGCTGATCGACGCGCTGAGCGGACCGCTCAAGGGCACCGACTGCTCGGCCCTGTTCAGCGTCTCCTCGTCGGGCGCGATCATGTCCGAGACGGTACGCCGGCAGTTCCGGGAACTGGTCCCGAACGCCGTGCTGCTCAACAACTTCGGCTCCTCCGAGTCCGGCTTCAACGGAACGGCGACGGAGGACTCGGGACCCGAGCGCGGCTTCCGTCTGCGCGTCAACTCCCGTACCCGCGTGGTCGATCCGGTGGACCACGAGCCGGTCGCCGCGGGGGAGACCGGCCGGGTCGCCCAGTGCGGGCACGTCCCGCTCGGCTACTACAACGACCCGCGGAAAACCGCCGAGACGTTCTTCGAGAAGGACGGGCAGCGCTGGGTCCTGCTCGGCGACATGGCGACGGTCGACGAGGAGGGCGTGGTCACGGTGCTGGGCCGGGGCTCGCAGTGCATCAACACCGGGGGCGAGAAGGTCTATCCGGAGGAGGTCGAGCAGGCGCTCAAGGCGCATCCGGACGTGTACGACGCGCTGGTCGCCGGGGTCCCGGACGCCACCTGGGGCAACCATGTGGCCGCCGTCGTACAGCTGCGCGAGGGAGCCGCGCAGCCCTCGCTGGCCGACATCCAGAGCCACTGCCGTACCCGGCTGGCCGGCTACAAGATCCCCCGCCAGCTGGTGATCACCGACTCCATCCAGCGGTCCCCGAGCGGCAAGGCCGACTACCGCTGGGCGCGGGAGGTGGCGGTGGCGGCAGACCAGCGGTGACGCCGGGGCGCCCCCCCTTGCCCACCACCCGGTAGCACCACTCCGTGCGCGCAACCGACACCGCTCGACTACTTTGGGTAACTGTCGGTCGGTCGAGTTGTGCCGGTCCAGGCCTTCCGCACCGGCACCGGGCCACGCACGGAAGGATCTCCGGGTGTCTCACCACACGCCCAGTCACCCGCCGGGGAGCGCAGACGAGACGGACAGCGGCCCGGCGGCATCCGGGGCTCCCACGACGGCCGGGGAGGCGGAGCGGGCCGCGGCGCCCGGCAGGCGCGGGCGCGGTGCCCGGCGCCTCGCGGCACGGGCCGGCCTCCTCGGCGGGTGGAGCCGCCTCGCTCGGGGCTTGGGCGCACTGGCCGGTCCACCCGGCCGGCGGGCGCGCATCGGGCGGTGTGTGGCCGTGGGCTCGGCCGTGCTCGCCGTCGGCCTCCTGCTCGCGGCGCTGCTGCTGCCGAACCGGCCCGACCGGCTCACCCCGGCCGCGTTCGTACGCCTGCCGGCCGAGGGCATTCTGCTCGCCGCCGTGCTGCTCGTGCTGCCGCCCCGGGGGCGGCGGACCGCGGCGGCGGCCATCGGCGTGCTGATCGGGCTGCTCACGCTCCTCAAGTGCCTGGACCTCGGCTTCTATTCGGTGCTGTACCGTCCCTTCGACCCGGTGCTGGACTGGGGTCTGCTGGGCAACGCGGCGGACTATCTGCGCGGGACGTCCGGCCGCACCGGCGAGCTGGTCGCCATCGCCGGTGCCCTGCTCCTCGCGGTCACCGTCGTCCTGGCGAGCGCGGGCTCCACGGTACGGCTGAGCACCCTGGTGGCCCGGCACCGCGCCCGGTCCGTCGGTGCCGTCCTGGTGCTGTGCACCGCCTGGATCACCTGCGTCGTGTTCGGCCTGCGGCCGGGCGGTGTGCCCGTCGCCTCGACGCTCGACGCCGGCCTCCTGCGCGACCGCGCCCAGCAGGTCCGCGTCTCCCTCGCGGACGCCCGCCTCTTCCGGCGCCAGGCCGCCCACGACGCCTTCGCCCACACGCCCCCGGACCGGTTGCTGACCGGCCTGCGCGGCAAGGACGTGCTGTTCACGTTCGTCGAGAGCTACGGCCGTTCGGCGATCGAGGACCCGGCGATGGCCCCGCGGATCGGCGCGGTGCTCAAGGAGAGTGACGACGCCCTGACGGCGGCCGGATTCCGGGCCCGCAGCGGCTGGCTGCGCTCGCCGGTGACCGGCGGCGGCAGCTGGCTGGCCCACTCGACCTTCCTGTCCGGCCTGTGGATCAGCAACCAGCAGCGCTTCCGCTCCCTCACCTCCAGCGACCGGACCACCCTCACCGGCGCGTTCCGCAGAACCGGTGCCTGGCGCACGGTCGGCGTCGTGCCCGGGGTGCTGGTGGCCTGGCCGGAGGGCCGGTTCTTCGGCCTTGACCATGTCTACGACGGGCATCACCTCGACTACCACGGCCCGGACTTCGGCTGGTCCCAGGTGCCGGACCAGTTCACCCTGCAGACGTTCCAGCGGCGGGAGTTCGGCAGGCGGGGCAGGGGCCCGCTGATGGCGGAGATCATCCTCACCTCCAGCCACTACCCCTGGGCGCCCGTGCCCCGCATGGTCGACTGGGCGAAGTTCGGCGACGGCTCGGTCTTCCAGCGGATCAGGCGCGAGGGCCGGTCCCAGGAGGAGGTCTGGAGAAGCCCGGAGAGCGTGCGTGACGCATACCGCGCCTCCATCGTGTACTCGCTGAGCAGCCTCGTCGGATTCCTGAGGCGCTACGGCAACGACAACACGGTCCTGGTCTTCCTGGGCGATCACCAGCCCGTGCCGACCGTCACCGGGAACAGTCCGCGCAAGGACGTGCCGGTCACCGTCGTCGCCCGTGACCCCAAGGTGCTGGACCGGATCTCCGGCTGGGGCTGGACGGAGGGCCTCAAACCCGCGGCGAACGCCCCCATCTGGGGGATGGACGGCTTCCGCGACCGGTTCCTGAGGGCGTTCGGACCGCAGGGGTAGCCGTGCATGGGTCAGGTGTCGAGGAGTGCGGCCGGCGGGCCCACCACCGATGACCTAGTCGGCATGGTGATCCGGTCCATGTGGTCCCACCACACAGGATCGGGTGCGTTGCCCTGCCCGTCGGTGGCACCGCGGTGTCCATGCCGGGCACGCCAGCCGGGCGGTGCGGTCCCGGCCGGCTGCTCCGCCGAGGGCGGAACGGCGGCGGACGGCCCGTCGAGGAAGGCGAGGGTGCGGTGCCGGAACCACCCCGGGTCGTCCAGCCAGGGGTAGTGACCGGCGCCGGGCTGGACGGCGACCTCGGCGTTCGGGAAGGCCTTCGCGGCACGGCGCGCGAGGTCCGGTCGGGGGCCGCCGTCCAGTTCCCCGGCGAGCAGGAGGACCGGCGCGGTCAACGCGGCGAGGGCGGTTCGCGTCGCGTCCGGGGTGAAGGCGCCGTCCCCGAAGTAGCGCTCCCCCGCCTCCTCGTTGGTCTGCTCCGGTTCGGCGTCGCTGTGCGCCCGGGCGGCGTCGTCCCAGCGGCCGTGGAAGAACGGCAGGAACACCTCGTCGAAGTCCGCCTCGCCCGCCAGCCAGGCCCGGAAGGCGGGGAACGCCTCCGTGAACCACGGCTCGTCCGCGCGCAGCCGGGCCGCCGCCAGCCGGTCCTCGGGGGTCGCCCGCAGGCCCAGGGCGGACGGGTTGGGCGTGACCAGCAGCAGTCGCCGTATCCGCCGCGGGTGGCGGGCCGCGTAGAGCATGGCGAGGGCCGCGCCCGCCGAATGGGCGAGCAGATCCATGTGTTCCAGACCCATGTGTGCGCGCCACACCTCGACGTCCTCGACCATGCGGTCGCACCGGTACGTCGCCGGGTCCGCCGGCGGCGCGGAGTCCCCGGTGCCGCGCAGGTCCAGCAGCGCCAATTGGCGGTGGACGGCCAGCCCGCCGAGATCTCCGAGGTAGGCGGAGGCGCGCATGGGGCCGCCGGGCAGGACGACGAGGGGTGCGCCGTCGCCCCGCAGGTGGTAGGCGAGCCGGGTGCCGTCGGACGTGAGGAAGGTCGACATGGTCGTGATCATGTCGGTCGGGCCCCGTACTGTGCAATGTCTTGCCGAGCGGGTGCGAGAAGCCCGCTGTCGTGGCTCCACGTTCTCCGGCGCGGCCGTGCTCCGGGGGCACGGAAAAATCCCCGCAGGCCTCTTGCCTGGAGCCGCATGGCCTGAATTACTGGCCCCGAACGGATCGACCGAATGATCGGTCGCCCGGAATGTGAGTGTGACGAGGGAGTCGAATCGATGGCGGATGCGACGGACCTGCTCGATGCGGGCGAACGGCTCGGGCCCGAGGAGCTGCGGGAACTCCAGCTGGAGCGGCTGCGCGCCTCGCTGCGGCACGCCTACGACCACGTGCCGTTCTACCGGGAGTCCTTCGACAAGGCCGGCGTCCGCCCCGAGGACTGCCGGTCCCTCGCCGATCTGGCTCGCTTCCCCTTCACGACCAAGGCGGGCCTCCGGGAGAACTACCCGTACGGCATGTTCGCGGTGCCGCGGGAGCGCATCCGCCGGCTGCACGCCTCCAGTGGCACCACCGGGCGCCCCACGGTGGTCGGCTACACGGACAGCGACCTTTCCATGTGGGCCGACATGGTGGCGCGGTCGATCCGGGCGGCCGGCGGACGGCCCGGTGACATCGTTCATGTGGCCTACGGCTATGGGCTCTTCACCGGTGGTCTGGGCGCCCACTATGGTGCCGAGCGCCTGGGCTGTACGGTCGTCCCGGCCTCCGGCGGTATGACGGCCCGGCAGGTGCAGCTGATCCAGGATCTTCAGCCGGCCGTCATCATGGTGACCCCGTCCTACATGCTCACGCTGCTGGACGAGTTCGAGCGGCAGGGCGTGGACCCGCGGGGCACCTCGCTGCGCGTGGGGATCTTCGGTGCCGAGCCGTGGACCGAGCAGATGCGGCGCGAGATCGAGGAGCGGTTCGCGATCGACGCCGTGGACATCTACGGGCTGTCCGAGGTGATCGGCCCGGGTGTGGCACAGGAGTGCGTGGAGACCAAGGACGGGCTGACGATCTGGGAGGACCACTTCTATCCCGAGGTGGTCGACCCGATCACGGGCGAGGTCCTGCCCGAGGGCGAGCGTGGCGAGCTGGTGTTCACCTCGCTGACCAAGGAGGCCATGCCCGTCATCCGGTACCGCACCCGTGACCTCACCCGGCTGCTGCCCGGCACGGCCCGGGTGTTCCGGCGGATGGAGAAGATCACCGGGCGCAGTGACGACATGGTGATCCTGCGCGGGGTCAACCTCTTCCCGACCCAGATCGAGGAGATCGTGCTGCGCACGCCCGGCGTTGCGCCCCACTTCCAGCTCCGGCTGACCCGCGAGGGCCGGCTGGACCGGCTGACCGTACGGGCCGAGGCCCGCGCGGACGCCGGTACAGAGGCGCGGGACGCTGCGGCCCGGTCCATCTGCGCGGCCGTCAAGGACGGGATCGGGGTCTGGGTCGACGTGGAGATCGTGGAGCCGGAGTCCCTGGAGCGCTCCGTCGGCAAGATCCGCCGGATCGTGGATCTGCGCCCCAAGGCTGCCGGTCCGGGCGGCGGGCTGGGGTGACGTACGGCCGGTACGGCAGGTCGACGGACGTGGCGCTTCGTCGCCCACCGCCCGTGCCGGCCCTGTGTCTTGTGTCGCCGGGCGCCGCCCGCCCCCGCCGGACCGGCCGTACGTCACGGCACTCACCGGTGCCGCATCACGGCACCCGGCTCGGGGTCACCGTGCCCTCGACGGGACCGACCGCTGTACGCCGCCGGGCCAGATGCGTCAGGTGCCGGGTCAGCGCGATCACTGCGGACAGGGCCACCAGCCCTGTCACCCCCGGCCAGCCGAGTCGGTCGTACGCCCGTATCCCGAGCCAGGACCCCGCGCTGCCGCCGAGGAACGCGCACGTCATGTAGGCGGTGTTGACCCGGGCCCGGGCGTCCGGACGGAGCGCGAGGTTGCGGGCCTGGTTGGCCACTTGGCCGCTCTGCACCGCGACGTCGAGCAGCAGCATGCCGCCGGCCAGCACGATGAGCCCCGCCGTGCCGCCGAGGCCGGCGAGGGCCAGCACCCCGGCCGATCCGATCACCCCGAGCAGGCACCACAGGCTCACGGTGTCCGGTCCCCGGCGGTCGGCGGCCCGGCCGGCGAGCGGAGTGCAGAACATGCTCGCGGCACCCACGAGTCCGAGCACCCCCACGGCCTGGGCGCCCCTGCCGTACGCCGGCCCGGTCACCAGCAGGGTGAGCGCGGTCCAGGCGGCGCTGAAGCCGGCGAAGACGGTGGCCTGGTAGAGGCAGGAACGCCGCAGGTCCGGTTCCTCGCGCAGCAGACGCAGCGGGGCGGATATGAGGGTCGCGTACCGGTGTCCGGACGAGGGTGTGGTGTCCGGCACCACTCGGGCGAGCGTCCCCGCGAGGGCGAGCACGAGCGCCGCGGCGACGAGATAGGGGGCGCGCCAGCCCAGCCACTCCCCGAGGGTGCCGCCGAAGGTGCGGGCGAGCAGGATGCCCCCGATGAGTCCGCTGAGCAGGGTGCCGGTGACGGCGCCGCGTCGCTCGGGGGGCACGAGCCCCGCGGCCATCGGGATGATGATCTGCGGGACGACGGTGGTGACGCCGATGGCCGCGCTCGCTGCGACGAGGACGGGCAGCGTCGGTGCGGCACCGGCGACGACCAGGCCCGCCGCGGTCAGCGCGAGCAGGGTGACGATCAGCCGGCGGGACGGCAGCCGGTCACCGAGCGGGACGAGCAGGAAGATGCCGCCCGCGTACCCGAACTGGGCCGCGGTGACGACGAGGGATGCGGAGCCCGCCGGGATGTCCAGGTCGGTGGCGATCAGCGAACTGATCGCCTGCGGGAAGTAGATGGTCGAGACGCTCACTCCGCAGGCGAGTGCCAGGACGAGGATCACCCGGCGGGGCGCGGTCGGTAACGCCAGGGACGCGGGCACGGACACGGGGACACCTCTCGGAGAACCGGTTTGAACGGTTCCCGCACGGTACCAGTCAAACCGGTTCTCCCGTAGGGTGGGGCTGTGCCGACGACCATTCGCTTCCGCCAGGGCGCGGGCCGCCCGTGCCTGGACTTCATCCGGACCCTGCGCCACCGGGGCACGGCCGACGCGGTGGAGGAGCTGCCCGACCCCGAAGCCCTGGCCGCCTGGGTACGGCAGTGCGGCCCCTGCCCCGTCGAGGTCCGCCGGGCGACGGCCGGCCTGGTGCGTACGGCACAGGAACTGCGTGAGGCGATCCACCGGCTGATCGGCGCCGCCCGCGCCGGACGGACACCCGACGCGAAGACACGCGCACGGGTCAACGAGGCCGCGGCACACGCAGTGCCGGTACCCGCCCTCACCCCCTCGGGCCGACTGGCCTGGGGCGCCGAGGACCCGGTGCGCGCCACGCTCGCCCTGGTCGCCCGGGACGCGCTGGACCTGGTCACCTCCCCGGCGCTGGACCGGGTGCGCGACTGCGCCGGAGCCTCGTGCGGTGCGCTCTTCCTGGACACCTCGCGCCCGGGCACCCGGCGCTGGTGCTCGATGGACACCTGCGGCAACCGCGCGAAGAAGGAGGCGCTGCGCCGCAGGACCGCCGACTGACCCGGGCGTATCGACCGACCTGGGCGTATCGACGTACCCCGATACGTCGTAGCGCCCCTATACTCCGAACCCATGACGGACATCGCCCCCAGCCCCGACCCGGACCTGGTCAACGCGCTGCGGGCGCTGTCCAATCCGATGCGGCTGCAGATGCTGCGCTGGCTGCGCGAGCCGGAGCGGCACTTCCCGATGGAGGCGCCCATGGCCGATCCCGCCGAGGTCGGTGTCTGCGTGAGCCACATCCAGGCCAAGGCGGGCCTGGCCCAGTCGACCGTGTCCGCTTACCTGGCCGAACTCCAGCGCGCGGGTCTGGTCCGGGCCACGCGCGTCGGCAAGTGGACCCACTACAAGCGCGACGAGCAGCGCATAGCCGACCTGGTCGCGGAGCTGGGGCAGACCCTCTAGCCCATCAGGTGCCGCCCGGCACCGGCAGCGGCTTGCAGTTCATATCGAAAGTCTGCGATATTCCGAATCATCGCATCGAACCGGCTCATGGGGAGAGACACGATGACCGCGAAGAACGGCCTGGACCTCGGCACGTTCGGGATCTACACCTTCGACTTCGAGCACCAGCCGGCCGCACGGATCCGGGACTCGGTCCAGGAACTTCAGGATCTGGGCTGGCCGGCCGTGTGGATCCCGGAAGCGCTGGGGCGGGACGCGTTCACGCACGCCGGGTATCTGCTCGCGTCCACGCGCCGGCTGAGCGTCGTGAACGGCATCGCCCGGATCTGGTCCCGGGAGGCGGCCTGGACGCACGGCGCCGCACTCCTGCTCGCGGACGCCTACCCGGGGCGGCATGTGCTGGGCCTGGGCTTCGGCGGGCAGCCGCGCCCGGGGGTCAGGCCCCTCGCCGCGATGGCCGGGTACCTCGACGAGCTGGACGCCATGCGGACGCCCAACCCCCGCCCGGCACAGCCCCTTCGGCGCCTGCTGGCGGCGTACGGCCCGAGGATGCTGGAGCTGGCCCGCGACCGCGCCGAGGGCGCCCACACCTACCATGTGAACACGGCGCACACCGCGCAGGCGCGCGAGATCCTCGGACCGGACGCCTTCCTGGCCGTCGAGCACGCCGTGCTGTTCGAGGCCGACCCGGACCGCGCCCGCACCCTCGCCCGCGAGCATCTGCGCGGCTACCTCGAAACCCCCTACAACATCGCCAAGTTCCGCCGGCTCGGATACACCGACGAGGACCTCTCCGGCGGCGGAAGCGACCGGTTCGTGGACGACCTCGTCTTCTGGGGCGACCCGGACACGGTCGTACGCAAGCTGCGCGGGCAGGTGGAGGCGGGCGCCGACCACGTCGCCGTGCAGGTGATCGGCGTCGTGCCGGGCGAATCGGCGCTGCCCCAGTGGCGGTTGCTGGCCGACGCCCTGCTGCCGTCGAAGGCCTCCTGACCGCCTCGGCTACCGGCTGAAGCGGTCCCGCAGTTCGCGCTTGAGGATCTTCCCGCTGGCGTTGCGCGGCAACGCGTCCACGAACAGCACCCGTTTGGGCGCCTTGAAGGGTGCGAGCTTCTCCTTCACATGCGCGATGAGCTGATCCTCCGTCACCTCACCGCGCCGGACGACGACCGCCGTGACGGCCTCGATCCACCGCTCGTCGGGAAGGCCGATCACGGCGGCCTCGGCGACCGCCTCGTGCGTGTACAGGGCGTCCTCGACCTGGCGCGAAGCGACCAGGACGCCACCGGAGTTGATGACGTCCTTCACCCGGTCCACGATCGTGAAGTAGCCGTCGGCGTCGCGCACCGCGAGGTCCCCGGAGTGGAACCAGCCCTCCCGGAAGGCCTCGGCGGTCTCCTCGGGCTTGTCCCAGTAGCCCTCGCACAACTGCGGTGAGCGGTAGACGATCTCGCCGGGCGTGCCGTCGGGCACCTCCTCGCCCTGCTCGTCCACGACCCGTGCGTCCACGAACAGCACGGTCCGCCCGCAGGAGTCCAGCCGGCCCTCGTGCTCGTCGGGGCCGAGGACCGTGGCCAGCGGGCCGATCTCGCTCTGCCCGAAGCAGTTGTAGAAGGCGAGCCGCGGCAGGCGCTCGCGCAGCCGCTGCAGCACCGGGACGGGCATGATCGACGCGCCGTAGTAGGCCTTGCGCAGTCCGTCGAGGTCCCGGCCGGCGAAGTCGGGCCGGCCCGCCAGGCCGATCCACACCGTGGGCGGCGCGAACAGGCTGTCCACGCGGCCCGCCTCGATCAGGTCGAGCAGCCGGTCCCCGTCGGGCGCGTCGAGGATGATGCTGGTCGCGCCGACGGCGAGGTACGGCAGCAGGAACACGTGCATCTGCGCCGAGTGGTACAGCGGCAGCGCGTGCGCCGGACGGTCACCGGCGCTCAGGTCCAGGGCGGTGATCGCGCTCAGGTACTCGTGCACGAGGGCCCGGTGGGTCATCATCGCGCCCTTGGGCAGGGCGGTCGTACCGGAGGTGTACAGCAGCTGCACCAGGTCCTCGGTGCGGGGTTCGGGCCCGTCGTACGGCGGTGTTCCGGGCAGCCGGTCGAGCAGCGAGCCCGCGGTGTCCCTGAGCGGCAAGACCCGTACGCCGTCCGGGAGTCGGCCGGCGAGGTCCGGGTCGGCGAGGACGAGGGTGCTGCCGGACTGGCCGACCAGGTACGCCAGGTCGTCCCCGGTCAGGTTGTGGTTCACCGGCACATGGACCAGGCCCGCGCGGGCGCAGGCCAGGAAGCCGATCAGGTAGGCGTCGGAGTTGTGGCCGTAGGCGCCGACCCGGTCGCCCGGCGTGAGGCCCTGGGCGAGCAGCACCGAGGCCGCGCGGGAGACGGCGTCGTCGAGTTCCTCGTACGTCCAGCGGCGCCCGCCGTACTCCACCGCCAGGCGGGCCGGGGTGCGCCGGGCACTGCGTCGCAGCACCCCGTCGACCGTGCTGCCGTGTCCCTGCGTCATGGCTCATGATCCTGGGTCCGTCGCGGAGGCAGGTCAAGCACCGAGGGACGATCAGGAGGCATCAACGGCCGTTCGCCGAATGCGACTTTTGCATCTGTGTGCTTCTGTGCGCCCCTTTGGAGAAAGGATTCGGGACACCGAGCACCACTGAACCTGGGCAGGACAAGTCTCGGGCGCAAAGTCCGTAGCAGTTCACACATTTCCTGTGTGACATTGAGCAGGAGGCATTCATGAGTCGTGCTGTGCCCGAACAGAAACCCACGTGGCGGACAGGTACTGCTCCCGGCATATTCCCACTCCTCGGCCACGGTATCGCCTTGTACCGCCGCCCGCTGGCTTTTCTGAATTCCTTGCCCGCGCACGGGGATCTGGTCGAGATACGACTGGGCCCCCAGCGCGCCTGGATGGTGTGCCACCCGGAGCTCACCCACGAGGTGCTCATGGACCCGCACACCTTCGACAAGGGGGGCCCGCTGTACGACAGGCTCGGAAAGCTGATGGGAGACGGTCTCGTCACCTGCCGCCGGCCGACGCACCGGGACAAGCGCAGGCTGCTGCAGCCCGCCTTCCGCCCCTCCCACGCCGCCGCGTACACCGACCTCGTCACCGAGGAGGCCGAGTCGGTGTGCCACGGCTGGCGCACGGGCCGCACGGTTCCCGTCACCGAGGCGATGATGACCCTCACGACCCGCGTGATCAGCCGGGTCCTGCTCTCCGACTCGCTGGACGACACGACGACCGCCGAGGTACGGGACTGTCTCACGGACGTCGTCCGCGGCCTGTTCATCCGCACGGTCGTACCGATCGACCCCCTCTTCCGCCTCCCCACACCCGCCAACCGACGCTACCGGCACGCGCTCTCGCGCCTGCACGCGATCATCGACGCGGCGATCGCGGAGCGCCGCCGCGGCCCCGACCGCGACGACGTGCTGGGGACTCTGCTGGCGGCCGCGCGCGGCGACGGCGCAACGCCGCCGATCACCCATCAGGAGGTCCACGACCACCTGATCACACTGCTGCTCACGGGCGTCGAGGCGCCGGCATTGTGCCTGGCCGACGCCTTCAGCCTGCTGGCCCGTCATCCGGAGGCGGAGCGCCGCCTGCACGCCGAGCTCGACGCCGTCCTCCCCGGCGGCCGACGGCCCGGCCCCGACGATCTGCCGCACCTCGTCCAGACCCGGTGCGTCGTCACCGAGACGCTGCGGCACTCGTCCCCCGGCTGGCTCTTCACCCGTGTGGCCACCAGGGAGACGGAACTCGCCGGGTGCCGGCTGCCCGAGGGAGCCACCGTTCTGTACAGCCCCTACCTCCTGCACCACGATCCCTCGTCGTTCCCCGAGCCCGAACGGTTCGACCCCGACCGCTGGTTGCCGGGCCGGGCCACCGCCGCACAGCGCCGTGCGCTGATGCCGTTCTCCGCGGGCAACCGCAAGTGCCTCGGCGACGAGTTCGCCATGGTGGAGGCCACCCTGGCGCTCGCGACCATCGCCGGCCGACGGCGGCTGCGGCATGTGCCCGGGTATGTCGAACAGCCACCGCGCCCCGCGATCACGCTGGGCCCACGTGCCCTGGTGATGGCCTGCGAAGCCCGTTCCCGTGCCTCGGATTCCCGGACGGCAGGTGACCACGTTGTCGACAACGCATGAGGAACTCACGGTCGGGGTTCCCGAGACAGTTGCGGTCCCCACCCTCAGGGACCTCATCGACCGCCACCTCCACATGCCCTTCCCCTTCCAGCGCAACCCCCATGAATCCGAGGCCGCGGCCGGTGTCGACGCATGGCTGAGGACGTGGGGGCTCACCGACGAACCGGGTGTGGCGGCGATGATCATCCGCACGCGTCCGGCCGAGCTCGCCTCCTACAACAGCCCCACCATGGATCCCGGTCTTCTCCAGATCATGGCCGATCAGATCGCCTACCAGTTCGTGTTCGACGACCGTGCGGAGGACACGGGTCGCCGCTCACCGGGCAGGCTGCTGCCCATGCTGTGCGAGAGCATCGCGATTCTGCGGGACGGCCAGCCGCCCCGCACCCCTCTGGGAGCGGCTCTGGCCGATCTCCACCGGCAGGTCCGGGAACGGTGCACACCAGCGCAGACCGCGCGCTGGGCCTGGAAAAGCCGGGAATACGTACACGGCCTGCTGTACGAAGCGGTGGCTCAGACCCACCCCTTTCTCCTGCGGACCGGAGAGTGCACCTCGATACGGTCGCTGACCGCCGGCGTCGAACCGTTCTATCCGTTGTGCGAAGCCGCCCAGCCGTATGAGCTGTCCCCTGCCGAACTCCACCATCCCGTCGTACGGCGGCTGACCCGGCTGTCGGCCGATGCGGCGGTGTGGATACCCGACCTCTTCTCCGCGGTGAAGGAACAGCGCGCCGGCGAAATGGTCAATCTGGCCCTCGCCCACCAGCGCGAGCACCGGTGCTCGCTGCAGACCGCCGTCCTCCTGGCCATCCAGCAGATCAACGACACCATCGAGGAGTTCCAGAAGCTCTACGCGGGGATCAAACCGCAGTTGAGCCCGGCAGGCGTCGGCTATGTGGAGGGCATGATCGGCTGGATCCGCGGGTGTTACCACTGGTCACGCACCGTGCCGCGCTACGCGGACGTGACGTCCGTACCCGCCGAGCCGTAGTCGCCCTGCCGGATCGCGGCGGGAGCGGGTGCATTCAGACCCCATACCCAGCGAGCGGGCATTCTCCCATCCCCCGGCCGCGGATTCACCTCATGGAGTCCGGTCCGACCTGCCTGACCGCCTCGAGGCGTACGCTCGGCTTCCCCGGGCCGAACGAAAGAAGGCGGTACGGCACATGGCGATGGAGCCGCGGCAATCGATCACGGAGCAGCGGATGTTGATCGAGCGCCGACAGGAACTTCAGGCTCTGGACGCCGCGTTCCAGGAGTTGCGGCGCACCACGGACGGCGTGCCGCGGGCGAGGCGCAGCGGAGTGCTCGCCTTCACCGGGCCGGCCGGGCTGGGCAAGACCGCGCTCGTCACGGAAGCACGTGCCCGGGCCGCCGCGCATGGATTCACGGTGCTGTCGGGCAGGGGCGGGGAGACGGAAACGGGGTCGGCGTTCCGCGTGGTGCGCCAGTTGGTGCAGCCGTCGCTGGCCGCCATGGACGGGACGGAACTCCGCTCCTTCCTCGGAAGTTGGTACGACATCGTCGCCCCCGCGCTCGGTCTCGAGGCAAGGGGATCGGCCCCCGCGCCGGACCCGACCGGGGTGCGCGAGGGCCTCGACTGGGTCATGACGCGTCTCACCGTGCAGAAGGCCCCCGTCGTCCTGCTGCTCGACGATCTGCACTGGGCGGACGCCGAGTCACTGAGCTGGCTCGCCTCCTTCGCCCCGCGGGTCGAGGACCTTCCGCTGCTGATCGTGACGGCCTACCGGCCCGACGAGCTGCCGCCCGAGGCGAGCGAGTTCCGTTCGCTGGCCGGACACCGGGGCAACCGCCCCCATGACCTGGCACTGCTCACCGCCGACGGCGTGGCGCAGATCGTCAGGAGCGAAATCGGGGAGGCGGCCGAGGACCGGTTCTGCAAGGAATGCTGGTCGGCCACCGGCGGAAGCCCCTTCGAGGCGGTGGAGCTCGCCATCGGACTCGCCGAGCGGAAGCTGAGCGGCACCGAGGACGAACTGCCCGTGATGCGCGAGCTCGCGGCGGCGATCAAGGGGCCGGGGCTGATCGAGCGGCTGGAACGGCTGGACACGGCGACCGTCCGCTTCGCGCACACCGCGGCCGTACTGGGTTCACCCTTCTCACCGCGACTTGCCGCGAGCATCGCGGTGCTCGGCGACGAGGCCGTCGCCGAGGCCACCCAGAAGTTGCGCGCGGCCCGGATCCTCGCCGACGGCCACGGACCCGAGGGCGAGCTGGAGTTCGTTCATCCGCTCATCGCCACGACCATCTACCGCTCCATCCGCACGGGCTTCCGGGTCGGTCTGCACAACACCGCCGCGCAGACCGTGCTGGCCGCGGGATACGGCCCCACCGCCGCCGCGCGGCATTTGCTGGAGGTCCCTTGCGAGGGCAGTCCGGAAACGGTCGCATGCCTGCGCGAGGCAGCTCGCGCATACCTCCGCGCCGGGGCGACCGAGGCTGCCCGGCGTCTGCTGGCCCGCGCGCTGCAGGAGCCGCCCCTCCCCGAGGACCGGGCCGCGCTCCTTCACGAACTCGCATGCGCCACGTTCCTGATCGAGCCGACAGCCACGGTGCGCCATCTCCGTCAGGCCCTGGCGGAGCGCGACATCGACCCCGATCTGCGTGCCTCCATCGTCTTCCGGCTGACGCAGGCTCTGGCGCACACCGATCAGCTGGCCGAGGCCGTGACCGTGGCCGCGCAAGAGGCGAAGCAGGCCGGGAGTCCGCGCGTCAAACTGCGGATGCAGGCCGATCAGTTCGTCTGGAGCATGGTCCGCACCGACGACCCCGACTCACCCGCCCGCTCCCGGACACTGGCACGGCTGGCCGAGCAGTTGCCCGGCCGCAGTCTGGAGGAGCGCTACATCCTGGGACTGCGGGCCTGGGACGCCGTCAAGCGCGGCGAACCGCGGGAGACCGCCCTCGCGTATGCCGAGAAGGCACTCCACGGCGGCATGAGCTGGATCGACGAGAACCACGGTTTCGAGGTACCCGTGTCGGTCGCCCTGGTGTTCATGTACGGCGACCAGCCGCGACGGGCCGAGGAGTTGTTCAACAAGGGCATCGCCGAGTGCGTGGCCAAGGGCTGGCGCGGCTCCCATCTGTCCCTCGGCCAGACGCTGGCCGGCTACATCCGCTACCACCGCGGCTGCCTGGCCGAGGCCGAGGATCTCGCACGGGAGGGTCTGCGCATCGCCCACAAGGTGCCGGGGGCCGTGCCCGCGCAGTGGTTCGCCGTCGGCATCCTGATCCAGACACTGCTGGCCCGTGGCCGCATCGGTGAGGCGCGCGCACTTGCCGACGAGCACGGCTTCGGTGAGACGACTCCGAACGCCGTCATCTACCCCGATCCCCGGACGGTGTACGCGGAACTGCTCCTGGCGGAGGGACGGCACGCCGATGCGGCGGTGCTGTTGTCCTCGGTCGGGGGCTGGCTGGACGGGCGGGCGTGGCGGAACCCGGCCTGGTGCCCGTGGCAGCTCCGCCTCGCCTCCGCGCTCGCCCCGACCGCCCCGGACGAGGCGGTCGGCCGCGCCCGGGACGCCGTGAAACGCGCCCGGGACTTCGGCGCCGCCTCCACCATCGGCCAGGCCCTGCACACCCTCGCCGAGGTGACCGGCGGGCCGGCGGCACTCGACCTGTACGCCGAGGCCGTCGACCACCTGGAACAGTCCCCCGCCGCCTACGAGCTCGCCCGCGCCCAGATCGGGCACGGCGCCGCGCTGTCCCGCAACGGGCGGCTGCAGGAGGCCGCCGACCGGCTCTACCAGGGCCTGGAAGGCGCCGTCCACTGCGGGGCCGAGGCACTGGCCGCCCGGGCCCGGGAAGAACTCTCGGTGGCCGGTCTGCGCCCGCTGCCACTGCGTTACGTGCAGGCGGACACCCTGAACGCCCAGGAACGCCGGGCCGCCGAACTGATCGCGCGGGGACACCCGATGGCGGTCGTCGCCAAGGAACTGCGCCTCACC
This sequence comes from Streptomyces puniciscabiei, assembly GCF_006715785.1. Taxonomy (NCBI): domain Bacteria; kingdom Bacillati; phylum Actinomycetota; class Actinomycetes; order Kitasatosporales; family Streptomycetaceae; genus Streptomyces; species Streptomyces puniciscabiei. The sequence goes on from NZ_VFNX01000002.1 coordinate 936,405, forward strand.
GAGCAAGGCGTACGGTTGTTGCTGTCCTGTGTGTACCGCAAGACCGGCACCGACGCCGCCGGCCTCGCCGCATTCCTGGAGAGCTGTCCGCGCCATCGCCCTTGAAGCCGTCGGACCCGGGCCGCGGCGTGGCGCCCGTGGTCACACCGCCCGCGCCCGCCCCTCCCAGTACGGCTCCCGCAACCGCCGCTTGTACAGCTTGCCGTTGGGGTCGCGGGGCATCTCGGTGATGAAGTCGACGCTCTTGGGCCGCTTGTAGCCGGCCAGCCGTTCCGTGCAGTGGTCGAGGAGGGCGGCGGCGAGGGCCGGGCCGGGCTCGTGGCCGGGGGCGGGTTCGACCACGGCCTTGACCTCCTCGCCCCAGTCGTCGTGCGGGATGCCGAAGGCGGCCGCGTCGGCGACGGCCGGGTGGGAGAGCAGCACGGACTCGATCTCGGCCGGGTAGATGTTGACCCCGCCGGAGATGATCATGTCGATCTTGCGGTCGCGGAGGAAGAGGTAGCCGTCCTCGTCCAGGTAGCCGAGGTCGCCGACGGTGAAGAAGTCGCCGATGCGGTTCTTGCGGGTCTTGTCCTCGTCCTTGTGGTACGAGAAGCCGCCCGTGCTCATCTTCATGTAGACCGTGCCCAGTTGACCCGCGGGGAGCCGGTTGCCGTCGTCGTCGAAGACCGCCAGCTCGCTGATGGGCCAGGCCTTGCCGACGGTGCCGGGCTTCTTCAGCCAGTCCTCGGCGGTGGCGAAGGCACCACCGCCCTCGCTGGCCGCGTAGTACTCCTCCACACAGTGGCCCCACCAGTCGATCATGGCCCGCTTGACGTGGTCCGGGCAGGGGGCGGCGCCGTGGATGGCGTGCCGCATGGACGAGACGTCGTAGCGGGCCTTCACCTCGTCGGGGAGGGCGAGGAGCCGGTGGAACTGGGTCGGGACCATATGGGTGTGCGTGCACCGGTGGGTGTCGATCAGGCGCAGCATCTCCTGCGGGGTCCACCTGTCCATCAGGACCAGACGGTGGCCGATGTGCAGGGACGCGCCCGCGAACTGCAGGACCGCCGTGTGGTACAGCGGCGAGCAGACCAGGTGGACGTTGTCGTCGAAGGGCTTGATGCCGAAGATCCCGAGGAAACCGCCCAGGTAGGCCTCCTCGGGGATCTTGCCGGGCAGCGGGCGGCGAATGCCGCGCGGGCGTCCGGTCGTACCGGAGGTGTAGTTCATGACCCAGCCGAGTTCCCGGCCGTCGGGTGCGGACTCCGGTCGCCCGTCCAGCAGGTGGGCGTACGGCCGGAAGCCCTCGACCGCGCCGACCGCGTACCGGTGCGTGCCCGGCAGCCCGGCCTCGTCGGCGGCCCGGCGCGCCGCGTCGCCGAACCGCTCGTGCGCGATGAGCACCTTGGCGCCGGAGTCGGCGACGATCCAGGCGATCTCGGGGCCGACCAGGTGGTGGTTGACCGGGACCAGATAGAGGCCGGCCTGGGTGGCGGCCAGGTAGGCGGTGAGGAACTCGACGCCGTTCGGCAGGACGACGGCGAAGGCGTCGCCGCGCTCCAGGCCGGCCGCGCGCAGGCCGTGGACGAGCCGGTTGGCGGCGCCGTGCAGCCGTCCGGCGGTCCACTCCTCGCCGTCGGGGGCGATGAGCACCGTGCGGTCGGGGTCGCCCGTGGCCTGGGCCCAGAATCCGGCGGGGGGCGTGCTGGTCACTTGCCGCTCCTTCCGGCGATGCGGTTGATGCGGTCCACGGCCTTCTCGAAGCCGCGGGTGAGGTCGTCGAAGACGGCCTGGACGCTGCGTTCGCTGCTCATCCGGCCGACGATCTGCCCGACCGGCGTGCCGAGCAGCGGTTCGACCTCGTACTTCTGGATCCGGGACACCGCCTCGGCCACCAGCAGCCCCTGCAGCGGCATGGGCAGGGTGCCGGGACCGGCCGGGTCGTCCCAGGCGTCGGTCCACTCGGTACGCAGCTGGCGTGCGGGCTTGCCCGTGAGGGCACGGGAGCGGACGGTGTCGCCGGACCCGGCGGCGAGCAGCTTGCGGGTCAGGGCGGGCGAGTGCAGGTCGGCTTCTGTGGTGGTCAGCCATATCGAGCCAAGCCACACACCCTGCGCGCCGAGTGTGAGTGCGGCAGCCACCTGTTGCCCGCTGCCGATGCCGCCCGCGGCCAGGACGGGCAGCGGGTCGACGGCGTCCACGATCTCGGGGGTGAGCACCATGGTGGCGATCTCGCCGGTGTGACCGCCGGCCTCGTAGCCCTGCGCGACGACGATGTCGATGCCCGCCTCCTGGTGCTTGCGGGCGTGCCGGGCGCTGCCGGCGAGGGCGGCGACCAGCACGCCCCGGTCGTGGGCGCGGGCGACGACGTCGGGGGGCGGCGAGCCGAGGGCGTTGGCGAGCAGCTTGATCGGGTAGTCGAAGGCGACGTCGAGCTGGGTGCGGGCGACCTGCTCCATCCATCCGGTGATGCGCCACCCGGACGCCTCGCCCTCGGCCAGTTCGGCGACGCCGTACTTGGCGAGGGTGTCCCGCACGAACTGCCGGTGCCCCTCGGGGATCATCGCCTCGACCTCCGCCTCGGTCACGCCCTCGACCTTCTTCGCCGGCATGACGACGTCCAGCCCGTAGGGCCGGCCGCCGGCGTGCTCGTCGAGCCAGTCGAGGTCGCGCTTGAGGTCGTCGGGGGCGGTGTAGCGGACCGCGCCGAGCACGCCGAAGCCGCCGGCCCGGCTGATGGCCGCGGCGACGGCGGGGAACGGCGTGAAGCCGAAGACGGCGTGCTCGACTCCCAGTTTCCTGCTCAGCTCCGTCTGCATGGGCGCAGGATGCCGCAGCCGGCCGGACGACGGAAGAGGATTTCTGACGTTCCGTCAGATTCTTTTCGGGCGGCGCCTCACGAGGCGGCCTCCAGCACCGCCATCGCCGCATTGTGTCCCGGTACCCCGCTCACCCCTCCCCCGCGCACCGCGCCCGAGCCGCACAGCAGCACGTTCGCGTGCCGGGTCTCCACTCCCCAACGGCCCGTCCCCTCCTGGACGTAGGGCCAGGACAGGGCGCGGTGGAAGATGTTGCCGCCGGGCAGCCGCAGGTCGCGTTCGAGGTCGAGCGGGGTCTTGGCCTCGATGCAGGGGCGGCCGTCGGCGTCGGTGGCCAGGCAGTCGGCGAGGGGTTCGGCGAGGTGGGCGTCGAGCTGGGCGAGGGTGGACTTCAGCAGCTCCTCGCGTACGGCGTCGTTGTCCCGGTCGAAGAGCCGGGCGGGGGTGTGCAGGCCGAACAGGGTGAGGGTCTGGTAGCCGCGCCCGGCGAGCTCGGGGCCGAGGATGGTGGGGTCGGTCAGGGAGTGGCAGTAGATCTCCGAGGGCGGCACGGCGGGGAGTTCACCGGCAGCGGCCTGGGCGTGGGCGGTGGCGAGCTGCCGGTAGCCCTCGGCGATGTGGAAGGTGCCGGCGAAGGCCTCGCGCGGGTCGACGGCCGTGTCGCGCAGCCGGGGCAGCCGGGTGAGCAGCATGTTGACCTTGAGCTGGGCACCCTCGGGAGGCTCGGGCGACGGGTCTCCCGTCAGGCCGGCCAGCTCCTGCGGAGAGGCGTTCACCAGGACGTGCCGGGCGGCGGCGACGCCCTCGCCGTCGGCCGTGCGGTAGGTGACCTCGGCGGTGTGTCCGTCGGTGGCGATGCGGACCGCCTCGTGTCCGGTCGCGATGACCGCGCCCGCCGCGCGGGCCGCGGCTGCCAGGGCGTCGGTGAGGGCGCCCATGCCGCCGACGGGCACGTCCCAGGCGCCGGTGCCGCCGCCGATGACGTGGTAGAGGAAGCAGCGGTTCTGGGTGAGGGAGGGGTCATGGGCGTCGGCGAAGGTGCCGATCAGGGCGTCGGTCAGGACCACGCCCCGGACCAGGTCGTCCCCGAAGTTCTCCTCGACGGCGACCCCGATCGGCTCCTCGAACAGGGCTCGCCAGGCCGTCTCGTCGTCGATGCGGCGGCGCAGTTCGTCGCGGGTGGGCAGCGGTTCGGTGAGGGTCGGGAAGACGCGTTCGGCGACGCGCGTGGTCATGCCGTAGAAGCGCTGCCAGGCCTCGTACTCGCGCTCGCCGCCGGTCAGCCGGGCGAAGGCCTCCCGGGTGCGCTGCTCGCCGCCGCCGACGAGGAGTCCGGTGTGGCGTCCGCCGCGCTCCACGGGCGTGTACGAGGAGATGGTGCGCCCGCGCACCCGGAAGTCCAGACCGAGGTCGCGCACGATCTTCTGCGGCAGCAGGCTGACCAGGTAGGAGTAGCGCGACAGACGGGCGTCCACCCCGGCGAACGGGCGGGTGGAGACGGCGGCGCCGCCGGTGTGCCCGAGCCGTTCCAGCACCAGCACGGAGCGGCCCGCCCGGGCCAGGTAGGCGGCGGCGACCAGGCCGTTGTGGCCGCCGCCGACGATGACGGCGTCGTACGTCCGGGTTCCCTCGTTGGCAGGCATGGTCCTTCGTAACACGTGGTGATCTACGGCGGCCAGAGGCGTGCCGACGGGATGCGACAGGGAGGGCCGCATCCGAAACCGCCCGACCCGGGAACCGCCGCTGGGGGCAGGCCCGGCTCAGTGGCCGCCGAACGCCCGTTGCTGCCGCAACACCGCCACGCTCCGGTAGAGCTCGACCGCCTCCGCGCCCCGGCCGAGCCGTTCCAGGCAGTGGGCCTCGTCGTTGCGGGCGGCGAGGGTGTCGGGGTGGTCGGCGCCGAGGAGCTGTTCGCGGGTGGCGGCGACCCGCCGGTACTCGGTCAGGGCCTCGGCCCAGCGCCCCAGCCAGCCGAGGGCGACCGCGATCTCGCGGCGGCTGACGAGCGTGTCGGGGTGGGCGGGCCCGAGGACCTGCTCGCGGAGCAGGCAGACGTCCCGGGCCTCGGCGAGGGCCTCCGCCCAGTGGCCCAGCCGGCCGAGGTTGACCCCGAGGCCGTGCCGGGCGCGCAGGGTCTCGGGGTGGTGAGGGCCCTGGACGCGGGTGCGGTCCACGATCAGCTCGCGGTACACGTGCAGGGCGTCCGCGCTGCGGCCGAGGCGGCCGAGGCTGAGGGCGGTCTCGTAGCGGGCGGCGAGGGTGTCGGGGTGGTCGGCGCCGAGGACGCGCGCTCTGGCCCCGGCGACCTCCCGGTAGATGCGCAGCGCCTCCTCCCAGTGGCCCGACTGCCCCTGGGCGTAGGCAAGTTCACAGCGCGATACGAGCGTTTCGGGGTGGTCGGGGCCGAGCACCCGGGCCCGGGCCGCGGCCACCTCCCGGGCCGTGCGGCAGGCGTCGTCCAGGCGGCCGAGCCGGCCGAGGGTGCAGGCGAGGTTGTGGCGGCAGCGCAGGGTGTCGGGGTGGTCGGGGCCCATGACGCGCACCCGGGCGGCCAGCACCTCCGCGTACACCTGGTGGGCCTCGAAGTGACGGCCCAGACGGCCCAGCGCATAGGCGGTCTCCTGGCGGACGGCGAGCGTGTCGGGGTGGTCGGGGCCGAGGACGCGGGCCCGGGCCGCCGCGAGATCCGTGTAGGCGGCCAGCGCCTCGGCGACCCGGCCGGCGCGGACGAGCGCGAAGGCGGCCTCGTAGCGGCCGGCCAGGGCCTCGGGGTGGTCGGGCCCGGTGCGCTCCACGGGTGGTGCCGGGCGCTCCGCGGGGAGGGGCGGTACGGGCCGCCGAGCGTCCCGGGGGCCGTGGTGGCTGGTCGCTCCCCCACGTTCTCGGCTCCGCTCGAACCCGGGGGGTCCTCCCTCGCGACGACAGTCGCCTGTCGGGTACAGCCCCGCGCCCCTTGGCGGCGTGTCCCGCCGGGGCACCTTCCATCGGCCCGACAGGGCCGCCCCCGGGTCCGGCGGCAAGGCACCGGGCCCGGCACCCAGCGCCTTGTGGCCGGTGGTCATGCCGCACGTCCAGGACGGCAGGCGGGCGGCGCCGGTCACCTGCGGGATCTCCGCGGCCGGGATGGAGGCGGCCGCCCCGCGTGGCTCCCGGATCCGGCGGGCCAACTCCCCCGCGTCGCAGGGCCGTTCCTCGGGCCGTTTGGCCAGCAGGTCGAGGATGATCCGCTCGAGGCGGCCGGGCAGCTCCGGGCGCACCTCGCGTGGGGGCCGGGGCGGGGTGTCGCGGTGGCCGACGAGGATCGCCCAGGCGTCCTCCAGGTCGAACGGCGGTGCGCCGGTGGCGATTTCGTACAGCACGCAGCCCAGCGAGTACAGGTCGCTGCGCCGGTCCACCGCATCGCCGCCGATCTGTTCCGGAGACATGTAGTGCGGGGTGCCCAGCGCGACCCCGGTGCCGGTCAGCCGGGTGGTGAAGCCGATGTCGTGGCCGAGGCGGGCGATACCGAAGTCGCAGATCTTCACCGTTCCGTCGGTGAGCCGGACGATGTTGGCCGGTTTCAAGTCGCGGTGGACTATGCCCTGTTGATGGGTGTAGGCGAGAGCGGCGGCGACCTGGGCGGCGATGTCCTCCACGTCGTCCACCGGCAGCGGATGACCCTTGTTGTCCTGCAGCAGCCGGCTCAGATCGCGGCCCTCGAGGAGTTCCATCACCAGATACGGGACCCCGTCGGACTCGCCGAAGTCGTGGACGACGGTCACCCCGCGGTGCGAGAGGCCGGCGGCCACCCGGGCCTCTCGGCGGAAGCGCTCGCGCAGGACCTGGGCGAGGGACGGGTCGTGGTGCGGGCCGAGCGGCTTGAGGCACTTGACCGCGACCTGCCGGCCCAGGGATTCGTCCCGGGCCCGCCACACCTCGCCCATACCGCCCCGCCCGATCAGGTCGAGCAGCCGGTACCGGCCCTGAACCAGCCTGTTCTCCCCCATAGCGATCCGCCGCCCCCGTCGCCGTCCGCCCCGCCGCCAGGAGGCCGGCCCCGAGCCGCGCCCCACGCACCGGCCCGATCCGCGCAACACCCCCCTGCTCGTCCAGTATGGCGGCCTATCGTCCGACTTTGTACGGTGCCGGACGCGCCGCCGGTCCGAGCCGCGCCATGGCCCGCAGGATGTGTTTGGGCGGCAGCTGCCAGCGCAGACGTGCGGGAATGCCGCGCAGCAGCGCGCCCATGGCCCGCAGCCGGCGGGTGACGACGGTGGGTGCGGGGGCCGGTCTGCCGTACAGCTCATGGGCGTACGGCGGCAGTGCGGCGTACGCCAGTTGGGCCACGCGCCGCCACAGCACCTCGCGCGCCGGGATGAGAAGGGGATGCGTCGGCGGCCGGAGGAGGAAGTCGTCCACCTCGCGTGCCTCGGGTCCCGCCGCCAGTTGTGGCCGCACCTTCTCGAAGTACGCGGCGAGTTCGGCCCGGCTCGCCGGTACGGTCTCCGGCTCGAGGCCCACCAGGCGGGCGCTGACCCGGTGTTCGGCCATGTACCGGTCGGCCTGGGCGTCGGTGAGCGGGAAGCCGGAGCGCCGCAGGACGTGCAGATAGGAGTCGATCTCCGCGCAGTGCACCCAGAGCAGCAGCCCGGGTTCGTCGACGCCGTACCGCTCGCCGGTCTCCGGGTCGGTCGCCGTCAGCATGCGGTGGATCTTCCGCACCCGTGCGCCGGCCCGTTCGGCGGCCTCTGTGGTGCCGTACGTCGTCGTCCCGACGAAGTTCGCGGTGCGCATCAGCCGGCCCCACGCGTCGCGCCGGAAGTCGGAGTTCTGCAGGACGCCGCGCACCGCGCGCGGGTGCAGGGCCTGGAGGTAGAGCGCGCGGATGCCGGCGACCCACATCATCGGGTCGCCGTGCATCTGCCAGGTCACCGAGTTCGGCGTGAACAGCCCGGGGTCGCCCATGCCCAAAGGTGTGATCACAGCCATTGGTTGTCACCTCGTGTCGCCGTCGACCTGAGTATCTGCCCGGTTTGCCAGTGGATCATTCACTCGCCGCGAAGGGTGAGACGGCAGGAGGGAAGAGCCCGGACGTGGCCTGCCCGGCGCCCACACGCAGACCAGCAGGCAGCGACCCGGCGGAGCGACAAGGGCGCCGGTCACGACCGTCTGCAAGGGCGCCGCGGTCCCGGTGACGGGCGCGGGCTCGTCTCCCGTGTGCGCCGAGCCGTCCGCGTCGGTCCGGCGAACGGCAGCCGGGACCCTCGCCGCTTGAACGGTGAGGACGGCGTGCACGGCGAGAACCCCTGGCGAGTAGAGCGATCACCCGGGGGACGAGCAGGATCCAGGCCTCGGCCACATCGCTGTGCCGCCGCAGCGGGTTCCGCCGGCGCACAGACGCACCGGGGTGACCGTCGCGGGACGTGTCCGTGTCATCGTCACCTCTCCTGACCTCTCGGCCGGGTCCGAGGAGCCGGCGCCCGACCTGCTGCCATGACTGGAGATGAGCCCCGTGCGCCGCGCGGTGGTTCTCGACGAGGGAGGTGTCATCGGCATCCTCGCCGTCGCCGGCGTCACCCGCGACCTGGCCTGGCCGGGGGCCCGCCGAGACCCCGCCGCGCCCCACCACCCCGCACCGCGCGAAGGAGCCCAACAGCCGCGCGTGGCGGCGGACTTCACGGTGGCCGACGACCGGCCTGCCCGCGCGGGCAGCCCGTCGGGTCACAACCGGGGACGGAGCACGTCGTAGGCCCAGGCCGCCAGCGTGGTGGGCGTGGTGGTGTACGGAGTTCGCGGCTGTTCCGGGACGAAGCCGTCCCGCAGGCCGGTCGACATCCCGATGACCGCCTCGACCAGGCCGTCGGTCATCCCGGATGCGCGCAGCAGGTTCCGCATCGCGTCGTCGCTGATCCGCTCGACGCGCAGCGGACGACCGATGGCGGCGGACACGATCTCGGCGGCCTGCGGCCAGGTGAGGTCGGCCGGACCGTGCACGGCCTGGACACAGCGTCCGGACCAGTCGGTCGACAGCAGCCGTGTCACGGCGACCTCCGCTATGTCGCGCGGCGCCACCCAGGCGAGAGGCTGGTCCAGGGGCAGGATCACGGGTATGACGCCGGAGCGTACGGCCTGGAGCTGGAGCTCCAGGTTGGTGAAGAAGTAGCCGCAGCGCAGGTGTGTGACGGTGGCACCGAGGGCGTCGAGGGCGAGCTCGGTGCCCGCGAGGCCGTCGATCTCGCCGGCTCCGTCGCGCTTTTCGGCGCCGACGCTGCTCTGGAAGACCGTCCGCTCGATGCCGTTCGTCCTGACGGCGCTCACCAGAGCCTCCGTGGCCAACTCGTAGTCCGCGAGCGGATCTTCGCCCGACGACGGGGGATCCACCCAGAACAGCGCGTCGACCCCGGCAGTGGCGGCGACGACCGCCTCGGCGTCGCGCTGGTCCACCTGGACCGCGTCGACCTCGTGGCGCATGTCGGGGGCGAGCCGGCCGGGTTCGCGCGCGAGTACCCGTGGGCGGACTCCGGCTCGCAGGAGCATGGCGACCACGTGCCGTCCCACGTTGCCGGTGGGCGTCGTGACTGCGATGCGCATGGCTTGGTCTCCTTTCGGCGGGTTCCGGCATCACGACGCTAGAGGCCAATCCGGACACCTCCTGTCTCCTTGGCTCACCGTGTGTGCGGCGGCCGCCGTACGTGCGGGGATCAGCCGGGCTCAGGTACGACCGCCACCGGGGAGGCCGCGTGGTGGAGCACGCCGTGGGCGACACGACCCAGTTGGAGCCCGAAGTGGCCCTGGCGCCGCCGGGCACCGACGACGAGCAGGTCGGCCTCATGGGACACGGCCGGCAGGACGTCGCGCGCGTGGCCCTCGACCGCACGCCGTGCCACCTGCAAGTCGGAGGGGGCGTCCCGCAGCGCCTCCTCCACCATTTCCACAGCCCGCTGCTCCTGCAAGTGGGCCGGCTCGCCGACCAACAGCGGCGGGCTCGTGCAGGGGCCGGCGCCAGGCCCGTACGGCCTCGATCGGGACCCCGCGCAGCAGGGCCTCTTCGCACGCGAACCGTGCCACGGCCGAACCCGGGGACCTCTCCCCCACACCCAGAACGATGCGACCGCGCGCCCCAGAGCCTGCCCGGTTGTCGTGGCTCCCGCGCAGCACGATCACGGGACAGTGCGCGTGCCCTGCTACAGCGACGCTGACCGAGCCGAGGAATGCCCCGGTCACGCCGCTGCGACCGCGCCGGCCCAGCACCATCACCACAGCGTTGCGGCTCTCCCGCACCAGTGCGTACCCCGGCTCCTCGGGCAGCACGTCGGTGGTCACCTCCACACCCGGCTGCCGGCGGCGAGCACGCCGCTCCGCAGTTCCGACGATGTCCTCGGCCATCACCTCCTCCGACGGCGCACCGAGGTCGGAGGCCACGGAAACGCCGACCGCGACCTCGCCGTCCGTGGCCTGGGAGGCGGCCTGGGCCCGAGGGCCCGGGCCGATGCCGTCATGTCGCCGCGCGTCGTCACGGTTGAGGCCGTCGACGACCTCCAGGTGGCCTACCGGACGTTCCGCCGCACCGGGGTCCGTCGCCTTCCGGTCCTGGACGCGGGCCGGGTGGTGGGCGTGCTGACGGTCGACGACCTGTTCCTCGATCTCTTCCGCCGGTTCGCCGACCTGCTGGGTCCGGTCGCCTGGAGCGTGCTGCAGGAGCCGCCGGGGCCGCCTCCTGAGGCCGGAGCCGAGCATGGGCCCTCAGCGGCATGGGGCAAAGCCCGGGGCAGCCGCCACGAGAGACACCGGAGGAGATCCTCGACCGCCGCTTCGCCTCGGGCGAGATCGACGCGGACACCTACACCGAGGCGCACGAACGGCTCGCCGCCCACAGGCCGAAACCCCGGTGACCGTGTCCTGCGACACAGTGGACTCACGGTGAGACGGCGTACCACGTCTGCCAGGACAGACGACTGCTCGCACCGGTGCCCGGACCTCACTCGCGGCGCAGAACGACTTTGAGGGCGCCCGTGGCGATGCCCTGTGCGAACACCACGGTGTGGAGATCGGGGACGGTGTCCCAGGAGGTCCCCCTCGTTCCCCCCACCTCCACGGTCGTCCTCGCCGTGCCCCTGGGCAACGCGGCCACCCGCACGCCTCAGTCCGGTCCCCTGTACGGGCGGCGGAAGACCGGTGCCTGACCGGTGCCCCACGGGCGTACGGCCGCCAGCGCCTGAGCGACGGCGGACTCCAGCGCACCGCTGGTGTCGACCGGTACGGCTTCGGGCCACGGCGGTTCCCTCGCGGCCATGGCGCTGACGATCTCGGGGCCGGCGTCGGACGGGCCGGGGGCGCGCGTGCGCAGCCGGGCCGCCGACACGTCGCCCGGCACGTGGCAGTGCAGCGCGACCAGGTCGGCGTCGGCGCGTTCGGCCGCGCGGACAGCGGCTTCGCGCTGTGCGGCATCGGACCAGGTGGCGTCGAGGACCACCGATTCGCCGGAGGCGAGCAGTACGGCTGCGCGGTCGAGCAGTGCGGCGTACGTCCGGGCCGTCCACTCGGGCGTGTACAGCCCCTCGCCGTAGCCCGCCGCGGCGGACTGCTCCGCCGGGATGCCCGCCAGCTCCTTGCGGACGCGGTCGCTGCTGAGCAGGGTGACCCCCAGCCGGTCGGCCAGGGCTCCCGAGAGCGTCGACTTCCCGCTGCCCGGCAGTCCGCCGACAAGGGTGAGGCCGACGGCGGAGGTACGCAGGTGGCGCAACGCCATGGAAGCGAGCCGCCGCGACGCCGTTTCGGAACCGGCGGCGCCCTGGCGCGTCTGGATCGCAGAGACCTTGGCACGGACGAAGGCGCGGTAGGCGACGTAGTGGTGCCACAGGGAAGGGGGCGCGGGATCCCCTGAGTACTCGCCGTACCGGGCAAGGAAAAACGTCGCCGCCTGAGGGGCTCCGAGCTGCTCCAGATCCATGGCGAGGAAGGCGGCGTCGTCCAGGCCGTCGACATAGCGGAGACGGTCGTCGAACTCCAGGCAGTCCAGGACGCGTGGACCGTCGTCGAGACAGAAGACGTCCTCGGCGAGCAGGTCGCCGTGACCGTCGACGACCCGTCCTTGCTCGATGCGGGTGTCGAACAGCCGCTCGCGACCGGCGAGATAGCGCCGCACCAGCTGTTCGGTCTCCGTCAGGCAGTCGAGCACGACGCCCTCCGCCGCCAGCGCGTGAACCTGCGCGAAACTCGCCTCCCAACGTGCCGACAGCGCATCGCGCGTGCCCTGTTCGTCCACGTCGCGGCCGCGGGGGGCAGCCGCGTGCCACGCGGCCAGCTGCCGGGCGACGGTGCGCAGGACGTCGTCGACGGCAACGCCCACCCGCACCAGGCGGGAGAGGCGGCGTTCCTCCGGCATGCGGCGCATCACCACGAGCGGTTCGGGTGTCTTCCCCTCAGGGCTGCGGAATTCGCCCAGACCCACGTAGACGTCGGGGGCGAACCGGCGGTTGAGGGCTATTTCCCGCTCGCACCCGGCCCGGCGTGCCTCGACCGTGGTGTAGTCCAGGAATCCCAGATCGACCGGCTTCTTCACCTTGTAGGCCCGGTCGCCCACGAAGAACAGCGTCGCGGTGTGGGTCTCACACACCCCGGCGCGCGACAGGGCCACGCCGTCGTCCCGGCCACCCGACGTGGGGGCGGGCGTGCCGGCCCGCGGCTGGTGGAGGCTTGGCTCAGTCATGAGCACCGACAGCGACCGGGCAGCGCCCGTGATGGACGGCGGCCCGCGCCAACCGGGCGAGTTCGCGCCTCTCGGCCTCGTCGGCGGTCCGAGGTGCGGCGGCCGGACTTTCGGGCGAGCCGTCGAGGCCCACGGTGACGACTGGTTGCATGGCGGCGGCCTCCGTCTCGTAAGAAGCTGGAGGGGACGGTGGACGAGTCCGACCGTGTGGATGGTCCGGACGTCGCCTGCATACCGGGCGCGACGCGTTCTCCCATTCGAGGATCCCCCTCGCTTGGCCACGGCGCATGTGGACCCGTGGAGAGGCGGGCCGCGGCCGTGGCAGGCGGCGGAGAGGAGGTGTCGCACGGTGACGCGGCGACCGCCCTTGGGCGACAGGGGGCTCGGAGGTCTTTCCGGACGTGACCGCATCGCGAAGGCAAGGAGAGGGCGATGTCGCACACAGGACAGTGGAAGGTACGTCTCGACCTCTTCGAGGACGACGACGGAACGACGAAGGCGCACCTGGTGCTGGACACCGGCACCACGGCGCTCACCGGCCGCGGAACCGCGCACTGCCATCCGGCGGACATGAACGTGCCGGAGATCGGCGACGAGCTGGCGGCGGGCAGGGCCATGGTCGATCTGGCTCACCAGCTGCTGGAGACCGCCGAGCGCGACATGCAAGGCGTGGCGGCACGCCGGCCCAACAGCCCTCGGACCGCTTGAGGTCCGGCCTCGGACGCCACACCCGACTCCCCCCTACGACGTGCCGGCCCCGGAGGAAACAGCAGGCCGGGCCCGGATGGCGCCCGGCTACCTGGCCCACCTGGAGGAAGGGCCTGCCGACCCGACCTCGGCGACGCTCAACAGGCCGGCGGACGCCCTGGGCACCTCGGTCGCCGGGCAGCAGCTGTTCGAGGCCGCGCACACTGTCCTCGTCATCGACGTGTGTGACCACAGACGCTAGGTGTCTCCGGAGCACTGCGCTGACCTGCACTTTTGCCAACCACATTCAGCAGTATGGGGAGCTGTCTGCCGAGGATTCTTGGCACATCGGTACAGATTCGAAGGCCTCCCTGCCTGCACTGACGACGCCCCTTCCTCCTCCGGTTGCCTCCAATGGCCCATCCCCAACCACGACGTCACGTCGGCATCCTTCCCAGAGGGCCGCTGGATCACTGAGCCTTTTCAACGTTGCCTCTCCAGGGTGAGGACTGCGGCGGCGATGTCCGTCATGCGGTTCGGGCTGCAGCGGCTGCGGCGGAAGATCCGCCAGGACTTCAGGCGGGCGACACCTCGTTCGACGGGAGCGCGGGCCTGGGCGAGTGCCCGGTTCAGCGTCCGCTCGGTCGGTGACAGTTCGCCGTTGGGCGGGCGGCGGATGGCGGTGGTGGCCCAGGAGCCGGCGCCGATGTAGGCGCGGTCGGCGACGATCGGGACGCCCTGGCGTTCGCAGATTCGGATGATGCGGTGGGTGCGTGCGGCGGTCAGATCGTGAGCACGGCCCGGCAAGGCCGGCGAGATCCACAGAAGCTGGCCTACGGGATCGGTGACGACCTGCACGTTCACGCCGTGGCGCCGGTGCTTGTGGGAGTAATCGGCGCGTCCGTCGCCCAGGCGGTCGCACTCGCTGAGGGTGCCGTCCAGGAGTACGTAGTCCGGGTCGTGCTCGCGCAGGGTCTTGAGCAGGCCCGGCGCCCGGTCGGCGAGGAGCCGCACGACGGCGGTGGTGTAGGCGTGGGCGGTGCCGACGGATATGCCGAACCCGGCGGCGATCTGCGCGAGAGTCTCGTGCTTGCGCAGGTAGGCGAGAGCGACGAGGGCGCGCTGGTGCGGCGGGAGCTTGCAGCGGCGGTCACCCTCGCGGGTGACGATAAGCATCGTGACCCACTCGACCAGCGCATGAGGCAGGTCGAGTGCGGCAGGATAGGGAACCAACAGGGCTCCTGGACCGGCAGGTTGAGACTTCGAACACCTCACCCAACGGCACGGGAGCCCTGTCCGTTGCGGGCACCAAGGTCATCACCCGATCGGTGGCCACGCTGAAAAGGCTCACTGATCCGCACTGTCCGCCCATTGGAAAGGGACGGCCCGCCGGCGACCGCGCTTGCGGACAGTCGCGGGGATTCACGGATGCCGGGAGCCGACGCCACAGGCACGACCGCTGCGGCTGCCGCGACCAGGCAAGCAAGGCTGGCCAACGCCACTATGAGCCTGCTGCCCCACATCTTCGTGAGGAAGCCGCTTGATGGGATGTCGCCTCTGCCGACCGCACCACCCGTACCGTTGCTGCCATTCAACGAATCAGCCGCCATGACCATCCAGCATGCCGATCACCTCTGACGGTGTCTCCCGTTTCAGCGCACACGTCCTCCTTCATGCAGCGGGCGGGAGGGCTCTTTCGGTAGCAGCTTGGTCTGTCCCCAAGACTGAAGCACCGGTCAGTGAGCCCACCGGCGGTGCAGGTTCGGGGCGGTTTGCGCCGGCTGCTGAAGCGAGGCCGCTTCCGCGCGGTGTCATGATCGGGGTGATCTGTACCGGCGGTGAGTGCAGATCCGGCGGAGAGGGCACCGTGGCCATCGCGTTCACGTACGCCCCTGACACAGATGCCCCTCAACCCCCGGGCCGACACCGACCTCCATGCCCAGACCCGCCTGCACGTACCCAACATGCCTGCAAGCCCTTCGGGTACCGTCACGGCTAGCGATATTTCGTCCTCTTCGCGGGGACCAACGGCTTTCTTGCACCGGTCCGACAACCAGTCCGGCTACGCCTGGACGAAGTACGCCGGCGGACCGGACATCCCCATGCCCGAGGTCATGCCCACGGCCCAGAAGGCCCAGTCACCCCTGGTATGACCACATCAACTTCCTCGGCCGCTGCTCCTGCATTCGGCTTTCGGGTAACCGGGCCTGGGGCAGCGGCGCGACATGACCGCATGGCATCCGGGATCAGGCGTGTCAGGGGAACTGGGCCTCGAGTGAGCGAGTTGGGCGGCGGGGATTTCTTCGAATGCGGCGCGGCGGTCTGCTCCCAGGGGGCGGATGTCGCGGGCGAAGTGGGCCAGGGCGGGGGAAGTGTTCGGGATCGGCGCCGAGCACCGCGACACGGAACCGCTCCAAGCCCCTCGGCGGCGGCCACGCAGGTCGAGAGCGAGATGACGGCGGGCTTCGGCGAGCAGGTGCCGACGGTGGAACCGGCAGCCGCCGTTCATCACGGACACAGTCGCGGCGACGTCGACGGCCGCCAGGGCGACATCGACCACGGCGGCGACCCGGCCCGGATCGCCGCCGCCGCGGCACGGGCGTACTCGAGGCTGGGTTGTTCTTCCGGAGTGCTCACGAGCGCTGTACGGCCACTGGTTCACCGTGATGACCGGGCACCCGGGGCAGGTCGTCCGCAGTGCTTCCTTCGCCGCTTCGACATCGAGCGCACATTCCGCCTGCTCAAGCAGACCCTAGGTTGGACCAAGCCCCGGCTTCGCAGCTCGGAAGCAGCCGACCGCTGGACCTGGCTCGTGATCGCTCCCTATGCCCAGCTCCGGCTCGCCCGACCACTGGCCACCGACCTCCGCAGGCCCTGGGAGAAGCCGACCGAGTCAACAAGCTCACGCCCGCCCGCGTCTGCAGAGCGTTCAGGAACCTGCACACGCGAAGACCGGCTCCCCGGCTGGTGCACCGAAACCGACCTGCCCCGGCCCCGGCAGGCCGCCAGGCTCGAATAACCAGCTACCGACCTTCCGTCACGACGTCAGGCGGGTCCTCGCCACCGGCGAGGCGTTCAGCCGTCCCGCCCACCACAAAGTCGGCACCAACCCCCGCCGCGGGACCTGAAGCTCTGCCCGCCTGAACCGTCAGGAAGCCGACGAGGTTGGATGGCTCCATGGTGAGACGAAAGCGGGAGAAGAAGAGGCGACCTCCCTTCGGCATGCCGAAGGGCATCGTCCTACTGGCGACGCCGGAAGGCTGGCGGCACAGTGTCCTCACCGTTGAAGGCGGGATGCTCTGCGGGCGCCTCGCCGGCGTCCCGGTCAACGCCGGACCAGCCGAGGCACGGGCCGCCGCGGCGGCCATGGTGGTGGGGCTGGCACACGACTTCCACGAAGTACCTGTCGACGTGACCTGGGATCCGCCCCGGGAACACGGGTCCTGGACCGCCCAGGTCACCGTTGCCGCGACCCCGTCGAACGCCTGTGGTTAAACGACAAGCTCAGCGGTTGTTGGGGTTCAGCAGGGCGGCGGCCGCGGCGATGAAGGCGACGGATGCTTCCTTGGCCGCCTGCCGCCGGGCGTCCAACTCGGTCCGGTCGGTGGCCTTGCGCAGCGCGTACGTGGCATCTGCGGCCTGCTGGGCGGGGCCGGCCAGCTCGGGGACCAGGACCTGAAGGCGGATGTGGGGCGCTGTGATTGCCGCCCTGGTGTCGTGTGACCTCGTCTGGGCCTCCAGCTGATGCTCGGTGCCTGCCTCGGTCAGGGCCAGACGCTCCCGGTGAAACATCGCCGAGCGGTGCGCGTCCAGGGCGGCCGCGAAGTCGGTGACGGCACTGAGTTGGTCCTGGCGGTGGCTGTCGGCGCGCTCCTCGACGCGTGCGCTGCGTGCCGAGCGGTGCTGGAGGAGTCCGGCGGTCAGGGCACCGGCGAGGGTACCGAGTACGGCAACGATCGAAGGCCATATCGACATCAGGTGTCGGGTCCTCTCGGATATCGGTTTCGGTGGTGAGGTCGGCGGACGGCGAGGTACGCGGCGGCGCTTTCAGTAGTGCTCCGATCCTCCCGGCCGGGCGGACCCTCGCCGTCGGCGCCACGGTGCGACGGCGCGGGGCTGCGTGATCTTGTCAATGTGTGCTGCTCCACCTGTGAGCCGCGCGACGGACCAACCCACCGATGTGCGTCCGGCACCCCGCCGTGGCCGCATACCCCAAGGAACCGCGTATGAGCGACCTGCCAACCCGCGCAGACCACAGCACTGCCCCGAACCCCGTGCGCAGCGTGTACCTGAGTCTGGTCGCCGAGGAATCGATGCCCTATGGAAGCAGGAGGGCAGTTCAGCCACCTGCAACCGCTGGCCACAAGTGGGACACCCTCGCGGCCTCGGCGCGTACCAACTTGCTCAGCGAGCCGGTCAACTACGACACCTGCCACCCGGAGTCGGTATTCGCGGCCAGCAAGGTGCTCGTCTTCGACGAGGCGGTGCGGGCCGCCGACGGCCCCGAGATACCGGACGAGGGTGCGCTGCTGGTCGTCCCGAACCGGTACAACCTCGCGTTCCACCCGCTCGCCGGCAGGCACGTGGCCGAGGCCGTCAACGCCTTGGCACAGTTTGGGCAGGGCGCCTACGAGGATGGCCCGGGGCGCCTCTCCCCCCGGGTGTTCTGGTGGCGCGCCAGCACCCTGACATCGATCACGCAGCTGCCCACTCGACATCGGCCGCATCACACCGAACGGAAAAGTCACTCTCTTACACCGTCCCCCCTTGGTCTACGGCTCACCCGACGCCATCACCGCGGATACCGACGCCTCGATCTGGTACGGCGGCACCACCGCCAACGGATGGCGGCTGGTCCACATCACCGCCTCGCTCTCGGCCTCCCACATCCCCATTCCGCTGGCCCACTTCGCACCGCACATCACCGGGCTTGCCTTCGGCCCGGGCAAACGCCTGTGGTTCACCTCCGCCCCCATCGACAACGAACGCGGCAAAGTCGGCTACACGGACTCCCGCGGCCACACCAGGATCTGGCCGACCGCCACCACCTCCCCCGGGTCGATCACTCCCGGCCCCGACGGCGCGCTCTGGTTCAGCGAAACCGACGCCATCGGACGGATCACCTCCAGCGGCGCCATCTCGTACCACCGGGCACCAGCGATGAAAAACACGGGAGGCAGTGACGGCTCTCTGGCCTGCACGCCGAACTCCACGCACTGAAGAACTGCGAGTCGTTGGTGTTGCGGCCGGCGTTCGCCAGTGGTTGCTGAAATCATCGCCCTGCAACATGAACTCAGGGACACCCAGGTCAGCAGTAGGTGCTCTGGGACGCCGGGACGAACTTCACACTGGTGTGGTAGCGGGCGAACTGAACCCGGTTGTAGTCGCGGCGGTCGACGCGGTACCAGACGTTGTCCCGGTCCTGGTCGCCATTGACGTCGTCCAGGCGGACGCACCAGCGTTCCGGGCGGATCTCCTTGCGGTAGGTCTCGGTGCCCTGCTGCACCTTGTGGCAGTTCTGCCGCCGTTCGGTGGTGTACCAGGTGCGGGTCCGGCGGTGGCTGCCGGAGCCGGTTGTGGAGGAGTGGCCGGCACGGACGGTGTTCGTCGTGCATTGCTTGACCATGTGCGGGCGGGTGGCCGGGGTGGTCTTTCGGGGGATGTGCCGGAGGTCGTCCTTGAGGCCGTAGACGGGATCGGGGCCGTCGAGGCCACAGGCGGTGAGCGTGGCCAGCAGGACCGCTGCCAAGCCGAGCGCCGCTCTGAGTCGTCCGTCGAACATCCGTTGCTCCCCCCATGCGTCGTTCGAACGCGTAGCGTATCCGAGGACGTGGCGGCCGTGGCCGACTCATGACGAAGGGCTGTTCCTCTGGAGACGGCTGCGGAAGGACGGCCCTTCGCCGCATCGGTCCGGTCCGCAAAACGCCGGAGGTGTGGCTTCCGCCATAGCGGGGGTGGTCCGCGCCTGGTGGGCTGTCCGGATGCGCCAGACCACCCCTCTCGCCGCGGCGGCCGTCGCAGTGTTCGCCCTCGCCACCGCTTGCGGCAGCCTTGAGCCGGCCTCCGGGCGGCACGAAGAGCCGGCCGGCTCCGCTGGTTCCTCGGCCTTACCCGTCGACCGCTTCCAACTGAGCGAGACGGACGAGGAAACCGTGGACAGGGCCCGGTGGGCCCTGGCTCGTTCCTGCATGGTCGACCTGGGATTCCCCGAGCTGCGTACGCTGAGCCTCGACCCGCCGCCGGCGTGGCCGATGCCCCCGCAGCAGGCCGGAAGGCTGGTCGCCATCAGCGTCATCACCGACACCGACCGATACGGCGTCAGCGACCCCGAGCAGGCAGCCGTCCATGGCTACCAGGGCGCGTACCTGGAGTGGAAAGCGAACCGGAAGACCGTCGACCGGAAGTGGACCCTGCCGCAATACGTTGCTCTGACCGGCGAGTTCGTGTACCTGCGCAACAAGAACACCGTCCATGGGCACACCGTTCCCCCGCACGGCTGTCTCGGCCAGGCCGACCGCACCTTGTACGGTTTCCGGCCCCAGGACCGCCGGGACCCGGTGCTGTATGTGAAAGGAGCGGGCATCACCGAGGGCGAGAAGACGAACGAGTGGAAGGCTGCGGACCGCGCCTGGTCAGCGTGCATGAAAGCCCACGGCTACCACTACGCCAAGCCCTCGGAAGCCCGCAACGACCCCAAGCGGGAGGAGAAGGAGTTCGAACAGAACCCCCACCGCGACCCCCATGTTCCCTCCGGACTGGAGAAGGCGACCGCGGTGGCGGACGCAGTGTGCAAGGAGAAGACCCACTACGTTCCAACGGTCCGCGCGATCGACATTCGCGTCCAGAAACGCCTGATCCAGAAGAACCGGACCGCTCTCGAAGAGGCACACCGTCAGAGCAAGGCCGCCGCCGACAAGGCCCGAGCGATCCTGAGGAAACTGTCCTGACCGGCGGCCACGGACTTCGAGACACCGAACAGCGGTGCCACCTGCCGCAACGTCAAGTTCGTGCGCTGCACATCGCGACCGGCAACACCCGGTCCGGGCCGGCCGGCCGGTCAGGAGGCTTTCCCTCCTGCGCTCGGTGTCGGCCCGGCGGCGATGGAGAAGTCGAGGACGAGGCCGTCGGCGGCGGCGTGCGCCGATGTGAGCGCGACGCCGTGGGGCAGTGCGGTGACGGCCACGGTCCTGCGCTCCAGTTCGTCGCGGAGTCCGGAGGTGGCCGGCAGCCCGGCGAGGTCGTCGACGGGCACGCTTCGGCCGAGGACGCTGACCGTGGTGGGCGTGATGGTGAAGGCGTGCGCGGTCGTGGACAGGGTCGTCCGCACGGTGACCGGCAGGCCCAGGCGGCCGACGCTGCCTGCGAGGATCAGGTCGCCGTCCTCTCCGCCGGCGGTCAGGCCGTTGCCCGGCGCGCCCAGGCGCCGGGTCACCTGGTCGTATCCGACGATGGCGGTTGCGGTGCCGCCGGCGCTGTCGCCGTTCGTCGTGACGTCTTTCAGGCGGACGGTCACATCCGACACGACGTGCTGACGATGCACGCCTTTCGCGTGCACCTCGATGTCTCCGACCTCCCCTCCCAGGGTGCGCAGGCCAGCGAGGGGGGTGGTGAGGTCGGCGTGCACCGGGCCGTCCGGCTTCAGCCGGCGCTCCGCCCGGGCGACGACCCGTTCCTCGGTGCGGTGCTCGGCCCAGAGGTCGGTCGCGCTGGTGACCAGGGCAAGGGTGGCGGCGGTCGCGGACAGGACGAGGCGGGTTCTCCCGCGGGGGCTCGGTTTCATGTGGGCACTGCTCCGGATCGGTCGGCGGGCGGTCAGGCGTGCAGGCACAGGAGGATCCGGTCGAGCCGGCGGGGTATCCACCAGTTCGCCCGGCCGATGAGGAACATGGCGGACGGCACCAGGATCAGGCGGACCAGCGTGGCGTCGACGATCACGCTGATCGCCAGCCCCAGGGCGAGCATCTTCACGACCACGGTCGGTGAGGCGGTGAAGGACAGGAACACCGCGGTCATGATGAAGGCGGCGGCGGAGATCACGCGCGCCGTCGCGGACAGCCCCTCCCCCACGGCAAGCCGGTTGTCACGGGTGCGGTGCCAGGCCTCGGCGATGCGGGACAGCAGGAAGATCTCGTAGTCCATGGACAGCCCGAAGACGATCGCGAACATCATCATCGGCACGTACGACTCGATGGGCACCGGCTCCGAGAGTCCCAGCAGCGATTCGCCCCATCCCCACTGGAAGACCGCGACGAGCACGCCGTAGGACGCGGCTGTGGTGCACAGGTTGAGCACGACGGCCTTGAGCGGGATCACCAGGCTGCGGAAGACCGTCATGAGCAGCAGGAAGGCGAGGACCAGGACGATGCCGATGACGATGGGCAGCCGTTCGCCGAGCGTGTCGCGGAAGTCGGCCTGGCCGGCCACGGTGCCGGTGAGATAGGCCTTCGCGCCCGTGCCGTGCAGGGCCTTCGGCAGTGTCCGCCCGGAGAGGGCGGCGAGCAGGTCGCCGGTGGCGGCGTCCTGGGGGCCGGTGGTCGGGGTGAGCGTGGTGACGAGGATCCTTCCGTCGTCGCTCGCCTTGACGGGGGTGAAGGCGGCCACGCCGTGGGTGGTTTCCAGGGCCGTGGTCACGTGGGCCGTGATCCGGTCGGCGGGCGCCTTTGCGCCGCGCACGTCGACGACGGTGACGATCGGGCCGTTCGCCCCCGCTCCGAAGCCCTGCCCGTCGGCGTGCGCGAGCCAGTCGTACGCGGTTCGGGTGCTGCTGCCGGGTCGGTCGGCACCGGCGTCGACGTGGCCGAGGCGCATCGACAGCAGGGGCAGGGAGCACACGCCGAGGACGGCGACTCCGACGGCGAGGAAAGTCCAGGGGCGCCGGGCGACGAGGTCCGCGTAGCGGTTCCGGCCGTCGCCGGCCGCGGTGCCCTCCGCGACCGGGCGGCGCAGCCCGAACCGGTCGATGCGCCTGCCGACCAGCCCCAGAGCCGCCGGTACGAGGGTGAGGGCGGCAGCGGCGGTGATGACGACGGCACAGGTGGCCGCGAGGCCGATCTTGCCGATGAAGGTCAGCCCGCAGGCATAGAGGCTGAGCATGGCGACGGCCACGGTCACAGCGGCGACGAGGACGGCGCCTCCGCTGGTGTGCGCGGTGCGGGCCGCGGCATCGGCGGGGTCGCGCCCGTCGATGAGGTCCTGGCGGAAGCGCGTCGTCAGGAACAGGGCGTAGTCGATGCCGACGCCCAGGCCGATCATGCCGGCAAGGGTGGTGGCCGAGGTCGCGAAGGAGAGCGTGGCGGCAACGATGCCCACGATGGCGAGGCCGACCCCGACGCCGATCAGCGCGGTGATCAGCGGGAGCAGCGCGGCGAGGACGCTGCCGAAGACCAGCAGCAGGATGACGAGGGCGGTGACGACGCCTACGCCCTCGCTCAGCTTGTCGTCGGCCGGTGCGCGCACCACCTGATCCAGATCCCCGCCGTAGGCGACGCCGAGCCCCGCCGCCCGGGCGGGGCCGGTCGCCTTGTCCAGTTGCCCGGTGTAGTGGTGGCCGAGGTTCTTCAGCTGCTCGTCGAAGGAAACGGCGGTGTACGCGGTACGTCCGTCGGCGCTGGTGACGGGCGCGGATACAGCAGTGACGTGCGGCAGATCGCGCAGCTCGGCCAGGGTCCGCTCGAGCGCGGACCGCTGGTCGGCGACGGCGCCGGAGCTGGTGTGGAACACGACCTTGCCGCCCGGCCTGCCCGCCTCGGGCATCGAGGTGGCGAGGAGATCGGCGCCGGTGTGGGAGGCGGTGCCGGGCAGGCTGACCTGGTCGCTGAAGGTGGGCGCGGCGAGGTGCCGTCCGGCCAGGGCCGCGACGAGGACCAGCAGCCAGACGGCGATCACCGCCGTCGGGTGTCGGGCGCAGAAGCCGCCGAGGCGGCCGAGTCCGCGGGCCGCGGCGAAGTCCGTCGCCGGAGGGGAGGCGGTGTGCGCCCCGCTCGACGCGCATGGGTGCTGCAGAGGTCGGGCCACCTGGGCCTCCAAGAAGAAAGTGTCACGAGTGACACGAACTCTAGAGAGGAAGTGGCATGAATGACAATTGGCAGTGCTGTCATTTTTGGCGCCGACGACTCTGGGAGAGTGCGCGCCAGAAGGCGACGCTTCGGAGCGGCACGTGTCAGCGGTCGGTAGCACTGCGTGCGTCGGCCAGGGGGGTGGCATGCATGTCAATTGACAGTCGTGACACCATGGCGGGAGGCTTCGGACCATGCCCAGTGAGATCGCCCCCGCCGGACTGCGCGAACGCAAGAAGGAGGAGACGCGGCGCCGCCTGCTGGAAGGGGCCGCACGCCTGTTCAAGGAACGCGGCTTCGAGGCCACTACGATCGCGGACATCGCCGCATACGCGAACGTCTCCGTGCGCACCTTCTTCCGCTACTTCGAGAGCAAGGAGGCGCTGCTGCTGCCGGACGGCGTCGAGATCTTCGCCTACGTCGAAAACGCCCTGGCCCGGCGTCCGGCGGACGAGGAGCCCCTGGACGCGGTGTGCAACGCCCTGCTGGAGGCGGCCGAGCCGTTCGCCGCCTCCACTCTGACCGCCCTCAGCCATCCGGTCCAAGGCATCGAGAACGTCGTCACGGCCCGGCTCGTCCAGGCCTTCTCCGACTTCGAGGAGCGGCTCACCGTCCTGGTCGAGCGCAGACTGCCGCCCAACACGCCGGACGCCGACCTCACAGCCGCGGTGATCGCCTGCGCCGCCCTGTCCGCAGTGCGCGCCGTACTGCGCACCCGCAGGGCGCGCCGGGCGTCCGGCCTCACCGACACCGGCCCGGCACCCCTGCCACGGGCCTTCGCGATACTGCGGGGGATCAGCGCAGCCGAACAGCCCTGACAGCGGCAGGGGAGCCGCTGACCGGGAGCCGCTGACCGGGAACCCCGCCCCCCCGGCTCGCTGTCCGACCCCGGGAGCACGGACACCCTCGACACGTCGGCGCAGCTCGCCGAGACTCTGCGAGCGCATCGGCTATGCGAGTGCGGCGGTGCCCAACTGGGGTCGGAACACCGGGGTCGTCTGGTCGGTGTTCGTGCTTCTGGCTGCAGTCAGTGCCGGACTGGCGCTGGTGAGCCACTGCCTCGACGGGCCGACCGGTGCTGAGGGCAGTCCTCTCAGAACGGACCCGGTCACCGGTGCCGCACGCACCACCGTGCGGTTCACCTCGCTATGGCGTCCGTACCTTGAATCAGTCGCGGTGCGCAGGCACGGGCTCGCACTCGACCGGCTGGCGGGGCTGCTGCGGCGTCCGCGCGGTCGCTTCGCGGTGGTGTGCGGGGCCGGGGGTTTCCGGAAGACGACGTTGGCCGCCGCGCTGACACCCGCCCGGACCTGGTCCTGCGCGACTTCCGACCCGACCCGAGCGCGGTCGACATCCGCTGGTGCGGCGACATCACCTACATCCCCACCGACGAGGGCTGGCTCTACCTGGCCACCGTCATCGACATCGCCTCCCGCCGGGTGGTCGGCCGGGCCACTGCCGACCACCTGCGCACCGAACTGGTCGCCGACGCACTGCGAGCCGCCTGCCACCAGCGCCGCCCAGCAGGTTCCGTGATCTTCCACTCCGACCGCGGCTGCCAATACACCAGCCTAGAACTCGCCCTGTTGGCAGACCAGTTGGGTGTCCGGCTATCCGCTGGCCGTACCGGCCAGTGCTGGGACAACGCGCTGGCCGAGTCGTTCTTCGCCGCCCTGAACAACGAGCTGATCGGCATCCAGCCCTGGCCCAGCAGGTCCGCCGCCCACACCGCGATCTTTGAGTGGATCGAAAGCTGGTACAACTTGGACCGACTCCACAGCAGCCTCGACGACCGCAGCCCCGCCGACTACGAGGCCGCACTCGCAGCCTGACCACCACACCGTTGGGGTCCGTCAAAGCGGAACAAGCTCACCGTCCATGCCCGGCCCTATGACCCGGCACGTCCGGTGATGTGCATGGACGAGAAGCCCTTCCAGCTCCTCGACCATGTCCGCGGCCCGCTCCCCGCCCGGCCTGGGCACGACGCCTGCCAGGACAGCGAGTACATCTCCGGTGTGGCACGTGCTCCATCTTCGTGAGTCGAACCTTACGCGGATGGCGTGGGGTTCAGGCACTGTCCCAGTGGACCCGGATCGACTGGGCCGGCCAGGTCAAGCAGCTGCCCAAACACGAGTCATGGCTCAACATCGCCGAGACCGAACTCTCCGCGCTGACCAGGCAATGTCTCGACCGCAGGATCGGCGACCTCGACACACTCAACACCGAACTCTCAGCCAGGCAGAACGTCACCAACACCGACCAGCGTCAGGTGGACTGGCAGTTCACCACCCACGCTGCACGCATCAAACTGCGCCACCTCTATCCCAGACATTAGCCGCGACAGTCCACTAGCCTCGATCTTGCATGAGGGTCCGTCAGCTTGCTGATGGACCCTCATGCAAGATCGAGGCTAGGTTCGGTGTGACTACCGGTGTGATCGCGACGCGGACAGGGCGGCTGTCGTCTTCGCCGGGACAGGCACAGCGCATCCTCTTGCGGCGATCAGATCTGGTTGAGTCCGCCATCCACGAAAAGCTCGGATCCGGTGACGAAGCTGCTCTCATTGCTGGCGAGGAACAGCGCAGCAGCAGCGGCCTCGTCCGGCTGCCCCATGCGACCCAGCGGAACCTGGCTGGCGAAGGCGTCCCTCATCTGTGCGGCCTGGTCGGCGTCGGCGGCCAGGCCGGTGATGCCCGGGGTGACGATCGGACCGGGGACCAGGGTGTTCACCCGGATCGCGCGGCCGCTCAGTTCGTTGGCCCAGGTGCGCGAGAAGGAACGGACCGCAGCCTTGGACGCGGCGTACACGCCAAAGGCGGCGCCGCCTGAGGTCGCGGCAGTCGATCCGGTCAGGATCACCGAGGCGCCGTCGTTGAGCAGCGGAATGGCCTTCTGAACAGTGAAGAGCATCCCCCGTACGTTGATGTTGAAGGTGGCGTCGAAGTGCTCCTCGGTGACCTGCTCAAGGGCAGCGAACTCACCGCCGCCCGCGTTGGCGAACAGTACGTCGATGGGCCGGCCTCGCTCGGCGACAGCCGCGTACAGGCGGTCGATGTCCGCGAGATCCGCGACGTCGCCCCTGACGGCGGTGGCTTCGCCGCCGATCTCGGCCAGCGCGGCGTCGAGGGCCTCCTGCCGGCGGCCGGTGATGAACACGTGGGCGCCTTCGCGTGCGAATCGCTTGGCGGTGGCCAGTCCGATTCCGCTGTTGCCTCCGGTGATCACTGCCGTCTTCCCGTCGAGCTGTCCCATGATCGTTTACTCCTGTCCGGTGCGAACGCCAGAAGTCGTGCACCGAGTGTCACTGCGGTTTTACAGCCCGAACCGGACGGCCCCGAGCCCAGTTATGGACTATACGGTAAAGAACCTGGTTATGGACCGCACGGACAAAAACGTGACCGTGGGCATACCGTCGAGGCGCGACAGGACGGCCGGCACGGGCCTGCCCGCGAGGGCGCCGGGAAAGCCCCTGAGGGGGAGCCATGCACGGCACGGCTCCTGTCGCCCGGCCTTGCCCTGCACGGCAGCCCCGCACGGCGGCGACGAGGGGAACGCCCAGGTCCTCCCGCGTCACCGCGAGCAGCCGGGCCTGTGCTGCATGCCCCACGATCTGGACCGATAGGTCAAGAAGAAGGTAGGCTGCAGTCATGGGGCGACCGCGGAATTTCGATGACAACCAGGTACTGGAGTCTGCGCGCGAGCAGTTCTGGAATCAGGGGTACGCGGCTACGTCACTGCAGAACCTGACGGACGCCACCGGACTGGGCAAGGGAAGTCTGTACGGCGCCTTCGGCGACAAGCGGCAGCTGTTCTTGCACGTGCTGGACGGCTACCGCGAGGAACAGCTGAACGGCGTCCGGGCGGTCCTCACCGGGCCCGGGACGCCCTTCGAACGCCTGACCCTGTTCGTTGAGGGAGTGGCCAAGGGATTCACGGAGGACCCGCAGCGCCGCGGCTGTCTTCTGGTCAACAGTACATCCGAGCTGCACAGCAACGATCCGGATGTGGTCTCCCGGGCCCGGTCCACCTATCAAGCGGTCGAAGATCTTCTGATCGCCTGCGTAAAGGAAGCCCAGGACGACGGGACGGTCGAACCGAGCGCGGACGCCCAGGAGCTCGGGCGACTGCTCCTCGCCGTCATGCAGGGCATCGAGTTTCTCGCCAAGACCGACATGGACGGCTCGGCTCTGCTGCAGATAGGCCGGGCCGCCCTCAAGCAGCTGTCCCGGCACTGACCATCCTGCGGGTCGGCATCGTCCACAGGTGATGTGCCGACAAACAGCGATCCGGGTGGGCCCGCCTGGGTCGGCACGCGAGCGTCCAGCTCACCTACCTTTCGAATGTTCCCACGAGTGGCCCGGCCGCCCGCCCCGGCACAGTTGCCGGCCCGCCCCTTTCGTCATGCCCTTGAGGGGGCCCTCTTCGGCCGTGCGGCTGCGCCATCGACTGCGCCTCACCGCGGGCCGGACGACGCTCTGGCAGCCGACGGCGCCGGACCGTTTCACACGAGCACTGCGGGCGAGCTCTACAGATTCCCGCACAGGACCTTATTCGCGGCTCTCTTTCGAATGCCGACGGCGCGGCGAGCGCTCAAATAGTGCATTGATCGACTGACTTCGCAACGCAAGTGAAGGAGCCCTACGTTCTTGACTGAACGGTCCATAAGTTCTACCTTTGAAGTGCGACCTGCGGATTCGCTACTGCAAGGGGACGTCGGGTCGGCGGTAGACAGGTACAGACTGTTCCGCTGCACGGCAGGGAAACCGCCGGGCGGGACTGCGCGAGGTCTCGCGTGCCCCTCCGCAAACGACTGCACACGCCCAACGAAAAGTGATCACCATGACCACCCCTCCCCCGCCGCTCTTCACCTACAGCCTCCACAACGTGACGATTTCCGTCAGTGACCTCGACGCGTCGATCCAGTGGTGGAACCGGGTGTTCGGCCTCACCCTGCTGGCGAAGTCCCGCTTCGACGCCATCGGAGCGGACGTTGCCTTCTTGGAGGGGCCCGGTTTTCGGCTGGAGCTCCTTCAGCCCGCAAACGGTGTGCGGATCCCTGAACTGACGGCAGAGCCTCCCGCCCACATCCGCCCGATCGGCAACAAGGCCCTGGTCTTCCGTGTCGAAGACCTCGAGAGCGTGACCCGCACCTTCCGTGATCTGGGGGTGACGACCGTCTGGGAGCAGATGGACCTCGGCGACGGCAGTATCTCGACCGCGATCCGTGACAACGACGGAAATCTCATCAACGTCTTCCAGCAAGGCGCAAGCCCGGTCGGCTGACACGGGCGAACCGATCAGCCTGGCCGCCGAGCCAGATTCAGCCGCTCCGGACGTAGTGCCCGGGACATGGTTCGGGAGCGCCGCCGACCGCCGCCGCTGCCTGACGCAGGTTTGCGGCGGGCGGCCGGCGAATGCCCTTTGCGCATACGGCCAACGCGCGGTCTGTCAGGCGATGAGCCGGCCCTCCGGGCGGCCAATTCGCAGCGCCGGTTCCCAGCAGTTCCAGCGGCAGTGCTGCCGTTCACCGGGGCGCGAGCCGTCGCTAGCTCCGCGCGAACTCAAGCAGGTCCTTGTTGAAGATCTCGGCGTACTTGGGCACCATCGCAAGGCCATGAGGTGCGCCCTCGTAGACCTTGTACTGCGCACCCTTGACGATCTTGGATGATTTGGCGCCCGCGGAGACGATGGGCACGATCTGGTCGTCGTCGCCATGCACGATCAGTGTCGGCACATCGACCTTCTTCAGGTCCTCGGTCGTGTCCGTCTCGGAGAACGCCTTGATGCAGTCGTAGGCGCCCTTGATGCCGACTGTCATGCTCCAGAGCCAGAACTCGTCACGCGTTCCCTGGGAGACGGTCGAGCCCTCACGGTTGGCACCGTAGAACGGGGCACTGAGGTCCTTGTAGTACTGCGAGCGGTCCGTGAGCACACCCTGGCGGATCTCGTCGAACACCTCGATCGGCAGGCCCTCGGGGTTGGCCTCCGTCTTCAGCATCAGCGGCGGGATCGCGCCGAGCAGGACCAGCTTGGCGACCCGTGACGTGCCGTGCCGGCCGATGTAGCGGGTGACTTCGCCGCCGCCGGTGGAGTGCCCGACCAGAATGACGTCGTGCAGGTCTTCGGTTTCGATGACCGCGGCCAGGTCGTCGGCGTACGTGTCGAGGTTGTTGCCGTCCCAGGGCTGACCGGAGCGGCCGCCACCGCGCCGGTCGTGAGCGATGGCGCGGAATCCGTTGTCCACCATGAGCTTCATCTGGGGGTCCCAGGCGTCGGCGGTGAGCGGCCAGCCGTGGGAGAAGAGCACGGGCTGGCCCGAGCCCCAGTCCTTGTAGAAGATCTGCGTGCCGTCCTCGGCGGTGGCGAAGGGCATGGTTGCGTTCCTCTCGATGTCCGCTTGCGAGCCCCTTACGTGACGCCCTCCGGGATGTGACGCGAAAGGGGCGCCGCATGAGGTCAACGTTAATTGCGGGGCAGCGATTCAGCGCGTCTGGAACCACCGCTTCCGTAACGAGTGGGACGGTCGTTGCCTGACAGGCGAGGAAGTGGTCTGTCTCGTACGGTGGTCCTTGCGGTCAGGAGAATTCACCGTCACGCCACCCGAGTGAACTCCCGGGCACGGTCACCCACCCGCCCTGAACATCACCACCGCTGGCGGGCGGCAGCCAGGTGATCACGGGTCGTTACTACTCGTTCTGTGACACGCGGAGGGCGGGACATGGGATCCGACGTTGAGGTGCTGGTCGTCGGTGCTGGTCCAGCGGGGTTGCTGCTCGCAGGTGACCTGGCCGAGGCCGGAGTCCGCTGCACCGTCGTGGAACGGCGAGAAGGGGAATCCCAGCTGACACGCGCATTCGCCGTTCACGCCCGAACGATGGAGCAACTGGACGCCCGCGGCCTGGCCGACGACCTGCTGCTGACCGGCCTCCGCAACCCGATCTTGCAATTTCTGCGGATCGATCTGTCGCACCTGCCGACCCGTTACCCCCACGTGCTCGTGACGCCCCAGTACAACACCGAGCGACTGCTCCTGTCCCGCGCCCTGACACACGGCGTGAACATCATGCGGGCCCACGAAGTGACTGGCGTCCAGCAAGATCCGAGCGGTGTCGACATCACCGTGAAGACACCAGCCGGCACTGAACACAGCCTGCGCGCAGACTTCGTCGTCGGCGCAGACGGACGAAACAGCTGCGTGCGCCAGTCCCTCGGCCTCCCATTCCCCGGCCGCTCCGCCGTTCGCTCCATGATGCTCGCAGACGTCCGGATGGCTGATCCGCCGAAGAAGCCGCCCACCGTGGCAGCGACCGGAAACGCCTTCGCCATTGTCGTCCCGTTCGGCGACGGCTGGTTCAGGGTCATGGCCTGGAATCGCCACCACCCCATGCCCGACAACGCCTCGGTCGATCTGGAAGAAGTCAAAGACGTCGCCCGCCAGGCGCTCGGCAGCGACTTCGGCATGCACGACCCTCGCTGGCTCTCCAGATTCCACAGCGACGAACGCCAGTCACCCCGCTACCGAGTAGGCCGAGTATTCCTCGTCGGCGACGCCGCCCATGTCCATTCCCCGGCCGGCGGCATGGGCCTCAACACCAGCATCCAGGACTCCGCAAACCTGAGCTGGAAACTCGCAGCCGTGCAGCGTGGCCGCGCACCGGACACCCTGCTCGACAGCTATCAGAACGAACGGCACCCGGTGGGACACCGGGTTCTGCGGATGAGCGGGGCACTGCTCCGCGGCGTCCTCACCACGCCACGGGCATTGTGCGGCCTCCGTGACTTGTCAGCGCGTACGGTGCTGCAAGCCCCACCAGTGGCCCGACGACTGGCCATGGCAATCTCGGGACTCGACATTTCCTACGCCGCCGCGGCCGGCGCGCATCCCCTTGTCGGGAAGCGGGCACCTGACGTCCCCCTCAGCGACGGACGCAGACTCTACGAAGCCCTCCGTAAGCGACGGTTCGTCCTTGTCACACCGTCCGACACGGAGCGCTTCCCCTCACTGATCACAGAGTGGGCCGGCGAGGTGGAGATCGTATCCCCGAAGGGCGCTACCCAAAAGAGTGTTCTGGTCAGACCAGACGCCTATATCGCATGGGCCATCTCGGACGAGTCACCTGAACATCGCATCGACGCGGCCCGTCAAGCATTGACCGAATGGTGCGGCACACAGGGCTCCAGCTCTGTAGCCCCTTCACCCGACTAGGGTCTGTCTTCAAATGATCTTGAGTGATGGATCGTGATCGGGTGATACGTCGCCATGAACTGTCCGCTGCTGAACGGGAGTTCGTCCGGCCGTTGCTGCCCGTGTCGTCGCGTGGGCGCAAGCGGCTGGACGAGCGCAGGGGCCTCAACGGGATCATGTGGAAGTTCCGTACAGGCACGGCCTGGCGGGACGTGCCCGAGCGGTACGGGCCGTGGGCCACGCTGCACACCCGTTTCCGCCGGTGGGCGACGGACGGCACGTTCGAGCGAATGCTCCGCGCCGCCCAGGTCCGGGCGGACGCCGCCGGGGACACCGACTGGCTGGTATCGGTCGACTCCGCGATAGTCCACGCCCACCAGCACGCCGCCGGCGCCCGAAAAGGGGGGCCCCGCAACCCCGCGCTCGGACGCTCCCGAGGCGGCCTGACCAGCAAGATTCACCTGGCCTGCGACGGCGCCGGCCGCCCGCTCGCCTTCACCGTCACGGGCCGCAACACCAACGACTGCACCCAGTTCATCGCCGTGATGGAGGCGATCCGGGTGCCCAGGACGGGTCCGGGACGGCCCCGGGTGCGGCCCTCAACGTCCTGGGCGACAAGGGCTACGGCTCCAGGGCGATCCGCAGCTGGCTGCGTCGGCGCGGGATCAGCCACACCATTCCCGAGCGAGCCGACCAGGTCCGCAACCGGTTGAACCGCGGCAGCCGTGGTGGACGGCCCCCCGGCCTTCGATCGCGACGCCTACAAGCGGCGCAACGTGGTGGAACGGTGCTTCAACGAGCTGAAGCAGTGGCGCGGCATCGCCACCCGGTACGACAAGACCACCGAGTCCTACCAAGCAGCAGTCACCCTCGCAGCCCCGCTGATGTGGGCGTGACATTTGACGAACAGAACCCAGGGCCCGCCGAGCCGGCCGGTACGCAGGGACCCACGCGCTGCACATCCAAAAGGCGTGACCGCTCCGGTCTTTCCGGCCCACTGCTCCAAGGCGGATCTGCACGCGGAGGGGGACCCGCGCGGTGGCGTGGGCATGACCATGGACTTCGGCGACGGACACAACGCGCTCGCCGACGCCGAATCGGCCGCACAGGCCACCGCCCAGCAACTCGCCACCATCTACGGCGTTTCCACCCCGCAGGCGTACCGGATGATGGGCCTGACGCCGATCGCCGGCAAGAACGACGACGACGAAAACTTCTCCCAGTCCGACGCTGCCACGCTGGAGAACTTCACCGCCTCCAACGGAGTCCGGGAACTGTCCTTCTGGGAGGTCGACGGGTACGACAAGGCGACCGGCTACGCCTACTCCAATATCTTCAACCAGATCAGCACCACCCGGTGTCTCTCGAGACCCCCTGAGCCGACGCGATGCGCCGGCTCTGTTGGGTTGGTTGCGAGGTCCGCGGTGGTCCGGAAGGGGAGGGCGCCGGGGGAATGCCGTCGCACCTGTGGCAAGCTCGCGCCACGTGGATTCCACTTTCTGCCGACTCATCGACGAAGACTCCGCGCGCTGGGTGGCGTATGAGACCGAGGCCTGCGCGTTCCTGCCGCTGGATCCGTTGGCGCCCGGACATACTCTGGTCGTTCCCACACAGCACTACGCGGATGTCTTCGACACCCCACGCGACGTCCTCGCCGCGACGGTTACGCTGGTCCAGCGTGTGTCCGGTGCTATGAGGGCTGCCCTGGACGCCTCAGGCGTGAACATCCTGAGCGCCAGCGGCCCGGCATCCGAACAGTCGGTGCCGCACCTTCACTTCCATGTCGTGCCGCGGTGGGCGGACGACGGGATCTCGACATGGCCGGCAGGGCGATCCGCGCATCAAGTGGCCGGCGACCCCGGCACGAGGCTTGCCGAGTACCTCGCTGGAGGGCAGCATCACGGGAGCCAGAGCCGCAACTGATGAACAGAGCCAGCCCGCGCGGCTCGAGCTGCGTGACGGGAGGGGGTGTGGCGAACCTGTGGGTCTGCGCGCGAGTTCGGTAGTCGGCCGACCGGCCGTCCATCACCCCCGTCCGCCGAGAAATTCGAGGATGTGACCGAAGACGTCGAGGGCGGCGCCCCGGCCCAGGAACGTGTCCAGGTGGCCGTACCCGGGGATCTCGGTGTAGGACACGTCCAACTGGGGCTGGCGGTGGGCGAGTACGTCGTGGCAGAGTCGCTGGGAGTCCAGCCACAAGCCGTTCTCGCTGCCCGCGAGCAGCAGCACGGGGGTGTCGATACGGCCGGCCGCGTCCAGCGCATTGGGCGGCAGGGCACGGTAGCGGTGGTCGGTTTCGTGCCAGCGGACCACGCTGCGGGCCAGCTCGATGCGGCGCAGGTGGGGCAGGATCCACAGCGGCGCGGGGCCGAGGAGGTCGGCGAGGCGGGCGTGGGTGGCCTTGGAGAGGTTCTCGTGCACGAAGAGCGAGGCGCCCGTGCCCCAGGCGGAGTTGTGCAGGATCTGGCAGGTCGGGTCCGGGCAGCTCGCCTTCCGTGACGCCAGTGCGAACAGCGGGGTGTACTTCGACCACAGGCCCACCTTGCGGAAGTCGACCGGGATGTGGTCGATCCGCGTCTTCAGCAGCTCCCCCGCCAGCGACATCCGCAGCGATGTGCGGCCGGCGAGCTTGGGCGTAAGGAACACACCCTGGGACACCACACCGGCAAGGCCCGGCACCAGGCCCGCCGCCATGCTCAGGGACAGCGTGAGCGAGCCGATGCAGTGGGCGACCACGAACAGCGGGCGGTCGCCCGTGCGCTCGCGTACGTGCCTGACGGCCGCGGGGATGTCGTACAGGGCCACGTCGTCGTACGTGTACCTCTGGCCGGTCTCGTTGTACGGCAGCCGGCAGCTGCCCCGCCAGTCGAGCAGCCAGGGCTCGTAGCCGTCGTCGAGGAGGACGTCGACCAGGTTGCGGGTCTCCGGCAGCAGGAACATGTCGGCGGACGCGGTGTGTCCGTGCAGCAGCAGCACGGCGGGGCGGTCCGTGGCGCCGGTGTGGATGCGGGTCAGGCCGAGGCGGACGCCGTCGTCCGCCCGGAAGGGGATCTCCTCGACGCGGGCCGGGTCGAGGCGGTGGTGCAGCGGGCGCAGGGCCGCGGTGGTCCTGACCCGGGGCAGCGCCGGCCGACTGGTGCGGGAGGTGGTCGTCCTGAAGATCATCGGTGGTGCTCCGTGGGGGTCGGGGTGCGGCGCAGGTCGAGCAGGTCCGCGGCGGCGCGGGCGAAGGGGCCGAGCAGGCCACGGCCCATCTCCAGGCCGAACCAGGCGAGCCAGGTCAGCTTGGCGGCCCGCCTCTCCTGGCTGGTCAGGCGCGGGTCGACCTTGATGCCGTCGATCTGGTCGCGGACGTAGGAGTCCGCGGGCACGACGACCTCGCCCGCCAGGCTCGCCGCCTCGCCCTCGCGGCCGATCCGCACGGTCAGCGCGCGGGTCTGCCGCCACAGGTCGCGGCGGGCCCGGGCGTACTTGTGGCCCTCCAGCCACCAGTGGCCACCGTCGGCGTCGCGCAACCGCAGCCGGTACCGCAGAAGTTGGTGCCTGAGCCCGTGCTGCTGCGGTATCCCCTCCTCGGGGCGGATCCATAGGTCGCCGCGCTCGACGGTCAGCGGCTCGGGATGTACGGCGGTACAGACGACCTCGCCGGTCACGTCCACCCGGCGCTCCTTCACCAGCTGGTACATGCTCGCGATGGAGAGGGTGAGCGCCATGGAGCAAGGGCTGGCGGCGGGGGCGCCGACCGGTCCCACGCTGCCCTCCGTCGTCTCCGGGAACCACAGGTAGGGCTGGTCGTCCGGGTGCGGCAGCCTGGCGAGACCGTCCTGGGCGAGCCGCTCGAAGGTCCTCAGCTGGGCCTGCGCGTCGTAGCGGGCCGCGGGTGGCAGCCCGAGCGCCTCGACCAGCGCGGCGGTGCGTGCGCCCTTGGCCGCCGGGCCCTTCAGGGTCGCCTCGCACAGCTTGAGAGCGGTGGGGCTCTGCAGCACGCGCGTGAGGAAGGCCAGTTCGGGCACGGGGTCGGCCGCCAGGCGGGCCAGGGCGTCGGTGCGCCACTCGTCCCAGTCCTGGACGCGCACGTGCATGCCTCCGAGCGCCATGTCACGTACGACGTCGTCGAGGGTGTTGGGCACGCCGGTGAGGTTGTAGTCGTAGCCCCAGGCGTCGGCCTCGCAGATCGCGGCGACGGCGACCCGGCTCACCCAGTCCACCGGGGCCGCGTTCAGGTAGCGGAAGGCGGGGACGGTGCGGAAGCGGCCGAAGGCCGAGATCAGGCCGCTGCTGAGGTCCTGCGGGTTGTAGGCGCCGGTCTTCGTGTGGCCGCCGATGCCGCCGGGGCGCAGCGCCGTGACGACCAGGCCGTGGTCGCGGGCACGGCGCAGGGCGACCTCCGCGGTCCACTTCGACTGGTCGTAGCCCGAGACGAGCCGGTCGACGTGGGCGAGGGGGTCGTCCTCGCCCATGGAGGTGATGCCGACCTCGTTGAAGACGGCGATCGAGGAGATGTGGTGCAGCGGCTTGGGCCGACCGGTGGCCGCGAGTTCGGCGAGGGTGAGCGCGCCGAGGACGTTGCTCGCCCGCAGCGACTGGTAGCCGCGCAGGAAGTCCACGGCCGCGGCCACGCCCACGACGCTGTCCAGTTCGTGGGCCAGCGTGTGCCACAGTCCGTCGGGCAGGCCGAGCCGCGGCCGCCGGATGTCGCCGGACAGCACGGTCACCCGGCGCCGCACCTCCGACGACCAGGGCAGCCGGTAACTCTTCAGCGCCTCGCCGAGCCGGGCGACGGCCGCCTCCTCGTCGGCCGCGCGCACCAGGCAATAGACATGTGCGTCGCTGTGCCGGAGCAGATCGAGCAACATGTGGCTGCCGAGAAAGCCGGTGGCGCCGGTCAGCAGGATCCGGCGGGGCGGCAGCGGCTCGGGCACGTCGGCGAACGGCAGGCGGTCGGCGAGGGCCAGATCGGCGAGGATCTGGTCGAGGTCCTCGCGACGGGCCCTGGCATACCGTTCGTCGCCACTGCCGACACGGGGGCGGAGCGCCGGTGGGGTGCGCGGGGCGTGGGCCGGAGCGCTCGCCGCGGAGAGCGGAAGTGCGCCGGGGGCCGGAGCCGCGACAGCGCCCACGCCGGAAGGCGGCAGCGTACCGGCGGCCTGAACCGCGACAGCACCCGCAGCGGCAAGCACCGGCCCGCCAGGGGCCGAGACCGCAGCAGCACCCGCATCGGAAACCGTCGGCGCGCCAGCGGCCGAGGCCACAGCAGCTCCCCCAGCAGACGGCGGCAACACGCCAGAGAACGGGTCCGCGACAGCCCCCGCACCGGAACCCGTCGGCGCGCCGGGGGCGGGGACCGCAACAGGGCCCGCGCCGGAAGGCGGCAGCGTGCCGGTGGCCGGAACCGGCAGAGCGCCCTGGGCGGTGGGCGCCGGGGTGGCCGCGTGCGCGGCCGGCGCGGCGGCCGCGCTCGACGCTTCGGTCCCGGTCGTCTCCATCCAGCGCCGCGCGAGGCTGATCGGACGGGCGTCGGCGAACACCTCGTCCAGATCGAACACTATGCCCAGCTCGCTCTCCAGCTCGGAGACCAGCTCCACGGCGTGCACGGACGTGCCCCCCGCGTCGAAGAAGTCGGCGTCGGGCGACAGGTGTCCCGCGGGCAGGTAGCGGCCCGCCGCGGCGGCGATGGCCGCGGCCACGTCGTCCACGTTCCGGATGGGCAGGGCGGGGGCGGCACCGGAGTCCGCGCCGGGGGCGGCCTGCATCACCCTGGCCAGCAGGTCGTCCACGCCGAGCCCGCCGCCACCGCGCTCGATCGCCTCGGCGGTCGCCCGCTGCCCGGAGTCCTGCGTCACGTCACGCATGAGAGCCTTTCCACGATGTGCCCGTCCTTTTCCGTGCTTTCCGGCCAGGTCCTTGCTTCCGGTGAAGTCCTCACCTGCTGCGGACGTCCTCACTGCTGCTCCCAGGACCGGAACGCCCTGAGGTGGTCCGGTGCGACCACGGCCTCCAGGCGCTCGTCGTCCTGGTCACCGCCGCCGAGCGCGGCCACCAGTCGCCGTGCCGGCATGTTGCGCTCCGTGCGCTCCGCCGTCAGCCGGACCTTCGCGCAGCCCAGTTCCTCGGCACGGTCGGCCAGCCACTGCAACAGGCGTTCCTCGACCCCTCGGCCGAGCGCCCGACAGCTCATCAGCCAGCCCAGGACATCCAGTTGATCGCCTTCGGCACAGAGCGCGAGCAGCGCGATCTGGCCGTAGTCGCCGAACCGGTCCCGGGCCGCCGCCGTCCACACCTCGCCCCGCTGCCGCCACCGGGCGACGTCGCCGCCGTCGGCCGAACGGTGGTGGAGGGTGAACTGGTTGGTGCGACGCACGAGTTGCTCGGCCCGCTGCACGTCCGCCTCGGACAACGCCCGGATGTCGACCGCCAGCTGAAGTTGCGCGAGGAACTCCTCGAACCCGGCGGCTTCGCGGACGGCCTCCCGCTCCCGCTCGTGTGCGTAGAACCGGGATCGCAGCGCGTCCTCGGCGGTCACCGCCGCGGGGACCAGCGGCCACAACCGGCCGAGGAACTCCTCCAGTTCGTCCGCGGACGGGCAGGTCACCGAGAGCACCTGCGGCAGCGCGGAGCGCATCTTGGCGATCTCGGCCGGGTTGTCGTCCAGGAACAGGAAGCTGTCCAGACCGAGGTTGAGTGTGCGTGCGGCCTCGGTCAGGCGGCGCGGCTTCGGTTCCCAGGCGGCCGACAGGACGCTGAAGTGCTCCGCCTTCAGCAGGCTGTCCGGGCGGTCCAGGACGGCCCGGACCGTGGCCTCGTCGTTGTTGCTGACGAGCGCCAGCAACGCGCCGGCCTCGCGCCACTGCAGCAGCCTGCGCGCGAACAGAGCACGCGGGCCGGTCAGGTCCACGGCCTCGGGGCCGATCTCGCCGGCGACCCCGCCCCACAGGGTCTCGTCGCCGTCCACCGCGATCACCTTGGGCGCGGGGCGCAGCGCAGCGCGTACGACCTCGGCGAGCCGCAGTGCCACGGCCGCCTGGAAGGGCGGGGTGAAGGGCAGGTGGGCCAGCCGCTCGGTCCGCTCGTCGAAGCGTTCCCCGACGGGATGGCGCCGGGTCCAGTCGTCGGGGCCGAGCACGGCGATGCCGGGCAGGCGGTCCAGGTCGGCGGCGACCTCGCGCTCCCACTGCCGCAGGCGGTCCTCCTGACGGGCGGCGGGCAGGAAACCGACGATCAGCGGCTTGCCGGTGCGTTCGGACAGGGCCTTCAGCGCGGCCGGGTAGGCGGCGCGCAGTTCGGCGAGCAGCGCGTCGTCGACCGGGCCGAAGCGCTCCAGGTCCACCGCCCGCAGCAGCACCGCACCCACCGCCGTCGAGGGGTCGGCGAAGACGCCCGAGGGGTCCTGGAGGCTCGCGAGCACGTGGTGGTACGGCGCCTCGGTGATCGACAGTGCGCCGTCCCCGGCCCCGTCCTCGACGGCTGCCGCGCACATCAGCGGGAGGTTGCCGAGGGCGAAGGTGGCGGCGAGGGCCAGGGACCGGCGAGACGCGGGCGCCGTACCGGCGGGGGCCCGGGTGCCGGCGCGCGCCGGCACCGCCGGGTTCTCGGCCGTCTCCGCGAGCAGCTTCAGGAACTCCTCGCCCAGCTCGGTGGTGGTCGCGGCGTCCAGGATGTCCAGGTTGTGGTCGAGCCGGATGCGTGCCGCGTCCGGGGTCATGGTGATCATGAGGTCGAGATCGGAGTAGCCGGTGCCGGCCGGCAGCACCTCCAGCTGGGCGAGGCGGTGTGAGGAGCGTACGTAGTTGAAGTAGACCTCGACGAGCGGTGCGTTCTCCCGGTGCAGGCCCTGCCGGGCCAGGATGGCCAGGACGTCGGAGAACATGGCGCCCTTGGCCAGGAGGTGCTGCAGGCGCGCGTCGGTGCGGTGCAGCACCTCGGCGACCTGTTCGCCTGCGCGGGCCTCGGCCGGGAACGGCACCGGCACGCCGAAGAAGCCCACCGCGTCGTACGCGTCGGCGTGGATGCGGGTGTCCACGGGCACGGCGAGCACGAACCGCTCCCGTTGCCGCTTTCTTGCCAGCAGCACCGTCAGCGTGCCGAGGCAGAAGGCGGCGGGAGTGACGGCCAGCCTGCTCGCGGCCGCCGTAACCCGTTCCATCAGCCCGTCGGGAATCGTCACGGTCACGCTGCCGGCCCGGTACGACCGGGTCGCCGGGCGCGGCCGGGCCAGCTCCAGGTCGAGCCGTTCGCTGCCGTGGAAGCGCTCGCGCCACTCGGCGCCCGCGCCCTCACCGCCCTGCTGGGCCGCGATCAGCAGGACGACGTCGCGGTTGGTGGCGGTGGCGTCGAGCGGGGTGCCGGACAGTTCCGCGTCGATCTCGCCGGCCACGAGCAGCAGCGACTGCAGGTCGCTGACCGCGTGGTGGGCGCCGAACACCAGGATCTGGCCGTGCGCACCGCCGTCCAGCAGCTCGAACCGCCACAATGGGGTCCTGGCCAGGTCGAACGGCGGCTCCAGCAGGGCGCGCAGGCGCTCGGCGGCGTCGAGGGGGCCGTCGACGACCGTGCAGCGCAGCACCTGCTCCGCCGGCTCCCGGTCCACGCGCAGCTGCCGGACGCCGTCCTCCCCGGTGACGATGGCGGTGCGCAGGGCCGCGTGTCGCGCGACGAGTCGGGTGAGGATGCCGGCGAGCGTCTCCGGGGTGGTCGGCACGGTCAGCCGTACGGCGAGGCCGATGCCGTGCGCCGCGTCCGGCATGTCCGGCCGGGCGCTGCGCAGCAGTCGTACGACGTCGCGCGTCGCGGGCCGCCGTTCGGTCTCCGGGACCTCATCCGGGAGTTCGCCGGACTCCTCCTGCGCCACGGCGCCCCGCTCCGGAAGGCCCTCGGCCAGGGCCCGGGCGAGGCCGCGGATGTCGGAGGCCGCGAACACGTCCGCTGCCGGGATCTCCACGCCCAGTTCGCGGACGAAGGCGTTGCGCAGGCGCACCAGCATGAGGGAGTCGAGGCCCAGTTCCTTCAGGGCCGTGCTCGCCGACACGTCGACCACTCCCCCGGAGACCTCGCCGACCCGGGCCCGGACGTACGCCTCCAGCCAGGTGGCCCGGTCCTGGTCGGTCGTCGCCGTGAACACCTTCTTGACGAGGTCGTCCGAGGCGGCCGTGCCCGTCGGGACGGTGACCAGGTCGCCCAGGATCGGGCGGGTGCGCACGGCGTCGGGGACGAGCGTGAGCATGTCCCGGTCCAGGGCGATCGGCGCGAGCTGGCGGCGGGCGGTGTCCAGCACCCGCTCGAACAGCTCGCCGCCCTCCTGCGGAGAGAAGGCGACCAGGCCCGAGCGGCTGGTCTCGGCGGCCCGGGTGCCGGACCCGGCGACCATGCCGACACCGGCCCAGGCACCCCAGTCCAGGCTCAGCGCCCGGCGTTCGG
The DNA here is from genome assembly GCF_006715785.1 of Streptomyces puniciscabiei. NCBI lineage: Bacteria > Bacillati > Actinomycetota > Actinomycetes > Kitasatosporales > Streptomycetaceae > Streptomyces > Streptomyces puniciscabiei. The sequence goes on from NZ_VFNX01000002.1 coordinate 977,235, forward strand.
AGCGGGAGAGGTGGTGTGCCCAGGCGTCGAGGAAGGCGTTCGCCGCCGCGTACGGGCTCTGCCCGGCCGACCCGAGAAGCCCGGCCGCGGAGGCGAACAGGACCAGGTTCCGGGCCTCCGGGATCAGCTCGGTGAGGAGAGCGGTGCCCAGGACCTTCGGGGCGAGGACGCGCAGGACGCGGTCGTCGGTCAGGTTCGCCACCGTGGCGTCGTCGAGCACACCGGCCGCGTGCACGACCGTGGCGATCGGGCCGCAGGCGTGCCGTACGGCGTCCAGGGCGGCCGTGAGACTCCCCCGGTCGGCAACGTCGGCGCGGGCCAGGTGGACGGTGACTCCCCGTGCTTCGAGACCCGTGATCCAGTTCCTGGCCTCCGCGTCGGGCGTGCCCCGGCTCATGAGGGCCAGTCGGCGGGCCCCGCGGCGGACCAGCCGCTCGGCGACGACGTGGCCGAGGCCGCCCAGACCGCCGGTGATCAGGTGCACACCGTCCACGGAGGTCTCACCGTGACCGCCGTCGTCCGGGCGGGTGTGGGCCAGGCGCGGCACCAGGCGGCCGGTGTCGCGCAGCGCGACGAGCCGTTCGTCGTCGGCGTGCCTGAGCTGGGTCCACAGGGCGTCGACGCCGTCGGTGGGCGGCAGGTCGATCAGCGTGGTCGACAGCTCCGGGTACTCCTGCGCCACCGTGAGCCCGAAGCCCCAGGCGAGCGCCTGCTGCGGGTTGGTCACCGAGGTGCTGTCACCGGCGGCCTGGCTGCCGCGTACGACCACGAACAGGCGCGGAGCCCGGCCCTGCGGACGGGACGCGAGGGCGCGCACCAGGTGCAGGGTGCTCAGGCAGCACAGCCGCGCCGCCTGCTCGGCCGATCCTGCGTCGCCGATGGCCGGGGCGTCGAGGGCGGTGAGCTGGACCACCTGCTCGGGCTGTCCGCCCGCGAAGGCCTCCTCCAGCAGCCGGGAAAGGTGGTCGGGGTCGGCCGGATCGAGGACGTAGCGTCCCGGTCCCTCGACGGCGAAGGTGCTGCCCCTGCGGGCGACCACGTGCGGCACCGAGGTGCCGAGCCGCTCGCCGAGCGCGTCCGCCACCCCCGTGTCGTCGGCCAGGATCAGCCAGCTGCCCTTCACCGGCGGTTCCTGCGCCACCGGGCGCGGGTGCCAGCGGGTTTCGAGGAGGGCGCCGTCCAGCGGCGAGAGCGCGGCCAGCCGGAACCCCTCCATCTCCAGGACGAGTTGCCCGTCCTCGTCCCAGATCCTGAGGTCCAGGGTGGCCATGTCGCCGGACACGGAGCGCAGTTCGCAGCCGGCCCAGGCGGGCGTGGTGCGCAGGCCGGTGAACCGCAGCCGTCCCGCCCCGGCGGGCACGAACGCCCGGCCCTCGGGCGCGTCCCCGGGCAAGGCGGCGGTGTGGAACGCGGCGTCGAGGACCGCGGGGTGCAGCAGGTGACCTGCGGCGGCCCTGGCGGCCAGTCGGCCCAGTCCCGTCGAGTTCCCGCGGCGGCCCTGTTCCAGGCCCCGGAAGGCGGGGCCGTAGTCGATGCCGAGGGCGGTCAGCCCGGTGTACACCGCCGGCAGGTCCACGTCCTGCGTGCACCGCTCACGCATGGTGGCGAGCGGCACCTCGTCGAACCGCACGTCGTCGAACCGCACGTCGTCGGGTCGCACGTCGGCCGGGGGCTGCTCGCCGGACACCGCGACGCGTCCGCTGACATGACGCTCCCACCGCGGGCGCCGCTCACCGGCGGCAGCGGAGGCGACTGTGAAGGACCGGAAGCCGTCCCGGGCGGGCCGCAGCACCAGCTGCACCCGTACGGGCCGTTCGGGATCCATCCGCAACGGCTGCGCGAACTCGATGTCGCTCAGGTGGACTTGGCGCCCGTCCTGCACCGCGGAGGCGGCCTCCAGCACCATGTCGAGGAAGGCGGCGGCGGGCAGCCAGACCTCGCCGTCCACCCGGTGGTCGTTCAGATAGGCGAAGCGGCTGTCCCGCAGGTCGATGTCGCTCTGGAAGAGGTGCCGGTCGGGCTCGTCGCTGGACTGGACGTGCGTGCCGAGGACCGGTGAGGAGCCCGTGGCGGCGGCCGGGGCGGGCGTGAGCCAGTGGCGTTCGCGGGCGAAGGCGTACGTCGGCAGATCGACGCGACGGCCATGGGGGAACAGCGCCTGCCAGTCGGGGGTGTGCCCCGCGACGTACAACTCGCCGACTCCGCGGAGCAGGGCGTCGGGTCCGTCCTGCTGACGGCGCAGCGAGCCGACGCCGGCCACGTCGATCCCGGCCTCGGCCGCCACCGCCTCGATGGCGGACAGCAGCGAGGGGTGCGGGCTGAGTTCGACGAAGTAGCGGTAGCCGTCGTCCAGCATCCGCCGGACGGTGTCGGCGAAACGGACGGGCTGCCTGAGGTTATCGTACCAGTAGTCGGCGTCCAGCCGGTCGCCGGAGACGGGTTCGGCCAGCACCGTCGAGTACAGCGGGGTCGACGCCTGCGCGCCCCGGATACCGGAGAAGCGGCCGAGCAACTCCGTGCGCAGAGGTTCCATCAGCGGGGTGTGCGAGGCGAACGGCGTCGACAGCCGTCGTACGGTGATCCCCTGCTTCTCGAGCCGGCGGCGCAGCTCTGCCAGTGCGTCGGCGGCGCCGGAGACGGCCGTGGAGCCCGCGCTGTTGACCGCGGCGACGAACAGCCGGTCCGTGTAGGGGGCGAGCAGTTCCTCGACCTGCGCCCGCGGCAGTTCCACCGCGACCATGCCGCCCTGCCCGACCAGCGGGACGACGGCCTGGGCCCGACCCGTCACCACGGCCACGGCCTCGTCCAGGCCGAGGGCGCCCACGCTGTAGGCGGCGGCGATCTCGCCCAGGCTGTGCCCGACCACGGCGTCCGGGGCCACTCCGAGCTGCCGCCATGCGGCGGCCAGCGCCGCGTTGACGGCGAACAGCACCGGTTGCAGGCACTCGGTCCGGTGGAGCGGGGAGAACTCCTCCGGTGCCCGCAGCGCGTTGAGCACCGACCAGCCGACGTGCCGCTGGACCGCCTCGTCGATCCGGGTCAGCTCCTCGCGGAACGCCTGGGAACCGGCCAGCAACTCCAGGCCCATGCCCGGCCATTGGCCGCCGTGCCCGGAGAAGACGAGGGCCACCTTGCCCGTCTCCTCCTCGCGGGGCGTGGCCGGCTGCGCCCGTCCGCTGCCCAACGCATCGAGCGCGGCGCGCAGTTCGTCCATGTCGCCCGCCGTGACCGCCGCCCGCCAGGGGAAGTGGCTGCGGTGCCGGGCCAGGGTGTGGGCGACGTCCGGCAGCGCGGTGTCCCCGGTCAGGTGCCGGGCCAGCCGTGCGGCCTGCCCGCGCAGCGCGGCCTCGCTCCGCCCGGACAGCACGAACAGCCGCTTGCCGGCCGGAGGTTCACCTGCGAGGCCGGGCTCCGGCGCGGACGGCGGGGCCTCCTCCACGATCACATGGGCGTTGGTCCCGCTGATCCCGAAGGCGCTGACCCCGGCCCGCCGGACGCGCTCCCCCGCCGCCGGCCAGGGCACGGCTTCCTGCAGCAGGTGCAGGCCGCTGCCGTCCCACTCGACGTGCCGGCTGGGTGTGTCGGCATGGAGGGTGGCCGGCAGCATCTGGTGGCGCAGCGACTGCACCACCTTGATCAGTCCGGCGATGCCCGAGGCGGCCTGCGTGTGCCCGAGGTTGGACTTGAGCGAGCCCAGGTGCAGCGGGCGGTGCCGGGGGCGGGAGGCACCGAAGACCTGCGCCAGGGCATTGGCCTCGATCGGGTCGCCCAGCGTCGTGCCCGTGCCGTGCGCCTCCACGCAGTCGATGTCGGCGGGTTCGAGGCCGGACAGCTCCAGGGCCCGCCGGATCACCTGTTCCTGCGCCGGGCCGTTGGGCGCGGACAGGCCCTGGCTGCGGCCGTCCTGGTTGACGGCCGTGCCGCGCAGCACCGCAAGCACCTCGTCGCCGTCCCGCCGCGCGTCGCTCAGCCGCTTCAGTACGAGCATGCCGGCGCCCTCGGCCCAGACGGCGCCGTCGGCGTCGTCGGAGAAGGAGCGGCAGCGGCCGGTCGGGGACAGGCCCCGCAGCCGGCTGAACTCCACGAAGGTCTGCGGGGTCACCATGAGCGTCACACCGCCGGCCAGCGCCAGGTCGCACTCGCCCGACCGCAGTGCCTGCGCCGCCAGGTGCACCGCGACGAGCGACGAGGAGCACGCCGTGTCCACCGTCAGCGCCGGGCCGTGCAGCCCGAGCGCGTACGCCAGCCGGCCCGAGGCCACGCTGAGCGCCGACCCGGTGCCGACGTACCCGTCCAGCTGGTCGAGCCGGGAGCCCGACAGGTAGTCGCTGCCGAACATGCCGACGTACACGCCTGTGGTGCTGCCCGCCAGTCCGGCGGGCACGAGCCCGGCGCGCTCCAGCGCCTCCCAGGCGGTCTCCAGCAGCAGCCGCTGCTGCGGGTCCATGGCGGCGGCCTCCTTCGGGGTGATGCCGAAGAAGCCCGCGTCGAAGGACTCGATGTCGTCCAGGAAGCCGCCCTCCCGGGCGTACGACTTGCCCGGCGCCTCCGGGTCGGGGTCGTACAGCGACTCGACGTCCCAGCGGCCGGCCGGGAACGGGCCGACCGCGTCACGGCCCTCGGCGACCAGCCGCCACAGCTCCTCCGGGTCGCCGACGCCGCCCGGCAGGCGGCAGGCCATGGCCACCAGGGCGACCGGCTCGTCGTGCGCCGCGGTGCGGGTGTGGGGCGCGGCGGGCGCGGGACGGCGGGCGGCGGGCCCGCTCGTCGCGATCACGGTGGTCAGCAGGTGCTCGGCGAGGCGGGCCGGGGTGGGGTGGTCGAACAGCAGGGTGGCCGGGAGGCGGGTGTCGAGGCGGGCACCGATGCGGTTACGGAGCTCCACCGCCGTCACCGAGTCCATGCCGAGGTCACGCAGCGGCTGGTCGGCGCGGACGGACTCCGCCGAGCGCAGACCGAGGGCGCGGGAGGCCTCCTCGCGGACCAGGGCCAGGACGCGGTCGGCGCGCTCGGCCTCCGGCAGCCGGGCCAGCCGGTCCGCCAGGCCGTCCGCGCCGTCCTGCCCGGTGCGGGGCGTGGGCAGCAGGGAGCGCCACAGCGCGGCCGCACCGCCGCCCGCGCCGACCGTGGTCTCGCGCAGGCGGGGCAGGTCCAGCGCACAGGCGAGCAGGTGCGGGGCGTCCCGGCGCAGCGCGAGTTCGACGAGGTCGCGGCCCTGTTCCGGAGTCAGGGCGCGGTGGCCGAGGCGGGCCATCCGCGTCAGGTCGGCGTGTTCGGCGGCGAGGCCCTCGCCCGCCCAGGCGCCGAAGGAGATCGACACCGCGGGCAGCCCGAAGGCGCGGCGGTGGTGGGCGAGTTGGTCGAGGAAAGCGTTGGCGGCGGCGTAGTTGGCCTGGCCCGCGTTGCCGACGACACCGGCGGCGGAGGAGACCAGCAGGAACAGGTCGAGCTGCGCGTCCGCGGTGAGCCGGTGCAGGTGGGCGGCGCCGTCCACCTTGGGGCTGAGCACCCGCGCGAGTCGTTCGGGGGTCAGCTCGGCGACCACCCCGTCGTCCAGGACGCCGGCGCAGTGCACGACGCCGCGGAGTTCGCCGGCGACGGCACCGACGATGTCGGCCAGGGCAGCGGCGTCGGCGACGTCGCACGCGGCCACCTCGACCGCGGCGCCGAGCGCTGTGAGTTCCGCGGTGACCTCGGCGGTGCGCGGGTCGTCGGCTCCGCGCCGGGACGTCAGCAGCAAGCGGGGCACGCCCTGTTCGGCGAGGACCCGGGCGATGTGGCGTCCGACGGCGCCGAGGCCTCCGGTGATCAGTACGGTGCCGTCGACGGGTGTCCGTGCAGGGGGCGTGTCGGCGACGCGGGCGGGCACGAGCCGGGGCACGAGCAAGGTGCCCGCGCGCCCGGCGAGTTCGGGCTCGTCCCGGTGCGCGACGGCGGCGAGCAGGGCAGCCACGGGATCGGTGTCGTCGAGGTCGAGCAGTGTCAGCCCGAGGTCCGGATGCTCGGCACGGGCGCTGCGGGCCAGACCCCACAGCGTGGACAGGGCAAGGCCCGGCACGGTGTCCCGGTCCTCGGCCGCGACCGCGCCACGGGTCACCCAGATGGTCCGGGCGGGTGGCTCCGCCTGTGCGGCGAGTGTCTGCAGTTCGGCCAGCGCGGCCTCCGCCGTCTCCCGTGCGGTGGCGGCCGGTTCGGCGTCCTCGGCCGGTTGTGGCCAGAACCGCACGAGCACCTCGCCACCCGTGTCACGGCACTGGATCCCAGCGGCTTCGAGGCCGCGCAGGGCCGCGGCGACGTCGGGGTCGGACGGGTCGCCGACGACGGTCCAGGCACCGGTCGGTTTCTCGGCGGGCGGTTCGGGTGCGGCCGTCCAGGCCACCTCGTACAGGTGCCGCCCGTTGCCCGAACCGCCGGCGAGATCCGCCGGGCTCGCGGCCCGCAGCCGTACCCCCTCCAGTCGGCCCACGGGGAAGCCGTCGGCGTCCCACAGCGTCACGTCCAGCGTGGGATCCGTGCCGGCGGCGCCGGTGCGGCGCACGGACACGGTGAGGTCGTCGCCGCCCGGCGACAGCGCGGCGCGGCCCACGGCGACCGGAAGGAGCACCCGGCCGTCGGAGGCGGCGCCCCCTTCGAGGGCCGCGGCCACGTGCAGCGCGGCGTCCAGCAGCGCCGGGTGGACCGGGTAGGGGTCGGCCAGGTCGTGGGCCACGGACGGCAGCGTCAGCCGGGCGAGCAGCTCGCCGGCGCCGGTCACCACCGCCTCTCGTACGCCCTGGAAGGCCGGGCCGTAGCCGAGGCCGAGCCCGGTCAGCCGCTCGTAGGTGTCCGGGCCCCAGGCGGGGTCCGCCGCCTGAGGCCACACCGGCGGCCGCCCCGCCACCTCGGTCGCCCCGGCCGCCGAGGCGGTGGCGTGCAGGGTCCAGCCGGTGGCCTCCTGGCCGCGCGGGCGGCTGTGCACGGTGATCTCCGGCGCCGGGCCGGCGGTGACCACCTCGACGGACACCTCCACCGTGCCGGACGCGGGCAGCACGAGGGGTGCGAGCAACAGCAGGTCGGTCACGTCGGCCGGGTCGTCCGGGCGGGCCACGGCGAGGGCGGCCCGGCACAGCTCCAGCAGGGTCGTGCCGGAGACCACGGTCCGGCCGAACACGGTGTGGTCGGACAGCCAGTCGGCGATGGCCGGGGACCACTCGTTGCGGAAGGTCCAGCGGGTCTCGTCGGCCGACTGCAACTGGACGCCGAGCAACGGATGCGCGGCACGGTCGAACAGGCCGGGGCCGATCGAGGCGGACTCCGGTTCGATCCAGTGGCGCCGGGTGTCCCAGGCGTAGGTCGGCAGGTCCGCCCGGACGGTGTCGGCGACCAGGCGCGGCCAGTCCAACCGCCGTCCGTGGACGTGCAGTTCGGCGGCGGCGCGGTCCAGGCAGGCGGGTCCGTCCTCGTCGCGGCGGAGGGAGCCGACGGCGACCAGCTCGTGGCCGGATTCCTCGCCGATCGTGTGCAGGGCGGTGAGCAGGGACGGATGCGGGCCGAGTTCGACGAAGTGGCGGTAGCCGTCGGCCGCCATGCGCTCCACCGCGGGCGCGAAGCGGACGGGTTCGCGCAGGTTGGTGTACCAGTAGTCGGCCTCCAGCTCCTCGGTGACCGGCTCACCGGTCACGGTGGAGTACCAGACGACCGACGTGGGGTACGTGGTCACGCCGTCGAGCTCGTCGAGGATCGTCGCGCGGACCGGCTCGACGCGGGCGCTGTGCGAGGCGTAGTCGACGTCGAGGCGACGGACGAAGACCTGTTCCCGGTCGAGGTCGGCGAGCAGCCCCTCCAGCGGCTCCACGTCACCGGCGATCACGGTCGCCCGGCCACTGTTCACGGCGGCGACCGAGACCCGGCCGCCGAGACCCTCGAGGCGGGTGACGACCTCGGCGTGCGGCAGGGCGACGACGGCCATGGCGCCGGTGCCGGACAGCCCGGTCAGGGCCCGGCTGCGCAGGGCGACCACCGCGGCCGCGTCGTTGAGGCTGAGCGCGCCGGCGACGCAGGCCGCGGCCACTTCGCCCTGGCTGTGCCCGATCACGGCGTCCGGCCGGACGCCACGGGCCCGCCACACCGCGGCCAGGGAGACCATCACCGCGAAGAGCACCGGCTGGACGACGTCCACGCGGTCCAGGGACGGGGCTCCCGCCTCGCCGCGCAGAACCGCCGCCGCGGACCAGACGGTGAACGGTCGCAGGGCGGCGTCGCAGCGGTCGAGTTCGTCGGCGAACACGGGATCGCGTTCGAGCAGGTCACGTGCCATGCCGGCCCACTGGGCGCCCTGGCCGGGGAAGACGAAGGCCACCTTGCCCGCGGGCAGCGTCCGCCGGGGGCCGGCGGTCGGCCCGGGATCGGGCCGGCCCTCCGCGAGGGCCCGCAGCGCGGTCAGCAGTTCGTCCCGGCCGGCCGCCTGGACGACGGCACGGTGCTCGAAGTGGGTGCGGTGGTGGGCCAGCGTCGCGGCCACTGCGGGCAGGGGCAACTCCGGCCGGGCAACGAGGTGTGCGTGAAGGCGAGCGGCCTGGCCCTGGAGCGCGGGGAGCGTGCGGGCGGAGAGCGGGAAGAGGGTCGGGCCGGGCAGCTCCGCCTCCGCCCCGGCCGGTGCGACGGCGTCCTGCGGTGCCTCCTCCAGGACGTCCTGCGGTGCCTCCTCCAGCACGACGTGCGCGTTGGTGCCGCTGATGCCGAACGCGCTGACCCCGGCCCGCCGCACGCGGTCGCCGCCGCGCGGCCACGCCCGGGCGCTGCCGTGCACGGCCAGGCCGCTGTGCGCCCAGTCGATGTGCTCCGTGAGGGTCTCGGCGTGCAGGGACGGCGGCATGAGCTCGTGCCCGAGCGCGAGCACCGTCTTGATCACGCCGCCGATGCCCGCGGCGGCCTGGGTGTGACCGATGTTGGACTTCAGCGAGCCGAGACCGAGAGGCCGGTCGGCGGGGCGGCCCGGTCCGAAGACGGCGGCCAGTGCGCGGCCCTCGATGGGGTCGCCGAGCCGGGTGCCGGTGCCGTGCGCCTCGACGTGGTCCACGTCGTCCGGTGCGAGTCCGGCGGCGTCGAGGGCGGCGCGCAGCACCCGTTCCTGCGCCGGGCCGTTGGGGGCGCTCAGCCCCTGGCTGCGGCCGTCCTGGTTGACGGCCGAGCCCTTGACCACGGCGAGCACCCGGTCGCCGTCGCGGCGGGCATCGGCCAGCCGCTTGAGCAGCACCACACCGCAGCCCTCGGCCCACACCACGCCGTCCGCGTCGACCGAGAAGGGGCTGCACCGCCCGGACGGCGACAGCCCGCGCAGCCTGCTGAACTCCACATGTGCCCGCGGGGTCACCAGCAGGCTCGCGCCGCCCGCCAGGGCGAGGTCGCACTCCCCTGCCGCCAGCGCGCGGGCCGCCAGGTGCAGGGCGACGAGTGAGGAGGAGCAGGCGGTGTCGACGGTGACCGCCGGGCCCTGCAGACCGAGGGTGTAGGCGATGCGCCCGGAGGCCACGCTGGTCGCCGAGCCCGTGCCGACGTGCCCGTCGAGCTGGGCCAGCGAGGCGGAGGCGAGGTATCCGCTGTCGTACAGGCCGATGTAGACGCCCGTGGAGCTGCCGTGCAGGGTCTCGGGGACGATCCCGGCCCGCTCGATCGCCTCCCAGCTGGTCTGCAGCAGCAGCCGCTGCTGCGGGTCCATGGCGTCGGCCTCGCGGGGCGAGATCCCGAAGAAGGCGGCGTCGAAACGGTCGATGCCGTCGAGGAAGCCGCCGCGCAGCGTGTACGCCTTGCCGGTGGCCTCGGGATCGGGATCGTAGAGCCTCCGGGTGTCCCAACGGTCCGCCGGTGCCTCTGAGATGGCGTCCTCGCCGACGGCGAGCAGCCGCCACAGCCCTTCGGGGTCGTCGGCGCCGCCGGGGAAGTGGCAGGCCATGGAGACGATGGCGATGTCGTCGTCCGCCGCCCGCGGCGGAGCCTCGGCACAGGCCGGTCCGGCCGCCGGGGCGGGCGGCTCGCCGAGGACCGCGTCGGCCAGCGCGGCGATCGTGGGGTGGTCGAAGACGAGCGACGGCTCCAATGGTCGGCCGGACCGTGCAGAGAGTTCGGCGGCCAGCGTCACCAACCGGCGTGATCCCAGCCCGAATTCCGCGATCGGTCGGTTCGGGTCGACGGCCAGCGGGTCGAGTCCGGCGGCCTCGGCGACGGCCGACCCCAGCCAGGCCCGTACGTCCTCGGCGGTGGTGAGGGGCGTGATGGTGGACTGCTTCCGGGGCTCGTTCGCAGGCATCTGGGCAGGTGTCCTCAGCAACGGTGGTGCGGGCGGATTCCGCACGACCGCGTGCGGCAGCGGCGTACGGCTGACATCGGGGTGACGGACGGCTGAAGTCGACGGGTGAGGTCGACGGGTGAACGGCCGCGGAGGGCGGAGGTGCGGCCGGCGCGGGCGCGCGGCGCCGGCCGCGGTGGGGTCATCCCGTGACGGGCACGTCGACCAGGACGAGGGTGCCGTCGAGGTAGGCCGCCCGGGAGGCGCGGCGCTGGATCTTCCCGCTGGAGGTCTTCGGGATGGTGCCGGGGTGGACCAGCAGCACGTCCCGCACCGACAGGCCATGGGCCTCGCCGATCGCGCTGCGCACCAGGTCGGTGATCTTCTCGGCCTCGCCGGCCGCCTCGGGCGCCACCTCGGCCACCACGACGACCTGTTCGCCCTCCGCACCGCCGGCGTCCACGGAGAACGCCGCGGTGCAGCCGGGCCGCAGTGCCGGGTGGGACAACTCCGCGGACAGCTCCAGGTCCTGCGGGTAGTGGTTGCGCCCGTCGATCACGACGAGGTCCTTCAGGCGGCCGGTGACGAACAGTTCGCCGTCCCGCAGGAAGCCGAGGTCGCCCGTGCGCAGAAAGCGGCCCTCGCGGCCGGTCAGGGTGGCGCGGAAGGTCTCGCGGGTGGCCAGGGCGTTGCGCCAGTAGCCCTTGGCCACGCTCGCGCCGGCGACCCATATCTCGCCGACCTCGCCCTGGGGCAGTTCCTCCTGCCGCTCAGGGTCGGCGATCACCACGGTGATCCCGGTCCCGGGCCGGCCGCAGCCCACGGCGGCCGCGTCCGCCTCGCCGGCGTGCGGGCCGGTCTCGGCGGCCTCCAGCAGGGTGGGCGGGGCGTCCACCGCACCGCCGGTGACCATCAAGGTGGCCTCGGCCAGGCCGTAGCAGGGGTAGAACGCCTGTTGGCGGAAGCCGGCCGCGCGGAAGGTCTCGGTGAACCGTCGCAGCGTGGCCGCGCGCACCGGTTCGGCGCCGTTGAAGGCGACCTTCCACGCGCTCAGGTCGAGGCTGTCGACCAGGTCGGCGGTGGCGTGCTTCAGGCACAGCTCGTAGGCGAAGTTGGGGCCGCCGCTGGTGTGCGGCCGGTAACGGCTGATCGCGGTCAGCCAGCGATCGGGGCTCTGCAGGAAGTGCAGCGGCGAGAAGAGCGTGGCCGTGGCGCCCAGGTACAGCGTGTTCAGCACCGGGCCCATGAGGCCCATGTCGTGGTAGACGGGGAGCCAGCTGAGGATCAGTTCCCGGTCGTGTTCCGCGAGGGCGTCCGGGGTGTGCCCCATCCGCTCGGTGATGATCCGCTCGTTGTCCAGCAGGTTGCCGTGGGTGACCACCACACCGCGCGGGGCGGAGGTGGAGCCGGAGGTGTACTGGAGGAAGGCCACCGAGTCGGCGGTGAGGTCGGGGGCGTGCCAGGAGTCGGCCGCGTCGTCGGGAATGTCCTCCGTGGCGACGCTGGGGACCGTGTCCAGTTCGGGCAGGTGCTCGGTCCATGTGCGCACGGCGCGGATGACTTCGCGGCCGCCGAGGATCACCTTGGCGTCGGAGTCGGCCAGCAGACGCTTCATCCGGATGAGAGCGCGGTGGTTCTGCGACCGGCCCTGCGGGGGTACGCCCGGCACGGCGACCACGCCTGCGGCGAGGCAGCCCAGAAAGGCGGAGACGAACTCCAGGCCGGGCGGATGGAGCAGCAGGGCGCGCGAGCCGGCCAGGCCGCGGTCCTGAAGCCAGGCGGCGACGGCCCGGGAGCGGTGGGCCAGCTGTCCGTAGGAGATCTCCTGGGTGTCCCCGTCGCAGTCGCCCGTGAGGAGGTACCGGTAGGCGGTACGGTCGGGCTGTTGCTGGGCGTGTACGGTCAGTAATTCGACCAGGGAACGGGCCATGTGTCGAGTCCCACCTGTCCGGGTCAGCGGGTGAGGGAACTGGAGTTCGATGGCCGCGTGATGCCCACGCGCAGAAGCCGTTGACCCGGCCCCCTTGCCAGGTCATCCGTCTCGCCACTCGCCCGGCGGCGAGATGGCCACAGGTCTCCCCGTGCCCCCCACTCAGCTTGCTACCAATGAGTAACACCATAACAAGTCGCGCCGGTCGACGGGTCGAACGCATGTAAACGCTGCGTGTCCAAAAGGAGTTGGCTGTCCGCCGGTTCCGCCGGGCCGACTCACCCGTCCACGCCCCGGCGCCCGCCCGACAGTCGGAGCCGCCCACTCGCCGATGGCTGGGCCCCGGGACACTTCTCGCAGTACTGGCCAGGGGCATACAAGGGCTGTACCACCACCAGACGAAGAACCTGCTGACAGACCGGGTCGCCGGTCTCCCGGCTCGGCTGACGACGGTGGTTCGACACAAGCCGTTTCCGATGGGCGCGCCAATCACGTGGGCAGACACGATCGGCTGACTGGCACTTGACGTCTTGGCCGAGTCCGAGCGTCCATGGTCGCGGCCGACGGGACCAACCGGCACGGGACTGTCCCCCGACCATGCCGCCGAGGATCCAGGTGAGGGCGTCCAGGAGCCGGTCGGTGGAGATGTGGGCAAGGTTGGAGGGGTCGTGGCTGTACCGGTAGTCGGTCTTGCCCACGCCGCGTTCGCCGGTGTCGCGGGTGGAGCGGACGTGCCCGTGCGCCGAGTTGCAGGCCCGCGGTTCCTCGACTACATCAGCCAGGTCCTGCCCTCGCTCGGGGAGAACGACGTCGTCCTGGCGACGTGCGAGGAACTGGCCGGCGTCGTACCTGGCGCTGGGGAGCACTTCGAGGTGGCGCGTCTGAAAGGGAGTGCCGCGCTGGCCGACGCGCTGGCAGCTGTGGTCCGCTCACGGCAGGCCCAGGGCGGTGACTTCGACGTCCGGGTCGGGCAGGAGTGGATTCGTCTGCAGGACAGGGATGTCGCACAAGCGCGGGAGTCGGCACAGACCAGTGGGCTCGCGCACAACCGGGCGCGTCGGCTGTTCAAGGAACTTCTGGTCGACGCCGTCGTCCGTGAGCTTGCCCGCAGTGGTGCCGAGGTACTTGAACGTATTGACGCTGAGGTCGCGCAACTGACCGGCCTCGATCTGGACCGGGCTGCGGCAGCGGACCTGCGCCGCCTCGGTCTTGACGACGCGCCCGCCACCGGCGCCGACGAGTTCCACGCGGACGCCGTGCGCGCCGACCTCCTGGACGATGCCCTGCTCGATCAGGCCGTGGAGGACCTGTGGCCGCGGCTCACGCCCGGCGATGTGGTCCACGCCCTGCTGACGGACGGCGACGCGCTGGCCGCGTGTGCGGGGCAGTTCAGCGCCGACCAGCGGGCCCTGCTGTGGCGAGCGCCCGGCGCGCCCTGGACGGACGCCGATGTGCCGCTTCTCGACGAGGCGGCGAGCCTGGTCGACGGCCCGCCTGAGCAGGTCTTCGGGCACGTCGTCGTCGACGAGGCTCAAGAGCTCACCGCCATGCAGTGGCGGATGATCATGCGTCGTTGCCCGGGCAGGTCGATGACACTGGTCGGGGATTTCGCCCAGGCAGGCCCGGGAACGGTGGCCCGCGACTGGCAGGAAGCGCTCGGCCCGCACCTCGGACGGCGCTTCGACCTGCGCACCCTGACCGTCAGCTACCGGACCACGCAGGAGATCCTCGCCGCCACAGGTGACTTGCTCGCCCGGATCGCCCCGGGCCGGCCACCGATCCGATCGATCCGGCGCGGCGAGGTGCCTCGGACCCTTGCCGCGGACCCCGAATCCCTGGTTGGCGCCCTCCTGCGGGAGGTGCGAGAACAGGGCGCGGCCTATCCGGGCGAGTTGGTCGGTGTGATCTGCGCCGATGGCCGGGTGGAGCAGCTCGCGGCTGCGGGAATCGAGCAGCATGCCCGGCTGGTGCCGGCCTCACAGGCGCGCGGCCTGGAGTTCGACGCCGCCGTCGTGGTCGACCCGGAGGGGATCACCGCCGCCCGTCCCGGGGGTGAGCGCGACCTGTACGTCGCCCTCACCCGGGCCACCAAGCGACTGTGCACCATCACCGTCCTGCCTACAGGACCCGGTAGCGGTCACTCAGCGTCCGCGGACCACAGGGGTTGAACCAGCACCGTAACTCGTGAACAAAGCCACCTGTGACATTGCGCGACAGTTGGCGGCATTGCACGGTCGTTGGCGAGGTCCGCCGCAGCGAACACGCGGCGCTGCTCTACCTGGCCAGGCAGACGAAGACGGCCGCGCAGCACGCGCGCGTGGCCGTCGAGCAGGCCGAGGTGAGCAATGTCGTGGCGGCGCACCGTTCAATCGCCCCGCTGGGGTTCGAGGCGAGATCAGCGGACGGGCGCGAATCCGAAGCGGGCGTTCTTTCTTTTGCCGCGCAGCTTCAGCGCCGCGTAGGGTCACCGCGTCCCAGGAGGTGAGGCCGTGACCACGTACGGCACGATGCTGATTCCCGTACCGCTCGAAGAGGCGGCCCACATCCTGCGCGAGGCCCGCGCAGCCGGCTACGCGATTCCAGCCGGGCCTGGATTCTGCCTCGTCCATCCGGACCGGTCCGTCGACGACAACAGTGTCTTCGCGCTCGCCGGCCCGATCAGCGCCGAGTTGGGCGCCCCGGTGCTGGCCGCCTTCCAGTACGACGGCGACCGACTCGAGTTGGAGGTCTGGCGGGGCGGAGTGCGCGCCCACCGCTATGACTCCTGGCCGGACCGGGACGATGAGAGCGCCGACGACGCACCCCTGGGTGCTGACCCCGCTGCGTTCCTGGACTTCGCCGCCGGGCCCGTCGACAACCACCGCTTGGCCTCCGCGCTCGCGAACACCCCGATCGACGTGCGGGACATGGACGTTGACGGCGAACCGGGCTACGTCTGGGCCCAGGCCCTGCACTGGGACGTGTTGCGCGCGCTCGGCCACCCGGAACAGGTGATCCGCCGCGCGCAGTGGGACTACTTCCACATGCGTGGCGCGCCGCAGGCGCTCGCGGAGGTGCTGGACAGCACCGAACTCGTCGTCCTGGGTACGACCGATCGCCCGTTCTGAAGCCCCACCACCCACGTACGGCAAGAGCTCTCGCCAGGCGGCACCCACGGTGTCAGCCGGCCAGGCCCGGAGGCGGGAGGGACTGTACAAGCTGGTGAGAGGCCGGCCGGGGGGCTCCGCCACAGGCGCCCTGCGCCACCTGCTGCGAGCACATCCCACTTGGTGGCCGCATCTGCCGTCAGTACTGCCCGACCACCTTCTGCAAGCCGACGGTCCGAGCCGCGTGTCGGCACCCGGCGGAGGTCAGGTAGGCGCTTGAGCGTCCACCAGCTCCCGCTGTGTGCTTCGGGCGTTCGATGAAGACCCTCGCAGCACGCCGGCCACATCATGGTTCATCAGGTTCTCGCCCCGAGCGCAGGCAGTGTCCAGGACAGCGTTGATCGCGGTGACACCGGTGCCGTGGCGCTGCCGGTCAGGCAGGACCGCGCACGGGGCAAGCGCCAGCGCTCCTGCCCGTCCACCCGACAGCGGATCAGCAGCACATGGCCGACCACCGCGCAGGTCGGCCTCGGGTCCAGGTTGGCATGGAATGACCGTGATCAGGACCTCCACCATCGAGTAGCCCACCTCGCAGGACAGCACCTCCTGCGTGACGGAGACAAGCACTGAAAATCCACAGCCCTGCACTTGCTACTGAGCTCCCTGCGGCCGGCAGTCGTCAGATCCTGCCCTTGGACTGCCGTCAGGTTGGAACGTTCCTGCCACCCGGTGAAGTGCCGGGCAGAGAAGCTCCTCGATCAACTCGGGCACCTTGAGATCAGCGGCGGCGGCGCCAAGGCCCAGATCTCCTTGAAGCAGCGTCACCCAACTCTGGACAGTCGGATGCCATTCGCGGGTCATGTCCCCTCGTCCGGGCCGGCCGTGGGGCCCGCCTCGAGGGTTGCGCGAAGAGCGGCCAGGGTTGAGGCGATGCGGGCCAGGCCGTCGGGGGGAACCGCCGCGGTCAGTGAGATGAGCTCGCTTTCGACAATGGGGCGGGAAGCGGACAACTTCTTCTCCCCCGCGGACGTGAGGCGGAGGACGGACGAGCGTCGGTCGTGTGGGTGCGCGACCCGCAGGCACCAGCCCGCAGCCACCAGCCGGTCGACCGCCTTGCTGACGGCCCCCACGGTGATCCCCAGTTCGCCGACGATGTCGAGCACGCGGCACCCCGGCACGCGGTCGATGATCTCCAAAAGCTCGAACTGTCCCAGTCCCAGCCCCTGTTCGGCGCGCAACCGGGCGCTCACCGCGTTGTAGAGCCGGGTCTCGACGCGGACCAGATCGGTGAAGATCGGGGTGATGTGACTCACATTAGCTCCAGTAGATTCCCGGGAATCATCTTCCTTGGAATCCGGTTGGGTCGGGCAGGTGGATTCCCAGGAATCCATCCTCGCACCCCGCCCCATGGAGGCCCCGCATGTCCCGACAGCAGCGCGACGCCCTGGACGCCATACTCCGTTCCGCCCCTCGTAGCGAGAGGCGGCCCACTCCCGAGGAGCAGCGCAGCGGTTTCGCCGCGGCTGTCACCCGTCCAGCGCCGGAGGGCATGGTCACCCGCAGGACCGTCCTGGGCGGGCGGCCGACACTGGAGCTGGAGCCGGCCGAAGCCTCCGGCCGGGGCCGACTGCTCTACCTGCACGGTGGCGGCTACGTCATCGGCTCACCGGACACCCACGCAGGGCTGGTCGGTGAACTGGCCCGCCGCGCCGGGCTGCGCGCGACGTCGGTGGATTACCGGCTGGCACCCGAGCACCCATTCCCCGCGGCTGTCGACGACGGGCTCGCGGCCTACCGCGAACTGCTGGCGTCGGGCACCGACCCACGGGACCTCGTCATGGCCGGTGACTCCGCCGGTGGCGGATTGAGCATCGCCACGCTGCTCGCCGCCCGGGAGGCCGGGCTGCCGCAACCAGCCGCCGTGGTCGTCTTCTCCCCCTGGGCCGACCTCACCCTCGCTGGAGGAAGCATCCGTTCCAAGGAGAGCGCCGACCCCATTTTCACAGAGGCCGACGTGCGCGCGTACGCCGATCTCTACGTCGGCGCAGGCGACAGGGCGCATCCCCTGGCCAGTCCGGTGTTCGCCGACCTCACCGGACTGCCCCCACTGCTCGTGCAGGTCGGGGCGAACGAGGTGCTCCTCGACGACGCGGTCCGGCTGGCCGGCCGCGCGGGCGCCGACGGCGTCGAGGTCACGCTCGAAATCGGCCCCGGCCTCCCCCACGTCTTCCAGCACCACTACGGCCACCTCGAGGAGGCGGACGCCGCACTCGACCGCGCCGCCCGCTTCCTCACCGCCCGCCTGGGCGCCGGGCGCCCAGACGCCGACCATCTCGAACCGGCCCACTGACACCGACCCCGGCGGCCTCCACGTGATGCCGGCGACGGCCGCAGGAGCACCCTTGCCGAGATCACGGGTTCACTGTCAGTAAGTTCAACCTCCGCGGGATCAGACGTGGACCACTTCGCGTATGCGCGTCCTTCGCCGGCAGGAAGTCACACCGGGGTCGACAGGTCCATGAGCGCGAGTTCGGCCGGGTCGGCATGCCGGCGCGATCAACCCCCCGTGCCACGGCATGGGGTGCGCCCACAGGGCCTCGACCGAGCGGGTGCCTTCCGGCGCGCCGGAGGGTGACCTGGCGCGTCCGTCCGCAGGTGCCTTCTAGCCTCGTCGGCATGCTGGGGCTTCCTGCACACGTCCGTGCCTGCCTGTTCGATCTCGACGGGGTGCTCACCCAGACCGCGAAGGTGCACGCGGCCGCCTGGAAGGAGATGTTCGACGGCTATCTCCGCGAACGCGCGACGCGCGAGGGGACCGGGTTCGTGCCGTTCGACGCGGCCGGCGACTACGACGAGTATGTGGACGGCCGTCCCCGTGAGGACGGCGTGCGTACGTTCCTCGCCGCACGCGGGGTGCACCTGCCCGAGGGGTCGCCGGACGACCCGCCGGACGCGGAGACGGTGAACGGCCTGGGCAACCGGAAGAACGAGCTGGTCCTGCGGCGCATCCGCGAGGAGGGCGTGGCACCCTACGACGGCTCGGTCCGCTTCGTGCGCGCGGCGCGGGCGGCGGGCCTGCGCTGCGCGGTGGTGTCGTCGAGCGCGAACACACGGGACGTCCTGCGAGCGGCCGGCATCGAGGACCTGTTCGACGAGCGGATCGACGGCGTGGTCGCCCACGAGCGCCGGCTGCGGGGCAAGCCCGCCCCGGACACCTACCTGGAGGCCGCCCGAGGGCTCGAAACGGATCCTGGGCAGGCCGCGGTGTTCGAAGACGCCCTCGCCGGCGTCGAGGCCGGGCGGGCAGGACGGTTCGGCGTGGTCGTGGGCGTCGACCGGGTCGGCCAGGCGGAACAACTGCGCGCCCATGGTGCCGATGTGGTGGTCCGTGACCTGGCGGAGCTCCTGGAGGAACGGTGATCACCCATCCCAGCTTCACGGTCGAGCCGTGGTGTCTGCGCGAGACCGAGCTGAACCTGGACGTGCTCGCGCAGAGCGAATCGGTCTTCGCCCTCTCCAACGGGCACGTCGGGTGGCGCGGCAACCTCGAGGAGGGAGAGCCCCACGGACTGCCCGGCGCATACCTCAACGGCGTCCACGAACGGCATCCGCTGCCCTACGCCGAAGCGGGCTACGGATATCCCGAGTCCGGCCAAACGATGATCAACGTCACCGACGGCAAGATCTTCCGTCTGCTGGTCGACGACCACCCGTACGATCTGCGCTACGGCCGACTGGTCGCGCACGAGCGGGTGCTGGACTTCCGCTCGGGCATCCTCAGCCGCACCGCACGATGGACCTCACCCGGCGGTCGTACGGTGCGGATCTCCTCGCGGCGGCTCGTGTCCTTCACGCAGCGCTCGGTGGCCGCGGTGGTCTACGAAGTGGAGCCGGTCGACGGACCGACCACGGTGGCCGTGCAGTCCGAGCTCGTCGCCAACGCGCAACTGCCGCGGTTCCAGGGCGATCCGCGCGTGGCCGCGGCCATCGAGTCACCGCTGCTGACCGAGGAGTATTTCGCGCAGGACACCCGGCTGCGGCTGGTGCACTGCACCGACCGCAGCGCGCTGCGGGTGGCCGCAGCGGCGGACCATCTCGTCGAAGGGCCGCAGACCACCCGCTGGACGGCGCAGTGCGAGGCTGACGTCAGCCGCCTGACGGTGACCGCGGACCTGGTGCCCGGGCAACCGCTCCGGCTGGTCAAGTTCGTGGCCTACGGCTGGTCGGGGGAGCGTTCGCTGCCGGCCGTGCACGATCAGGTGGACGCGGCGGTGGCGGCCGCGGTCAGCACCGGCTGGGACGGTCTGGCGGCGGCACAGCGGGCGTACCTGGATCGCTTCTGGGCGGGCGCGGACGTCGAGGTCGAGGGCAGCGCGCGCATCCAGCAGGCGGTGCGTTTCGCCCTCTTCCATGTGCTCCAGGCGGCGGCCCGGGGCGAGAACCGGGCGATTCCGGCCAAGGGCCTGACCGGAACCGGGTACGACGGTCACTGTTTCTGGGACACCGAGTCCTACGTGCTCCCGGTGCTGACGTTCACCGCGCCGGAGGCCGTCGCATCGGCACTGCGGGCGCGTCACCGGATGCTGCCGACGGCGCGGGAGCGCGCGCGTCAGCTCGGGCTCGCGGGCGCAGCGTTTCCCTGGCGGACCATCGACGGTGCCGAGTGTTCGGCCTACTGGCCGGCCGGGACGGCCGCCTTCCACATCAACGCGGCCATCGCGGTGGCCGCCGACCGGTACGTGATGGTTACCGGGGACGAGGACTTCGAACGCGGTGAGGGCCTCGAACTCCTTGTGGAAACGGCCCGGCTGTGGCGCTCGCTCGGACACCACGACGCGGAAGGCGTCTTCCACATCGACGGGGTCACGGGCCCCGACGAGTACAGCGCGATCACCCGCGACAACCTGTACACCAACCTGATGGCGCGACAGAACCTGATCTCGGCCGCGGACGCCGCCGTGCGTCATCCGGAGCGCGCCGCGGCACTCGGTGTCGACGACGAGGAGACTGCCGCGTGGCGGGATGCCGCGGCCCGCATGGCGATGCCGTACAACGACACGCTCGGCGTGCACGAGCAGTCGGCCGGTTTCACGAGTCTCCAGCGCTGGGACTTCGAGGCGACCCCGCCGGAGAACTACCCGCTCCTGCTGCATTACCCCTACTTCGACCTGTACCGCAAGCAGGTCGTGAAGCAGGCCGATCTGGTGCTGGCGATGATGGAGTGCCCGGATGCCTTCTCCGAGGATCAGAAGGCCCGGAACTTCGCCTATTACGAGGCGCTGACGGTCCGTGACTCCTCCCTGTCGGCGTGTTTCCAGGCGGTACTCGCCGCCGAGACCGGGCATCTGCGCCTGGCCTACGCCTATCTCGGCGAGGCAGCGCTGATGGACCTGGAGGATCTGGAGCACAACACCCGGGACGGGCTCCACATCGCCTCCCTCGCCGGTACGTGGATCGCGCTGGTCGCCGGTCTCGGAGGCTTGCGCCGGTACGGCGGTGACGATGGGCGGCAGGCCCTGTTGGCGTTCGCACCGCGCCTGCCGGAGGCGCTGTCCAGGGTGGCTTTCACGCTGCTGGTACGCGGACGCAGGCTGAAGGTGGACATCGGTCCGTCCCAGGTGCGGTATCGCCTGGTGGAGGGCGAGCCCCTGGTCGTGCTGCATCACGGACAGCCGACGTCCCTGACCCCGGACGCGCCGGTGGACCGCCCGATGCCGCCCGCACCCGTGCTCCCCGAGCCGCAACAGCCCCCGGGCCGCCGCCCGGTGGGCCTGCCCATCGAGGAGGAGGACCCGGCGGCGGCACCGGAGTAGCGCACAGGAGCCGCACCGAGGAGAGACGGACAAGCGGCTCGATCTCGGGGTGCTGGTCGCGTTACTCCGTCCTCGCACA
Source organism: Streptomyces puniciscabiei (assembly GCF_006715785.1). Lineage (NCBI taxonomy): Bacteria > Bacillati > Actinomycetota > Actinomycetes > Kitasatosporales > Streptomycetaceae > Streptomyces > Streptomyces puniciscabiei. The sequence continues at coordinate 998,407 of NZ_VFNX01000002.1, forward strand.
TGGTCGGCGTCCGGGGACCCCATGCCGACGAGCGAGGGAAGCCGGCAGGGGGCGCCAGGTCCGCAGTCGGCGAACAGGCGCCCACCCCGACGCGAGTGAAGAGAATGGCGTCCAGCGGCACTGGTGGTCGGCTTCCAGACCGCCTTCACGCCGGCTTCGCACGCTTCTGCTCGGCGGATCGAGCCAGGCCGAGAGGCCGGGATCAGTCGCCGTCGACGACTCCGGAGGCCGCGATCTCGACCTTGCCCTTGGGGGCACCGGACTGCGAGCCCAGAGCCTCGATCTGGTCGACGAGCTCCTGGCCCTCGACGACCTCGCCGAAGACGACGTGCTTGCCGTCGAGCCAGGGGGTGACGACAGTGGTGATGAAGAACTGCGAGCCGTTGGTGTTGCGGCCGGCGTTCGCCATCGACAGCAGGTACTTGCGGTCGTGCTTCAGCTCGAAGTTCTCGTCCTCGAACTTCTCACCGTAGATGCTCCTGCCACCGGTGCCGTTGTGGTTGGTGAAATCACCGCCCTGCAGCATGAACTGGGGGATGATGCGGTGGAAGCCCGAGCCGGCGTAACCGTAGCCGTGCTGGCCGGTGGCCAGCTCACGGAAGTTGCGCGCGGTCTTCGGGACGACCTCGTCGAAGAGGTTGAAGACGATACGGCCGGCGGGGGCGCCGTTGATGCTGATGTCGAAGTAGACGTTACTCATGGGACTCATCCTGTCATCCCTGCACCGGCCACGCCGAACGGGCCGCAGGTCACCGCACATCCCAGGACAGACACGGGCGCCAGGCGTCGTGCGGTCGTACGGCCCGACGCCATCGCGCTGGACCACATCACCGAGGAGCACCACCCTCCCCCCCCTCCCACCACCGCACCCGGCCCGACCGCCAGTGACCTGCCCGGCCGGGACCCGGATGCGGTCGGCGGCCGGCTTCGCGATGCCGAGAAGAGGGGCAAGCTGTCGCAGCGCCAAGTTGGTGCGCCGGTACACGGCGAGCAGCAGCACCGGACGCCGTGATCACACCAGCCGCACGAAGATCAAACCGGTGCCACCTGGTGCCGGCGGACGCAGTCAGGCTGCGACGTTCCCGTGACGCCCGGTCGCGAAAGCCAGGATATGAGGGACTGCCTCGCGCAGACTGACAAAGTGGCGGTGCACGCCCTCCACCGCGACGGCGGCATTCACCCCCCACACCGTCATCCCGGCGCGCAGCCCGGACCGTACCCCGGACGGGGCGTCCTCGATGACCAGGCAGTCTTCCGGCTCGGCTCCCAGCTTCTCAGCGGCTCGCAGATACGGGACGGGCGAGGGCTTGCCCTCCTCGACAGCGGCCGCGTCCACGATCAGCCCCGGTACCGGCAAACCGGTCCGCAGGAAACGACCGCGCACCCGGTGCTCGTAGTTCGAGGTCACCAGTGCCCAGCACTCCGGTGGCAAACCCTGCAGCAGCTCGGAGGCACCGTCGAAAGCCGCATAGACGCCGGAGCGGACGTCTTCGTCCTCCAGCTCATGCAGCGCGGCCAGGCACTCGGCCGGATCCCGGTCCACGGCGACCTGGGCGAACGTTTCCATCGGCCGCGTCCGCAAAGCGACCCGGTAGACCTCATCTCCATCCAGCCCGTACCGCTCCGCCCAGGTCCCCCAGACCCGACGCTGGTTGCTCACCGCGTCGATCAAGGTGCCGTCCACGTCGAACAGGACGTACTTCATGCGGTCCGGCCGCGTGGGTTCACTGGTCACCCGGCGATCATGCCAGGCAGCGAACATGCGATTGCGGGACAGCCCGTACCGACTTCTCCATGCCGACACCACTGAAGCCGCGGCCGGCGGTCGAGCGCCCTCCCGCCTGTTACCTGGCAGTGACGATTCCGGCACAGACCATCCCAAGTTGGCGGGTGAGGATGATCACGTCGCGCGCCTCACCAGTGTTACGGCGACCGAGGGACATCGTGACCGGATGGCCCGCTCGGCGCCGCAAGGCACAGCGCGCGAGGGGATGAACCACCGACCGTTACACATTCCCAGGGGGAATCATGTCCTTGACCCGTCCGACCGCTCGGCGCCTCGGCCTGCTGTGCGCCGCCACGGCCGCCGCACTCGTCCCGGTCGTGGGCGCCGTGCCCGCCGCCATGGCCGCACCCGCCGCGATCGCCGCCGCGCACCAGGGTGCCGTGGCCCGGCAGAACCCGGGCGGCACCATGGTCCGTACCGAGCAGCTCGCCTCCGGTGGCGGATTCGTGGAGATCTACCGTGTCTCGGCCTCCCACTACTGGGGCCGGATCATCACCTACTACGGCACCAGCGTCATCGACGCCAAGGGTGAGACCGTGGCGCTCCAGGACAACGGCGAGTACACGTTCCTCACCCCGCAGGGGCACTTCGGGGACTGGATCGCCGTCTCGGGCAAGAACCAGTTCCGCGGGCCCGGCACGTTCACGATCTCCCGCGGCTACACCGCGATCGTCGAGCAGACCGGCAAGAACCAGTGGCGGGCGAAACTGAAGCGGCCTGCGGGCGGTGCCTTCCTGACCCTTCAGACGCACGCGGTCGACGACGGCCACGGCGGGCTGTCAAACGTCTACGCCGGGGAGGAGATCGTCGACCCGGGCGGAAAGGCGATCTACGTCGTCCTGAGTGCGGACGGCATCATCACCTCCTTCGACCCGCAAGCCGCCACGGGCGGTGAGCCCCCGGCGGACAAGTGCACCGCGACCCGCGTGCAGTCCATCGGGGCGGGCACCCTGGCACACATGAGCAACCGCCCCAGTGGGCCCCGGGTCTCCTTCACATCGGTCTACGACGACGGCAAGGAGCGGCCGGTACTGATGCCGCTGGACAAGAACCACCCCTCGCTGCCCGCCGACGCCGGCATCCTGGCGCGGATAACGGGTGCGAACACCGCGGCACCTGAGCTGGTCACCCGTGTCGAGGGCGGCAAGGGTGCTCCGGAGACGGTCACAGCGTTCCCGGCGATCCCGAAGGGCTGCCGCGGCACGGGCACCGGTACGTCCACTGTCTCTGGCACGTCTGGTCTTCCGGAACGCACAGCACGCTGATCGAGACCGGCCACCGCCGTGCGGCGTCCTCGTCCGCCGCACGGGGGCCGAGCCTCGCCGACGCCTGTGCGTCGTGCACCTGCTGGTCGGGCGTCGGCCGTGAAGTTCGCTGCCGACGCCCGACCGCCCGGTGGAGCGGCAGCTCGCCCACACCCAGCAGCTTCCGGTGAACCGCAGGTCTTCACCTGAGGCCACGGCCCGAAAGTGCCCAGCCTCCCGCCAGGGCCGCAGTCGCCCCTCCGGCCCGGTCACCGCCGGGTCGGCACCGGCGCGGACCAGCAGGCGCAGCAGTTCTCGCCCGGCCGCGTCAAGGCGTTCCTCCCCTTCGGCGTGGGTCCAGGTGGTCGCCGGACTGCCACAGGGTGTGCCTCAGCGTCTTCGGCCGGCACCGGCGGGTGGTGGGGGTTGTCCAGACGCTGGGCCGGCGGGAGTACCCATGGTCATGCCGGTGCTGTAGGTATCAGGTGAAGTCGAAGACGCAGCGCCACAGGCGCCAGGCGAAGATCTCGCTGTGGGACATGGACTCCAGCCGGGTGTATACCGATATGTATGGGTGCGGGGCGTGTGCCGGTGGACCGCCTCCCGGAGCAGCAGCTGGGCCGCAGGCTGGTGGCAATCCCCCTTGCGCTGATCGTCGTGATCACCGTGGTGGACATCCATTCCCCGCCGGACGTCCACCTGGGCCCCTTGCTGGTGATCGCGCCTGCCCTGACCGCGTCCCTGGCCGGGCCACGCCTGACCGCCCTCGTCGGAGCACTGGCCGTGGCGGCCCAGGTACTCATCGCCGTGTTCCACGGCGGACTGACCACACCCAACCACCTCTCGCAGATCACCGGCTTGACCCTGCTGTCCGCCCTGGTCGTCTTCGTCTGCCATGTGCGCGAGCGGCGCAGCAGGGAGCTGACCCGGGCACGATCGGTGGCCGAGACGGCGCAGCTCGTACTGCTGCGGCCACCACGCCGCCGGATCGGGCCACTGCGGGTGGCGTGGCTGTACCTGGCAGCCGAGGACGAGACGCGTATCGGCGGCGACCTGTTCGCGATCGCCCGCTCCGACCGCGGCACCCGCGTGATCATCGGCGACGTGCGCGGCAAGGGGCTGGCCGCCATCGGTGAGGCGTCCATGGTGCTCGGCGCGTTCCGCGAGGGCGCGCACCGCTACGACACCCTGCCCGAGCTCGCCGCGGGCCTGGAGGCGAGTGTGTGCAGGCACCTGAAGGACGTCGCCGACACCGAGCACGACGCGGGCGAGCACTTCATCACCGCCCTGCTGCTCGACGTCCCCGACGAGGGCACTCAGGTCGAGATGGTCAACTGCGGTCACCCCCCGCCCCTGCTGCTGCACGACGGCCAGGTCACCGTCCTGCACCCACGACGCCCCGTACCCCCCTTGGGTATGTGCGAGCTGCCTGCCCCCTGTCACCGCGCCGACCCCTTCACCTTCGAGGACGGCGACACGCTGCTGCTCTACACCGACGGCGTCACCGAAGCCCGCTCGCCCCAAGGAGACTTCTACCCCCTCCCCGAGCGCGCCGCCTCCGCGCCCACGTCCGGACCCGAGGCCCTGCTCCGCCACATCCACCGCGACCTGCTGAACCACATCGGCCACGAACCCGGGGACGACGCCGCGCTCCTGGCCATCGAACGCTACGGCGCCCACCCTCTCCACCGACCGCACCCCACGGGCCACCCCCTCGAGGGCCGCCGTCGACTCGACTCCGGCTCAAGGCCGGTTGCGGAGGACCCTTCCTGAGCCTTCGAGCCTCGCGGCCAAGAGAAGTTCAAGGGAGACGGAGTCACGAGGCGCGTTACGGCCGACGGGTCGGGGAGGTGGCGGAAATGACCGTTCTGTTCGATGCCAGGTCTGGCGGGGCGGAGAGGTTCCGCCAGAACGCCGCCAAGACAAGCGGATCCCGTCCGCTTCCCCATCTCGGTGACGGCGAAGCCGGGCATCGAAGGCGGAGAAGCCGGAAGGCCCCCGCGCCCTGGTGACCGCCGCGACCGGGAGGTTCTGCTCCAACGGTCTCGATCTCGAATGGCTCGCTGCGCGCAACACCCCTCCCGCTGATCACCGAAGCCGCACTGCAGGACACGTTCGCCACCGGAGCGATGTTCTCCCCGGCCGACGACCTCCGTCTCATGCGCACCGACCGGGGCTTCTGGCGCCTGCCCGAGGCAGAGATCAACATCCCCTTCGCTCATGGCATGCCGGGGCGGGGCACGAAGACTGCCCACCCACCTCCCGGCCGGGGGTCACCCCTGTGCGGATGCGCCGCGGCAGGGCAACCCACCTCCTCGGCGCACCGAATTTCTTCGGCGAGACTCTGACCACCGCCGCCCGCCCTCCCTCCCAGCCTTGCTTCACCTATCGAGAATCGATAGGTTTCCATCGTAGCTCGATGGAAGGGTGGGTCATGGGAAAGCTGACAGTGCACGCGCTGCGCGCCGTGCTCACGGTGGTGCTCACCGGCACCGTGTTCGTACAGGCATTGATGGTGTGGGCGTTGGTCAGCGGGAGAGACCCGGAGGACGGGTCACTCCCGCTGACCCCGCTGCGCGTGATCACCATCCTGGGCATCGGCACGGCCCAGGTCGCCCTGGTCTGTGTATGGCGGCTGGTGACGATGGTGCGACGCGGAACCGTGTTCTCCCACGCCGCCTTCCGGTACGTCGACGTCATCATCGGCGCGATCGTGGCGGCTGCCCTCATGTGGTTCGCGGTCACTGCCCTGAACGCGCCCGGCCAGCGGGACGACCCGGGCGTCACCCTCATCATGGGCGGGATCGGCGTGGCCATCCTGGGAGTCGCGCTCATCGTGCTCGTGCTGCGGATGCTGCTCGCCCAGGCCGTCGCACGCGACGTCGAAGCGGCGCAGCTGCAGGCCGAGTTGGACGAGGTGATCTGATGCCGATCGCCGTCGACATCGACGTGATGCTGGCCAGGCGGAAGATGTCCGTGGGCGAACTCGCGGACCGCGTGGGGATCACGCCCGCCAACCTGGCAGTACTCAAGAACGGCCGCGCCAAGGCGGTGCGCTTCACGACGCTCGCCGCCCTCTGCGAGGTGCTCGAGTGCCAGCCGGGCGACCTGCTGCGCTGGGAGGCCGAGGACACCGCGGGCGAATGAAGCGGTTCCGGCCGGAGCAACCTCCCTGCTGGCGCTGGGTGAGTGGATCAACGACGCCCCGCCGTCCATCCTGGAGCGTCTCGCCGTACGGCCCGACGGCTGCTGGGCCACGTCGACGGCGACGCGTGGACGGGCGGTGGGCCACCGCGGCTGGCGGACCGGCGCGCCGGGGCCGACCGCCGGCTGCACGCAGCGGCGGTCGACGGCAAGACCCTGCGCGGAGCGGCCAGGGCCACGGGCCGCAAGATTCCTCCACTCGCCGCCTGCGACGCCTTCTCGGACCTGGTCCTGACCCAACTCGACGTTGGTGAGAAGACCAACGAGATCACCTGTTTCCGGCCTCTGCTGGAGACCCTCTCCGATCTGGTGGGCTTGGTCGTGACCAGCGACGCCATGCACACCCAGCGCGAGCACGTGATCGCGAGAGGGAACCAGAAGAAGCTCCACAAGCAGCCGAAATCCCCTCCGCGGAAGGGGATCCCGCTGCAGGGCCACATCCACGTCACCGGCCACTTGCGCGGTTGCAGCAGGCCCTGTACGGAGCAACGATGGACCCAGAGAGTCCACTGATCCTTTACGAGGGCAGATCCACCACAAGTCTTGAGGGCGAAGACGACGGCCACTTGTCGGCCGGTCGACATAGATGTCCGGAGTCGGCGAGGTACCGTGACCTGCATCCCGTCGCCTGCCCCGAGAACTCACTCACCACTGAGCAAAAGGAGCAGCTCGCCCGGCTGCTCATCGCTTGTTGGGGAATGAGCCGTTCTGGCTCGTCGGGGGCATAACCGCCGCCGGATTCTTCACCCGACAGCGACGTCCGGCCGCGCACGCAGCCGTGCTCGGCGACAACGGCTCGCAGATCGAGATGAATGGCGCCACATGTCCTCGTCCTCCGGCGACCCGCACCAGCGGCGAGGGCGCCGGCCCCAGCATCAAGCTGACCGGAGCGCCCGCCGGGTTCCTCACGGGCTGAGAGACGAAAGGCCACTCATGTCTCGATCCATGCGCGCCCTCGTAGCCGTAGAGGCCGGCGAACCCACCGATGTCCTGCAGCTGGAATCCCGGCCCGTTCCCAGGCCGGAAGCCGGGCAGGCGTTGATCCGGGTGAAGGCGACCCCGGTTCACGCGAGTGATCTGCACGTGCTGCGCGGCCGCTACGGCTTCTCCCCGGAGTTTCCCGCTGTCGGAGGCAACATGGAGTGCGTGGGCCGTATCGCGGCCCTGGGCCCGGAAACCCAGGGGCTGACGGTCGGTGAGCGCGTGGTGGTCGCTGCGGTCCCGGCTGTACCCGGGCCCCCTATGGCCGGCACCTGGCAGGAATACCTCGTGGCCGACACACACAGGCTGCTGTCGGTCCCCGACCGTCTGAGCGACTCCAGCGCCTGCCAACTCGCCGTCAACCCGTTGACCGCCCTGCTCCTCGTGACGCAGGAACTCGATGTACAGCCTGACGAATGGCTGTTGCAGACGGCCGCGGGCTCCACCGTAGGCCGGCTCGTCATCCAGCTGTCCCGGCACCTGGGGATTCGCACGATCAATGTCGTGCGGCGACGCACCGCCGTCGAGGAGATCACAGCGCTCGGTGGGGATGAGGTCATCTGCACCGAGGACGAAGACCTGGTGCAGCGTGTCGCCGAGACAGCGGGACCGGCAGGCGTGCGCAAGGCCATCGACTGTGTCGCGGGCCCCATCGGCGCCCAAGTGTCCCAGGCCCTGGCACCGGGAGGGCAGGTCGTGGTCTACGGCGCACTCTCCACCCACCGGCAGACCGATCCGGCGGCACTGACCATCCCGCTCCAGGCACGCTCGGTCATCTACGAGACCAAAGCAGTTCGTGGCTTCTGGCTGAACCGCTGGTTCGGCACCGTCTCACCCGAGGACGCGCTGCACGCGCTGTCCCGGGTGCGCAGCCTCGTCACCGATGAGGTGCTGAGCATCCCCCAAGGCCGGCCGTTCCCGCTCGAACGCTTCACTGAAGCCGTCCCGCTCGCCGAAGCACCCGCACACGGCACCAAGCCACTGTTCGTCTTCGAGGACGGCCAGGACGAAGGTGGTGGGTAGGCAGCGGGGGTCGGCTCCTGCGCTGGTGTTCTGGGGAGCCTCGTACGTCGTCTCGGCGGAGGTCGCACTGTGTGGACTGGTCGCTGCAGGGCCTGCTGTCGTGCAGGTTCGCTTCCGAGTCGGGCTCGCCGCGGGAGCCGAGTTCATCCAGGACCAGGCGAACGATCCCCCTCACGACCAGCGGTCCACCCAGTCAGCCAAATGAGATGACGTCTTGCCTCCGGTCGGCCGAGGACGCAGGCGCCCGGGCACGTCGGCGGTCAAGCAGCCACATCGGCGTCCTGCTCTACGTCCCCACCCCATGTTCACCGTCTCAGTTCACAGCGAAAGCCCCGCCTCAATGAGGCGGGGCTTTCCCCTGTCAATCTCGCACAGTCCTCAGGCGAGGGACTTTTCTCTCTCCTCGGCATACAGGGCCGTCGCCCATGGCTCCCCGTCCATGAGAGCGTCCCAGAATCCTGGCTGCTCCCACGCCGTGGGCCCGAACGTCACTCCCCCCTCGGCACCGATCGATGCCGACCAGTTCGAGGGAATCCGACCGTCGGTCACGACGAAGAGGCGCGAGTGGAAAAGGCCGGGCAGCTCGTCTCGGATTGATTCGATCCGGAGGAGGTTCTCACCGTCGGCCCTGGAGAATACTTCCAGGACGCTGTATTCACGGTTCTCCCTGAGAGTCCCTGCTCCGAGAGTCACCGCTTTCGGATGTCCGCTCAGCCCCTTGAAGAGGACCTTCATTCTCGTCCGTACCTATCGCGCGAGGGAACTTGGCCTTGTAGTCGCAGCACTGCCGGGTTAGGAAAACTCTACTGTCTCTGATCCCCTTCCGGAGAGCACACTGCTGCGGCCGGCCTGCGCCTGGCGGCCTCCGTACTCCGCCGTGAGAGCTGCAGGCCCGATCAGGTGAGTTCGCCAAGCAAACCTCCGAGGACGCCGGATCCGTTCGCGAATGCGGTCCTGGAGCGGTGGGTGGAGCACATGCTGAGCGCCGAGAACCCGGTCGCGAGCTCCTCTACCTGCCCGGAGGGGAGCTCGGCTCACTGAGTCTTGGCGTAGCGCTGTGCCTGCAGCGGGCCGGCGATCGCCTGCTCACCCGGCCGGTCTTCCTGTCCTCCGGCACCATGGACGACGGCTACACCAAGCTGGCCAGGGACGCCTGGGCCATCTCCTGAACTGACGGAGGACTATGCAGCCCGCCGGGTCAGCCTCGACTGCTGCCAGTCCCATACCTGTGCGGTCGCCCTGCCCAGACAGGCGGGTGCCGGTGACCCCCACGGCCGGCCTGCCCGTAGCCGCAGGTAGCTGGGACGCCGCAGACGAACTCGCCGCCCTGCTCGGGCGGTCGGTGCCGGGTGTCTTCGGTGGCTGCGCTTCCCAGCGCCGCCTGACCGGCGTGCTGGAGCTGTTCTGCGCCGCGTCCAACAAGCACCTGCAGTTGATCGGGGACCCAGCGAGCATGCGTGCTCGACACCTGCAACCAACTGACCGGTCCACGACACCGGTCCACGCTCACCGGGCGGTTGCCCCCGGCGGTCCCCCCAGGCGGCGGACGGCGACGACGACAGTCGCGCCGGCGCCCCGCAGGGCGCGTGTGGTCTCCTGCCCCAGTCCGGAGCTGCCGCCGGTCACGACGGCGAGCCGTCCGGTGAGGTCGAGGCCGGCCAGGACCTCGGCCGCGGTGCTGTGGGCCCCGAAGCCGGAGCCGATGGGCTGCTGTGCCGTCGTGATCGCCGTTCCTTGCGCGGGGAGCGGTGCGGCGGCGGGGAGCGAGCCGCTGGGGCGCCGCATGGTGGGGACTTGTCCTGGCCGCCTTTCGCGGCAGGCCCCCGGGTTCAGCCGTTGAGGGTCTGCATCAGCGCGGGGGCGTAGCGGTCGCCGGAGACGATGCCGCGCGGGGCGACGGCTTCGATGGCGGCCACGTCCTCATCGGTGATCGTCACGGTGACGGCTGCGACGTTCTCCTCCAGGTAGCGGCGACGCTTGGTGCCGGGGATGGCGACGGCGCCCTGGTGGAGCACCCAGGCGAGAGCCAGCTGGGACGGCGAGACCTGCTTGGCGGCGGCGATACGGCGCACCTCGTCGACCACGGCCAGGTTGCGGGCGAAGTTCTCGCCCTGGAAGCGCGGGTCGGTGCGGCGGAAGTCGTCCGCGGCGAAGTCGTCCGGGCTGGTGATCGCACCGGACAGGAACCCGCGTCCGAGCGGCGAGTAGGCGACCAGGCCGATCCCGAGCTCGTTCAGGGTGGCCATGACTCCGTCGTCCTCGATGCCGCGCTCGAAGAGCGAGTACTCGGTCTGGACCGCCGTGATCGGGTGGACGGAGTGGGCGCGGCGGATGGTCTGCGGGGCGACCTCGGACAGGCCGATGTAGCGGACCTTGCCCGCGGCCACCAGCTCGCCCATGGCGCCGACGGTCTCCTCGATCGGCACCTGCGGGTCGACCCGGTGCAGGTAGTAGAGGTCGACGTGGTCGGTGGCCAGGTGGCGCAGGGAGCGGTCCAGCGAACGACGGATGTACTCGGGGCGCCCGTTGTGGCCCACGAGCGTGCCGCCGTCGGTGAACTCGACGCCGGTCTTGGTGGCGACGACGGCCTGCTCGCGGCGTCCGGCGAGGGCCTTGCCGAGGAGTTGCTCGTTGATGAACGGGCCGTAGCTCTCGGCGGTGTCCAGCAGGGTCACGCCCAGTTCCAGGGCGCGGTCGATGGTGGCGAGGGACTCGGCCTCGTCGGTGCTGCCGTAGAAGGCGCTCATGCCCATGCAGCCGAGTCCTTCGGCGGAGACGGTCAGGCCCTGGCTGCCGAGGGTGCGGAGTTCCATGGTGATCTTCCTTGCTGTTGCGGGTCGTACCGCGGTGTGTGACTGGTTGGTTGTGCGTCCGGTGCGCTGCGGCCCTCGACGCGGACCACGTGCGGCCGGGCGCCGGTCGCGGTCGGGCGGGGCGCGGCGCGGCGGCGGTGTGGCGCCGGCGGGCGGGGATGCCGTGCGGCTGCCGCGCCCGGCGTCGGCAGGCCACCCACCGGGACGCGGGACGGTCAGCGCACCCAGGTGCCGGTGAGAGTCTGGACCGCGGAGCCGTCGAGGTCGGCGAGGGTGGTGGCGACGAAGTCGCGGGCCCACTGCGAGGTCTGGATGCGAAAGGCCGGGCGGGCGACGGTCAGGGCGTCGACGATCGGGGCGGCTGCCTCGGCCGGGGTCTGGGCGTTGCCGAACGACTGCCGGGTGCGGGTGATGTAGGCCTCGAGCGCCGGGCCGTAGGGCCCGGCGGCGGCGAGCAGCGCCGGGACGTCCAGGCCGAGATTGGCGACGAACTCGCTCGCCACCGCGCCCGGCTCGACCACGGTCACATCGACGCCGACGGTGGCGGCGACCGGCGCGAGGGACTGCATGAAGCCCTCGACGGCGAACTTGGCCGCGCAGTACGCCTCGTTGAAGGGCTGGCCGACGACGCCGCCGACGCTGGTGACGGTGATCACCCGGCCCTTCGACGCCCGCAGGTGCGGCAGGGCGGCCCGGGTCATCGCCACCACGCCGAAGAAGTTGACCTCCATGGCCGCGCGGACGTCGTCGACGCTGCTCTGCTCGATGGTGCCGACCTGGGCGGCGCCGGCGTTGTTGACCAGCGCGTCCAGCCGGCCGTGCTCGGCGACGGCCTCGTCCAGGCAGGCGGTGATGCCGGCGGAGTCGGTCACATCCAGGCGCTTGACCTGGATCCGGTCCGCGACGCCCGCCTCGCCGGCGGCCTCGAGCAGGGCCCCGGCCTTGCCGGTGTCGCGCATGGTGGCGATGGTCGCCCAGCCCGCCCGGGCACTGCCGATGGCGGCGGCCAGGCCGATGCCGGAGGACGTACCGGTGATCAGAACCGTCTTCGGGGAGGTCATGAGGATCTTCCTTGCCTGGGGTACCACGGGCCGACACCCGTAACCGGGGAGTTCCCCGGTTAGCCGCAACGGTAAGCGGGGAACTCCCCGGTTGTCCAGCTAGACTGGTCCCTCGAGGAAGGGAGCAGCCTTGACCACCAAGCCGAGCGTGTTGCGCGCCGATGCCCGCCGTAACCGGGAGCGCATCCTCGAAGCAGCCGTACGCGCCTTCTCCGAGAAGGGCCCGGACGTCGCGATCGACACGATCGCCAAGGCCGCGGGCGTCGGCTCGGCCACGCTCTACCGCCACTTCCCCACCCGCGAGGCGCTCATCGAGGCGGCCTACCGCAACGAGCTGGCCCGCGTCTGCGACAGCGCCGCGAAGCTGCTCACCGACAACCCGCCCGACCGCGCGATCCGCCTGTGGATGGACAACTTCATCGACTACCTGGCAGCCAAGCAGGGCATGGCGGACGCCCTGCGGGTCGCGGTCGCATCCGGCGCTGATCCGTTCGCCGAGACCCTCGACAAGCTCGGCACCGCGCTCGGCACCCTGCTGGACGCCGGCGCAGACGCCGGCCTCCTGCGGCCGGACATCGATCCCCTCGATGTCGGCTTCAGCCTGGCCGGGGTCGCGCTGATCACCAGCGCTCCCGACCAACGCGAACGAGCCGGCCGCCTCCTCGACCTGCTCCTCGACGGCCTCCGGTACGGAGCGGACGGGCCGGCGTCCAGCTCGTGACCCGGCTCCGGCCGGGTGTAGTAGCCGTCGATGATCTTCAGCGGGTCGACAGAAGCGAGCGGCACGAGCGTTGGAAGACCCTGGTGAGTAGGCGACGGTCCGTGACAAGCTCCTGGCCCGTGATCAATGATTTCGCGAAAAAGTATCTGCACAACAATCTGCGAGAGATTCGCAAGGCGATGCTCTGGAAGCTCGACGGGCTGAGCGAGTACGACGTCCGCCGCCCCCTGACTTCGACGGGTACCAACCTTCTCGGACTGGTCAAGCACCTGTCGCTGTGGGAGTCCAGGTACTTCGGCGAGGTCTTCGACCGACCCTTTCCCGAGCGCCTGCCCCGGTGGGACGATGCCGAGGCGCGTGGCGCCGACATGTGGGCGACCGAGCACGAGACACGCGAGCAGATCACCGACCGCTATCGCCGCGTAGGGGAACACTCGGACGCGACGATCAACGCCCTCGCCCTTGACTCCCCCGGCTACGTGCCCTGGTGGCCGCGCCCCAACGTGATGCTGTTCAACATCCTGGTCCACACGCTCACCGAGACCAGTCGGCACGCCGGACACGCCGACATCCTGCGCGAACATCTCGACGGCTCGACAGGGACAGCGGCCGAGTACGCGATCACGAACCGCGACGCGGCCTTCTGGGCAGCCCAGCACGCGAAGATCGAGCGAGCCGCAAAAGCAGCAGTCGCCGCCGAACCTGACCGCATTGGTCGTTGACGATCCTCTGCCCCTCGGCCCGGACAGCGCCAGGAATCGGCCACCAGTCAGCTCTTGATCAGTAAGGCCGAACCAGGCCGGGTCATGAACGCCCGCCGGAACTGCCGGGACCATGAGCGACTGGCCAGTGCGCTGAAGCCCCCTTGAACTAGGCATTCATCACCCTCACGACCCGGCGTCCGGCCCGCAAAGAACCGCCGGCACCGCGGTCGGCGCGCTCGTCGGCCTGCTTTGCCGCTATCGCATGGACGCGACGGTCCGGCTTGGCGGCGCCGACGAGCGAACTGTTGACCAGGCTATCCGCGAGGGCCAGCCAACCCGAGAACCGTCAGGTCCCCCTCGAGCCACACCGTCGCGTTCGTGACAAGGACGACTTCCCGCAACTACCTGACCTGGCCTTCCCCGGCCTCGCTGCCGCCCCCACCTGCTGGACGAAGAGCGCTCACATCATCGTTCGGGACACGGCCCTGTTGACTCATCGCCGTGACGAGGGTGGAGGAGATGTGGGCCAGGGTGGGGTCTGCAGCGATGAAGAACGTTTCGACTCCGGCCAGTTCGTAGTTCGTCCGGGCCATCGGCATTTCGTAGTCCAGGTCGGCAACGCCGCGGACACCGCGGATGACGACGTCGATTCCGACTCGGCGGCAGTAGTCGACCAGCAGGCCGCCGGTGTGGGAGTCGACCGTGACGTTGCTCAAGTCAGTTGCTGCCGCACGGAGCCGGTCCAGCCGTTCCCTGATGGGGAAGCGGCCGGTCTTGTTCGAATTGCACATCACGCACACGACGACCTCGTCGAACAGGAGGGCAGCGCGCCGGAGTACGTCCCGGTGCCCTTGAGTGACCGGGTCGAAGGACCCCGGGAAGAGGGCTCGCATGATCGGAAAGAGTAACAAGCGGCCGCCCCCCGGCAGTGAAGTGCCAGGCAGCCATACCGCCAAGAAGACGTCACCGCCGCCGACTCGGGCCTCGACCACCGTATCGAACCTGATCGCTCGGATGGGCATTCGCCGGTTACGGAAGCGGCCGTCGTCTGATCATGTGCTCCGGCCGACGTCACCGATCAGCACGAAGGCCATGAAGGCAGTCACGCTTCCGCGTTTCGGACCGTGCGGGGCGATGAGTTGTTCGAGCTCCTGCCAGCCGGATCCACACCGCCCGGCCACGGTCGGACGCGCCATGCTCGCCGGATCGGCTGTTCTGCCCCGTCTACGGCCGCCAGACGGGTGCCACCTCCTGGACGCGGTCCGGTTCGGCCCGGCCGACGACGCCACCGCGGTCACCGGCACTCAGCTACGGATCTCGAAGAAGGGCTCATCACCGCCGGGCAGTGGCAGCCCCGCGACCCGGACATCGTCATCGTCATCGTCACCGACGCCGGATACGACGTCACCCGCCTGGCATGGGTCGCAAACCGTCCCGGGTCTACGACCCCAAGGCGGCCGCCCAAGGCTGACCCATGGGCCGCCCGGCGCACGCGTTCCTGCGCAGATTCGACCTGGAGCACACCTTCCGGCTGTTCGAGCGGACCTGGCTGATCATCGCCGCCTGCACCCAGCTCCGACCCGCCCGCCCACTCGCCCAGGACCTGCGGCACCCGTGGGAGAACCGGCTGCATCAAGCCGGCTCACCAAGCACCGAAACCCCACCGGCCAGGCCCTGGACGACCACCCGGCGCCGGGAACAGTCGCCGGGTGCCCCGCTGCGACGTGGGGAAAGCCGTCCGACGCGAGAAGACACTCATCGCCCTACGGCAGGCGATGCCGCGGCTGCGGTCGTCCCCTTGGCGTGGGTGGGCTGGTCCGAGGTGGAGCAGGCCATGTGACCTCGGCGACGCGCTCGCCGCCGTGGATGGGCTTGCGTGCGGCCCAGACCTTGCCGCTGCCATCGGTGACGTAGACGGCGTCCGGTGCAGGAGCCTGACCAGGCAGTGCGCGGGAGGTGGACGTCAACGGGGGTACTGGAGGAGTCGCAAGCCGGCAGAGTAGAACTGTCCACGCCGGTGCGGGTGTGCGTAGCGGCCGGGCGCTGTACCGAGCCGGACCCCGACCTGCCAGAGCCGGCGGCCCCCCATGCACCGCGGCTGGCCGTGGTCGGAGGATGAGCCCTGGCGGCGCTTCCTCGCACGGGGTACGCCCCGGCGTCTGTCCCTGACACCTGCACCGCTCGTGAGCCGGCGGAATCGCATCTGACCGACGTCGCCCGCCCGGGTTGCAGCCACTGCCCCGGCCTGGCCCGGCCACGGTGACATGAGGTGCGCTCCGCCGGGCCGGTGGTTCACGGTTCAAGAGGGGTCGGTCGTCCCATCCGCGGTACCAGAAACCTGCCACTCACTCATGCCACACTCAACGGAGATACTCATGCAGCGCCCCCGGAACATCGCACTGTGCGTCGCCGCCGGTGCCCTGGTCTCGTCCGTCTCCGCCGCCGTCCCGGCCGTGGCCGTACCCGGCTCACCTGCCTGCAAGAACGTCGCCCTGGCCTGGGCAGGCGGTACGGCCAGGCCCGGCGGCGGCAGCGACCAGCAGGAAACGGCACGCGTCCAGGTGAAGAACAGCGGGGGCCGCACATGCTCCCTGCTCGGCGCGCCGTCGGTCATGCTCACCACGAACGGCGCGCCGGAGACTCTGCTCCAACAGCCGGGAGGCAACAGCGTGAATCTCACCCCCGGCAGGACCGCGAGGTTCACCATCACCTTCCTCAGCGACAGTGGGAAGAACGGGAACGAGATTGTCCGTCCCGACCAGGCCGTGGTCACCCTCCCCGGCGGCACGGTGAAGACC
The DNA here is from genome assembly GCF_006715785.1 of Streptomyces puniciscabiei. Taxonomy (NCBI): domain Bacteria; kingdom Bacillati; phylum Actinomycetota; class Actinomycetes; order Kitasatosporales; family Streptomycetaceae; genus Streptomyces; species Streptomyces puniciscabiei. The sequence continues at coordinate 1,014,742 of NZ_VFNX01000002.1, forward strand.
CTCACGTGGAAGTGGGGCGGTGTCACCCGGCAGGAGGCCGCCAGTCGCCCTGGCAACTTCGTCAGCCCGATCGCCTGACCCAGCTGCCCCGCCACCGACGAACCGCTGGGCCACCGAGAGGTCGAGAACATCAGTCCTGATCCTGCACGGCCATGGCGGGCAGTCCGGCGCGGTGGTCGAAAGCGTCTGTCCACGGTCACGTAATCGAGGGCGCGACCGTACGCACCCCGGCCGACGCGGCATCCGGTCCATCATTCCTCGTCCCGCCGACCAAGCCGGTCACCGGCCGCGACGAGGTCGCGCGGGAGGCCGCCCGCATGCGATGCCGAGACATACGAGCAGCGCAACTCCGTCGAGCGATGCGTCAACCGGTTCACGCGGCGGCGGGGCCGGGCCATGCGGACAAGTCGCCCTCCGTGAGAGGCGCCAGTCCCGTTCCGGGTGACGGTCCGCTCTGCGGGACACGCCCGATGAGAGGGGACAATCAGGGCCCCTCAGTCGATGCAGAACTCGTTGCCCTCGATGTCCAGCATCGGGATGCACGCATCATTGCCGTCATACAGCGTTCGCACGTGGACCGCTCCGAGTGGGACCAGCCGTGCGCACTCTGCCTCAAGTGCGGCGAGACGCTCTTCGCCCACGAGTCCGGTGCCGACCCGCACGTCGAGATGCAGCCGGTTCTTGGCCGCCTTCCCTTCGGGGACGCGCTGGAAGTACAGTCGCGGACCCACGCCTGAGGGGTCAACGCAGGCAAACCACGCGTCCTGCTGCTCAGGTGGTGGCTGCGAGCGCTTGAAATCGTCCCAGGTGGCGAATCCCTCGGGTGGCGGCGGTACGACATACCCCAGCACCTCACACCAAAAACGAGCGAGGCGCTCGGGTTCCGCGCAGTCGAAGGTCACTTGGAACTTCTTGATCGACATCACCGGGCCACCGTATTGGCCGGTGCTCTTCCGCGAAACCCCCAGGTACGGTGCACGCACTACAGACCCTTACCGGCCCACGGTTTCAGATGCCGAGAGGGAGTCCGAGGGGCGTGCCCACAACAGTTCTGACGGGTTGTTCGAGAAGACCGTCGGTGACGTCGTCGGGGTCCGGCGCCTGGGCGGCTGTGGCGGGAACAATCGCTCCTAGGGAAAGCAGTGCGCTCACTGCAGCAACGGTCAAGATGTGGCGGACAGACATCACGGTGATTCCCCATCGGTGAGAGGAGACGCTGGACGTATGGACGGGCAAGAGACTTCCCACTCGTCAGGCCCGTGCACGCTCTACATCACTCGTTCAAGGGACGACCGCCACCGCCGCTCAGCGCTTGACCGAGGCATGTGAGAGGCCTCCTGACGGGCGCTGGGTCAGGTGGCGGGCAGCGGTCTGTTCGCGTGCGGGTGCAGGCGGTCGGTGAGGAAGGCGAGGATCTCGTCGCGAGCCCGGACCGTGGGATGGCCCGCTTCGTCGACGAGATGGGCGGTAACCACACTGTGCGGAGTGCCCACCAGCTCGGCGAAGAAGGGCGGCGGGGCGGGGTTGGCGACGCTGTCGGGCAGGACGCGCCCGTCGAAGGCGTCGCCGAGCAGAGCGCGGTAGGCGGCGAAGCGCCGGCCCGTGCACCAGCGGTCGCCCTCGAAGCGATAGGCGAGGACGGTGAGTCCGTCGCGGTGGAGCCGGTCGCGCACCGCCCGCGCGTCCGCCGCGTCGAGTTCGAGTCCGCCGGGGTCGTCGAGCGGCAGCGACGGGTGGTTGACCACCGGGGCGATCACCGCCGGCTCCAGGGCCATGGTGAGGGCGAAGTTGCCGGTGAAGCACAGGCCGATCGCGCCCACCCCCGGGCCGCCGCACGCGCTGTGGGCATGACGCGCCAGGCCGCGCAGCCAGATCGTCACCGGGCTGGTGCCACCCCCGGCGAAGGCGCGGAACTCCGCACTCACACAGGCGCGGCGGACGACCTCCCGGCCGGCCTCGACCGTCGGGAAGGCGCCGTCCGTCCCGAACAGGGAGGGCACATGGACGGTGAAGCCCGCGTCCCGCACCCAGCGCGCGAGCCGCAGAACGTCGGGGCTGATGCCCGGCATCTCGGGCAGCACCACGACCGCGGGCCCGGCCCCGGCCACGTACACCGTCTTCTCCACCCCCTCCACGGCCACGCTCCGGCGGGTGAAGTCGTTGATCGCATCGTCGTCGCTCATGGGGCCAGCCTGGTCCCCCAGCCGGCCGCCGGATGAGGGGCGGGATCGCCAGGACCGGGGGTAATCTCGCCACACGCGAGGGAGACGGGCGGCACGCGGCCGGCGACCGGGCCGGGACACCAGGGGGGTACGGGAGCGATGGCAAAGGCGGCGCGACAGGCGGAGGAGGGCGCGGGTCCGGGCGCCGGACCGGGTGCGCTGCGGGTCGGGGTCCTGGCGTACCCGGACTGCTTCGCGTCCGAAGTGTTCGGCATCCCGGACCTGTTGACGATGGCCGGCCATGTCGCCGGACCGGACGCGCCCGGCTACCGGGTGTCGGTCGTCTCACCCCGCCGCCGGGTCACCGCCTCGGGCGGCGCCGACCTGGACGTGCGTCCCTTGCGCGAGGTCGACGTCCTCGTGGTCCCCGGCTTCGAACTGCGCCCGGACACGGACCTCGACGCGCGGCTCGCCCGGCTCGCCCCCGAGATCGCGGCGATCCGCGCGCAGGCCGCCGTCGGCACCGCCGTCGTCTCCCTCTGCGTCGGCGCGTTCCTGCTCGCCGGGGCCGGGCTCCTCCACGGGCGCCGGGCCACCACCTCGTGGCTGCACGCCGGTGAACTGGCCAGGCGCTGCCCGGACGCCGACGTGCGGCCCGAGTGTCTGGTCGTCACCGACACGGGCGTGACGACCACGGCCGCCTTCAGCGCCATGTACGACTTCGCGCTGGACCTGATCCGCCGGCACGACGGCGCCCGGGTGGCCCGTACCACGGCACGGTTGGCGCTCGTCGACGACGCGCGGACCTCCCAGACCCCGTACGTCGACCCGCGGCTCCTCCCGCAGCCCGGCCGGGAGTTCTCCCAGCGGGTCATGCGGCACCTCGACCAGAACCTCGCCGAGAAGTACGACCTGGCCGCGCTCGCGGACGCCTTCCGGGTCAGCACCCGCACGCTGCTGCGCCGCTTCGCCGAAGAGACCGGACGCAGCCCGCTGGCCCATCTGCAGGCCTCCCGGGTCAGCCGCGCCCGCCATCTTCTGGAGACCACCGACCGCACCGTCGCCGCCGTCGCCGCGACCGTCGGCTACCAGGACCCCGGCACCTTCGCCGCCCTCTTCGCCCGCCACACCGGCCACCGCCCGAGCGCCTACCGGGCTGCCTTCCGCCGCACGGCCCGGGCGTCCGCCCCGGACGGCGGCGTCCAGGGCCTGTTGTCAGAGGCGTTGGGGACCAAGGAGTCGTGATACCTCGCCGGCGCGGGAACCGTCGCCCCGGAGGAGCCGTGCATCACGGGCGCAAACAGCGGCAGGTGCACCGACGACGTCAGGCAATCAGGCTGGCGGGAGGAGTCCGGCCGTTCGCACTGGGTCACGAGGACGCGACGGGTCAACTGGTGGCGGTCAACTGGTGACGCAGGGGCGGCAGTTGAGCCGATCCTGGATGACGAATCCGAGGGCGATCAGGCCGTGGCGTGCTGCACCGTGACCAGGCCGTCCCGCTCTCGCCGAGTACCTGGCCCCCTGCACGGCAGTTGGCCGCCTGGCACGCACTCGCGGAGTTCGCACAGGTGCGGCCGGGGCAACGGGTACTGATCCGCGGTGCGAGCAGTCGGCTCGGGCATGTCGCGGTGCACCTGGCCGAGCACGGCGGCGTAGCGGCTCAGCACCACTCTGCCGGACCCGGCCGGCCTGGAGGCGCTGACCGGGCTGGTCGAGGCGGGGAGGCTCCGGGTGCACAGCAAGATCACGCCCGCGCCCGAAGGACCCGAAGGAATGGTGGACAGCCCTCGGCGGTAACAAAGAGTTAGCTGACGCGGCACATAGTTAGCGGGGTGTGAGAGGTTCCCCGGGACAGATGAAATCACCTAAGTTGAACCGATTAGCATGGATCCTGCAGATATAGATCGCTAAAGGTCCAGATCTGATCGCATGCGGCCCAGCAGGCCCCAGGCGGTGAGCGGAGGCGACAGTCGGCAGTGGTGAACACCAGAGGCGGCGACGCGGACAACACCGGCCCGTCCCCCCACGTCCTGCATCCGGTGCGCCCACCGCAGGGCCTGCGGACCATGGGGACCGTACGGCCCGTGGAGCGGCACCGGATGCGCATGCGGCTGCTCGACACCGTGGACGAGGAGCGCTGCGATGTCGACGTGCTGCTCACCGCGCTTCAGCAGGCGGTGGCCGAGGTGCAAGGCCTGGGCGGCATGGTGCATCTCCCGGGCGGCGGCATGAGTGGCGTCCTCTACCTGGTCGCCGACAGTGGCCTGCCGGAGTCGATGACCCGGCCCTGGCTGATCATCCGGGTACGGGGCACGGCGCCCCCCAGCAAGGCCGCCCGCGACGACGCCATCACCTGGCAGCCCGACCTGGCCCCGCCCGAGCCGGTGCCCGGCCGGGACCCCGCCGCCCTGTGGCCTTCCCGGCTTCCCGCCGGCATCGGTCACCTGGCCGTCCCCATCCCGAGCGGTGGCCCGCGACGCGGCGCGCTCTCCGTCCTCTTCGCCCCCGGCGACGGGCCCGGCCCGGCGGAGTGCGCGTTTCTGACCGAGGTGGCGGCCTGGATGTCGAAGAGACTCAGGTCGTCCGAGATCCTCAATCCGTCCACCACACTGCTGCGGGCCCTGGAGAACGGGTCAGGGCCGCGGGAGGCCTCCCAGTGGGACGCGGAAGGGGCGCCCTCCCTCACGTACACCTGGGACCTGCGCACCGGCGAGCTGACCTCCGACCGGCCCGTCCAGGAGGTGCTGGCCGGCATCGATCCGGAGGTGATGTACGGCGGCATCGAGGCCTGGGCGGCGCTGATCCACCCGGACGACCTGCCAGGGGCGGTCGCCGGCTTCGACACGGGTATCCAGCTGCGTGGCGGTTTCCAGAACGAGTACCGGATCCGGCGCGAGGACGGCACGTACGTCTGGATCGAGGCCCGAGCCCGGACGATCACGGACGATGAGGGGGCACCGGTCAAGGTGATCGGCACCCTCCGGGACACCAGCGAAACACACGCCGCCGCCGAGTCGGTGGGGCGGGCGCTGCGCCACATGAGCGACGGCTTCGTCTCCCTGGACCCGGACTGGCGCATCGAATTTCTCAACCAGGCCGCCGAGCAGCTCCTCGGCGCCGCGGGAGACGTGGCCGGAACCCTGCTCTGGAACGTTCCCGCCGTGCGTGCCGTGCCGGGGCTGGAGCAACGGTGCCGGGCCACGGCGGCCGAGGGACAGCCGGCCGGGTTCGACGTGCCGGGGCCGGACGGGGGGTCCTGGTACCACCTGCGGCTGGTGCCCGTGCCGGAAGGCCTCACGCTCTACATCACCGACACCACCGAGCGGCATCTGCGGGAGGCCGAGCGGGCCGCGGCGGAGCGGGCGGCCGCGGAACGGGCGGCTTTGGTGCAGCGGATCACGCGGGACCTGGCCGAGGCCGTCACGGCCCAGGATGTGATGGGGGCGGTGGCCGACGGCGTGATGACACCGCTCGGGGCCACCGGGCTCACCATGCTCGGCGTGGTCGGCGACCGGCTGACCGTGGTCGGCTCCCGGGGACACGCGGAGCGCTTCATCCGGCTGCTGGACGGTGAATGGACGGTGGGTGCCACCACGAACCCGGTGGGCGACGCCCTGCGCACCCGCACGCCGCTCTGCATCTCCTCCCCGGAGGAGTTCGTGAAGCTCTACCCGGAGGCCGAGACCCTGATCCGGGAGAGCGGCAAGCAGGCGTGGGCGTTTCTGCCGCTGGCGGTGTCGGGGCGCGAGATCGGATCGGCGGTGATCTCCTTCGGCCGACCGCGGGTGCTGGACGATGACGAACGAACGCTGCTGACCGCGCTCAGCGGACTGATCGCACTGGCCCTGGAGCGGGCCTGGCTGTACGACGAGGCGACGACCCGGGCCCGTACCCTCCAGCGCAGCCTGCTGCCGCATGCGCTGCCCGAGCTCCCCGAGATGACGACGGCGGCGCGCTACCAGCCGGCCAAACAGGGAGCCGACGTCGGCGGCGACTGGTACGACGTGATCCCGCTCTCCGCGGCCCGGGTGGCCCTCGTGATCGGCGACGTCATGGGCCACGGCATGGCCGAGGCCGCCACCATGGGGGCGCTCCGCACGGCGGTCCGCACCCTCTCGGAGCTGGAGCTGCCGCCCGACGAAATCCTCGGCCACCTCAACGACATCGTCGGCGAGCTGGGCACCGATGCCTTCGCGACCTGCCTGTACGGCGTGTACGACCCGGTCACCCGGCGTCTGTCGTACGCCAGCGCCGGTCAGCCGCCCCCGGCGGTGGCCCATCCCGACGGCACCGTCAGCTTCCTGTCCATGACCCCGGACCCGCCCCTCGGGGTGGCGGCGCCACCCTTCGAAACCCTCGAGACCGTACTGCCCCCCGACAGCCTGCTCGCCCTCTACAGCGACGGCCTGGTCGAGAGCAAGGACCGGGATGTCACCACGGGCATGAACCGCCTCGCCGAGCTCCTCTCCCGGTCCGTGAAGGCCATGCCGGTCTCACCGGCGGACGCCTCCGACCTGGACGCCCTCTGCGCCGCCCTCACCTCCGCTCTCCTTCCCGCCCACGGCGCGCTGATCGACGACGCCGCCCTGCTGCTGGCCCGTACCCACCCGCTGGACGCGGAGAACGTCGCCGAGTGGCCGTTGCCGGAGGACCCGATGGCGGCGGGACAGGCTCGCGAGCTGGTCCGCGCCCAGCTCATCGACTGGGACCTGGCGGACGAGGACCTGATCATGACCACCGAACTCCTGGTCAGCGAGCTGGTCGGCAACGTCGTCCGGCACGCCTGCGGCCCCATACGGCTGCGCATGCTCCGTAGCCGCGCACTGATCTGCGAGGTCTCCGACGCCAGCCTGACCACACCGCACATCCGCCACACCTCCGCCACCGACGAGGGCGGTCGCGGCCTGCAGCTCATCTCCGCACTCTGCCGGCGCTGGGGCACCCGCCACACCCGCACCGGCAAGTCCATCTGGACCGAACAGCCCCTCCCGGTGCCCAGCCGGCAGGGCCCGCCCTCCGGCCCCGGGCCCACGGGAGGACCCGAAGTCCCTCGGTCGGGCCGGCACTAGCCGATGATCTCCTTGAAGAACAGCACGGCCGTGGCCGCGGTGCCGCAGCCGACGCTCACGGCGACCGGCCATGCGTCGCCGGCCAGGGCCGCGAGCACGGTGGCGGCGACACCGGCCAGAGCGGCCAGGAGGAACACGATCGCGGCACGCTGCGTCAGGAGCGGCCCGTCCCCCTCGGGCCGCTCGCGTTCGCCCCGGCTCATCGTCGTCCGTCTCACCGGGCGTCGCCGGCCGGCACGGCCGCCGGTTCCGGATCGGCTACGGCCACGCCCTCGTACCCGGGCACCTGCCACGGGTCCTGCGCGGGACGCAGGAGCGTGAACCGGATCCGCCCGTCCGGGTCCGCGCGGACTCCGTGCACCGCGGGTTCGGGAAGGCTGTTGTAGTGGAACGGCGTCGAGAAGTAGTAGGCGCCGGTGTCCGGTACGACGACCAGGTCACCGGGCCGGAGCAGCGGCAGTGCGCGGTCAGCGGCCAGCAGGTCCCCGGCGAAGCAGGCGGGCCCCGCGACGTCCTGGCGCACCAGCGGGCCCCGCTTGGCCCTGCCGGAACCGTCGTACGCCTCGATCCGCAGCGGCCAGGCGCCCGGCGCGAACACGGTCCGGGTGGCGACCTGGACACCGGCGTGGGTGAGGGCGATCGGCCGGTCACCGGAGGTCTTGGTGTACTCGACATACGCGGCCATGAAGCCGTTCTTCGCCAGCACGGACCGCCCGAACTCGGTGACGAGCCGGTAGCGGCGGTCCGCGAAGAGCTGGGGTGCGGACTTCTTCAGCTGCTCCGCATACACGGCGAACGACGGCGTGACCTCGTCATCGGCGAAGTTGACCGGGAGCCCCCCGCCGATGTCGATGCCGGCGATGCGGCCCGCGCCGTACACCGCGTCCACCTGCTCGGCGAACTCGACCGCCTGCGCCACGCCCTCCGCGATCAGCGGGAGGGGGCAGCCCTGCGATCCGGTGTGCGCGTGCACCCAGGTCAGCCAAGGGTGCTCGCCGAACGCTCGTACCAGCCGGTCGCGGCTGCCCGGGTCGGCCAGCGGCACACCGAACTTGGAGGTGCTCGTGGCCGTGCTCGTCGCGGCGATGCTGCCACCACCCACCTGGGGGTTCACCCGCACCCCGATCCGCGAGCGGGAAGGGCGGCCTTCGAGGATCCGGGCGACCCGCTCCAGCTCCTGGAAGCTGTCCACGTTGACGGCCACCCCCAGCGCCAGCGCCCGCCGAATCTCCTCGCGGCTCTTGGCCGGCGAGTCGAACACGATCCGCTCGGGCCGGAATCCGGCCGCCAGCGCCCGGGCCAGCTCGCCGGCGGTGGCGACCTCGCAGCCCATGCCCATACGGTTCAGCTCGCTCAGCACCGGCACCAGGCAGTTGGCCTTCGCGGCGAAGGCGTGCAGGGCGCCGGGCGAGTCGGCGAAGGCGTCGCACAGGTCCGAGACGGTCGCGGCGACACCGTCGAGGTCGACGAACGCGACGAGCCGGGACGCCTCGGGGTCCAGCAGCCCCTGCTCCACGGCCCGCTGGAGGATGCGTTCGCGCCGTTCGGCTGCGGAGGACACTGCGGTCATGATGAGCCTTCCGGAGTCGGTCACTGAGCCCGGGCCGAGCCCGGCTGATGTCCAGGCTGCTCGACGTGCACCGGCCGCGTCTTCGTCGGGTCGGCAGGAACCGTGCCGCCGCCACGGTGACCGGGCCGGACGACCGCACGCCCCCGGCCGCGCCGTTGTCCGCGCCCACCAAGGCGGCGCCGCATGATGGTGCGCGCGCACGAAAGCGGCGTACGCCGTGGTGCACGCGCGCACCGGTAGCAGGGGCGCCGCCGTCACCCCTTCCCGGTACCGGACTCCCGCAGGCGTAGCTCCAGTTGGGCCAGCAGACGCGCGTCCGCGCTGCCCAGATCGAGCCCGCAGGCCTGGGTGATCCGGCGCAGCCGGTAGCGCAGGCTGTTGGGGTGGACCGCGAGCGCACGTGAGGCGGCGGCCACGTCCCCGAAGTGGTCGAGGTAGGCGCGCAGCGTCTCCACCAGCCGCCCGCCGCTCTCCGCGTCGTGCGCGGCCAGCCGTGCCACCGATGTCCCCCGCGCCAACGGCACGTCCCGCAGCGCCTCCACGACCTGCATGACGCCGACCGTGTCCGCGACGTCCGCGGTCCGGCCGACGGCGCGCGGCCCCCCGGCGTACGTCAAGGCGCTCAGGGCCAGTTCGGCCGACCGGCGGGAATCGGCCGCCCGTGCCAGCCCTGGCACCACCTCGCCGAGTCCTACGCACAGGTGCGTGCCGGTGGCGGCCGAGGCCCGTGCGACCAGCGACGTGCCCAGCCGCTCCATGTCGCCGTCGGCCCGCGCCGGGTCGGGGTCGAGCGAGCCGACCAGTACCAGCAGCCGGCCGCCCGCGGGGACCACCACGGACCGGTGCCCGAACGTGGCGCAGTGCAGCCCGAGCAGCGCATGCCACCGGGACGGGTCGCCCTCCGCGGCCGGGGACGCGGCGGCCACCGCAAGGACGGCGCAGGGTGCCTGGGCCGTCAGCCCGGCCCGCTCCGCCAGCACCTCGGGTGAGCCGCGCCCCTCCAGCACAGCGCGCGCCGCGTCCTCCACCAGGCGGCCGTCCGCGCCGCGGGTGCGGTGGTGGAGCAGGTGTGCGGCGGCCGTCCGGGCAGCCGCGCGCAGCACCTCCGGCGCGTCCGGAACCAGGGGCCGGCCCGTGACCGCGGCCACCCACAGCGAGCCCAGGACCTCACCGCCCGCCCGCACGGCGCACACCAGGCGCTCGGGGTCCTCCCCGTGGGCCCGACGGTGCAGGACCTCGTCCGTCCCCCACAGGGCGGCGAAGAACCCCGCTTCGCGCATCGCCGCGACGCGCCAGGGGGGCACGCGGCGGCCGAGGATGGTCAGCCTGCGGATGTCGTCCACGTCCTCCTCGGTCGAGGAGTACGCCAGCACACGGGACTCCGTGTCCTCGACGGTCACCGCGCCGCCGACGAGGGCGGCCACCGCGTCGGCCAGCCCGTTGAGGTCACCCGGGACCAGGTCCGGGGCGGTGGGCAGCGGCGGTACCCCTGCCGAGGCGAGCCCGGCCCGCAACACGCCGACCAGCTGGGCCCAGGAACACCAGGGGGTGCGGAAGAGCAACGGCGTACCGGCCTCCGACGCGACCGCGCGCAGCGTTCCGGTGGCCCCGCCGGGTCGGTCCGGCCCGAACACCACACCCGCGGCTCCCGCCTCACCGGCCCGGCGCAGCACGTCCACCGCGTGGGCCGAGCCGGCGTCCACGCCGATGGCGAGCAGCAGTTCACGCGGCCGGACGCCGGGGTCCAGCACGTCCAGTACGGCGACCCCCGCCACGGCCGCCGCCAGACCGCCGGGTGCCGTTTCCAGTTCCAGGGCCCCGGAGCCGATGACGGACAGCAACTGCTCCAGGGTCACCCCGGACTCGGCGGCGGCACTCCATCCCGAGAACGCCCGCGGTTCAGGCACGTTCCCCCCTCCCCCGCGCGTGTCCACGGACACGCCGGGCACGCGCTGTCGAGAGGTACGACACCACACACCAGGCGCACGCTCAACCGTGCAGCCGAGTACGGAAAGGGGCGGACGGGCACGGGGCCGTACGGTGGTTCGGCACACCGGGGACGCCCGGGCGGGCGGCCGAGAACGGAAGAAGGCGCTCCGATGCGAGGAACAGTCATGCGGCTCGCCAACCCCAGTCGGGGCGCCAGCCTGCCCTCGTGCGTTGAAATTGAAGGAGCAATGCGATCGTGAGTCGGATCCTGGTGACCGGTTCCGCGGACGGCCTTGGACGTGCCGCTGCGGATGCGCTGTTGTCCGGGGGACACGAGGTGGTGGTGCACGCCCGGAACCGGGAGCGCGCGGCGGCCCTGGACGCGCTCGTCGACCGTGGGGCACACCTCGTGGTGGGCGACTTCACGGACCGTGACGCCGTACGGCGCATCGCCGCCGAACTGAACGCCGCCCAGCCTCTCGACGCGGTCATCCACAACGCCGGCGTGTGGAGCGGACGGGCGGTCATGCCGGTCAACATCATCGCGCCGTACCTGCTCACGGCCCTGCTGCGCGGCCCGCACCGGCTGGTGTACCTGAGCAGCGGCTCGCACTTCGGTGGGCGTCCCTGGCTCGACGGGGTCGACTGGCGGGGCGCGAGCGCGGGCTCGTACGCCGACAGCAAGCTGTTCGTCACGACCCTGGCCGCTGCGGTGGCCCGCCTGCGCCCCGATGTGCTGAGCAACGCCGTGGATCCGGGCTGGGTGCCGACCAGGATGGGTGGCCCTGGTGCGCCGGACGATCTGGAACTTGGCCATCGGACGCAGGAGTGGCTCGTCTCCGGCGACGAACCCGAGGCCCTGACGACCGGCGGGTACTGGTACCACCGCCGGCGGCAGCAGCCGCACCGCGCCGTCCACGACGAGACGTTCCAGGATGGTCTCCTGCGGGCGTTGGCCGAGGAGACGGGCACTGTTCTCTGAGCGCGGCGCCGGTCGCCCGTGGCCGTCACGCAGCGCGGACAGGACGGGTTCGACCGCCTCCCTGGCTCCCGGGACGTCGCCGGCCAGAGCAATGCTCGCAGCACGTTGCGGAGCCGCCCCGGCCGACGGCGTGACCGGTCCCCCGACCGCGCGCCGCCTACCGGGGCGAAACCCGTCCTGGAAACCCGTCCTAAAGGACGGCAACCGTCTCCTCGTCGCCGTACCTGAACCCGTCGTTGTCGAAGTAGAAGACGGTGACCTGGACCTTGTCCCCCTTGTCGAAGTGCGAGCCTGCGGCCGGGCGCATGGTCACCAGCGCGACGTGGTCCTTGTAGTCGCAGACCAGCTTGTCCTTCTTGACGGTGCCCGCGGCGATGGACTGGTCGTGGGTACTGTGGTTGAGCGTCGTCGCGTTGGCCACGAGTTCGTGATCCATGCCGACATCGCAGGAGTAGGTGACCTTCACCTGCAGGCCGGGGGTGTGCAGCGACACCTTGTCGATGGACAGCAGGTTGGCCTTGGCCGCCGCCGAGGGCGCGGTCGCGAGGGCGCCGGCACCGATCAGAAGAACGGTGGCTGCGGTTCCGGCGACGCGTCGGCGGAGACTGGATGACGGCATCTTGGATTCTTCCTTCCCCCTTGCGCGGTCACCCTTGGTCGAGGCGTGGAGAATTCGCCAAATGGGCGGGTAACTGCGGCAGTTGGTCAATTCGACCTGGATGTTACGTGATCTTCGAGTGATTCCAGTACCGGTTTGCCCGGTGGCGCCTGGTGAGGAACGCCGCACTCTGCCGGATGAACCACTCCCGCCTCGACATCGTCGGCAGCGGGCACGGGCAGTTCCGAGCGCCGCTTCGTCACCGTCGTCTCCATCTGATGGACGATCCCGAGGCGGCCCTGACAGCCGTCTGCCCCGCGCGACGTCCACTCGCCGACGGCACCAGCCCCGCACCCACTGGCGTCCCGGCAACCGGGCCCGAGGGGCGCGCCTGCGGAGCGGCCTCTGCAGCGTGGCGGTCAAGGGCTCGTCGTCACCTGGTGAAGACGAGACTGACGTTGTGTCCGCCGAAGCCGAACGAGTTGGCCAGCGCAGCAGACCACTGACCGGTGCGCCGCTCACCGCGCACCACGTCCAGTTCCACGCGCGGGTCGAGCTCGTCGAGGTTGAGCGTGGCCGGCACGGTGCCGTCCTTGAGCGCGAACAGAGCGGCCATGGCGCCAACCGTTCCGGACGCGCCCATCATGTGACCTGTCATCGACTTCGTCGCCGTCACCGCGGCATGGCCACCGATCACTCGGCCGATCGCCTCGGCCTCCGCCAGGTCACCGGACTCCGTCGAGGTGGCGTGGGCGTGCACGACCCCGATGTCCGCCGGGGCCAGGCCGGCGTCGCGCAGCGCCAGTTCCATGGCGAAGGCCTGGCCGTCCGCGTCGGAGGCGGTGATGTGGTTCGCGCTCGAACTCACGGCACTGCCGGCCAGCGCGCCGTGGGCACGGGCTCCACGGGCCCGGGCGAACTCGGCGCGTTCGAGCACCATCATCCCCGCGCCCTCGCCCATGACGAACCCGGACCGCTTGACGTCGAACGGACGGGACACGGTCTCCGGGTCCACGGACTGCGTCGACAGGGCCTTCATCTGGGCGAATGCCGCGATCGTGAAGGGGTGCAGGCATGCCTCCACCCCACCTGCGACGACCACGTCCGCCCGCCCGCTTCGGATCAGATCCTGCCCCAGGGCGAGGGCCTCCGCCCCGGACGCGCAGGCACTCACGGGAGTCCTGGCGCCCCCCTTCGCGCCCAGGTCCATGCTCACCCAGGCAGCCGGTCCGTTGGGCATCAGCATGGGGACCGCGAACGGCGACAGCCGGCGGATCCCGGCGCGCTCGAAGACGTCGTCCTGCCCCAGCGTGGTGAGGACACCACCGGTCCCGGTACCAATGACGACGGCGAATCGTTCCGGCTCGACCTGCGGAGCACCGGCGTCCTGCCAGGCTTCGCGCGCACAGAGGAGGGCGACCTGCTCGCCCCGGTCCAGCTTCCTGGCCTCGGCCCTCGGAAGCAGGGAGGCAGGGTCCACCGTGAGCCCGGCCGCGACGTGCACCGGCAGGTCCGCGGCCCACTCCTCCTCCAGGAAACGCACCCCCGACTTACCGTCCAGCAGCCCCGACCACGACGACGGCGCATCGGCTCCCAGTGGCGTCATCGCGCCGACGCCCGTCACCAGAACACGACCGTTACGGGTCACACAAGCCTCCTCGAATTGTACGGATGCCACATTGCCTGACTTGCCCTCATGTGGATCATGCCAGCATTCAGCAAGGAAATCAGGGCAGGAGTGGACCGATTCGAAGGGGAGGGGTTGTCACATTCCAACAAATGGAGAGGCGCAGTTGGCGCACCTGGCGGGGTCAGTCAGCCGGCCGGGACCCCTTGACGCTGGTCAGCCAGAAACCGGTGGAGCCGGCGGTGTCGCTGGATGGGACCTGAGCGGCTCGTAGTCGAGCCACGGGTCCTGGAGGAACTCGTTTCGACGGGACGCGTGGTCCAGAGCGCTGATCCGGAAGTACAGTGCGCGCCGCGTGAACGTGTCGCGGACCGGCTCGCCGGTCGGTTCCGGGTTGCCCGCATCGATGTGCGGACGGCCAGGACGGTGTGAGTACGGCGGGATGTTCAACGCGACCTGCACCTGCCAGGGGGCCTGCAGCTTCCCGGTCCCGGCCAGTTCCTCGGCGAGACCGAAGGCGGCGCTGCCGGTCAAAGGCACCATCAGCGCCGGCTCGTCCTCGGTCCGGAGGAAGCAGAAGTGGCTGCCGCACTTGTCGGTGGCGGGTGGATCGGCGGCGACCACCTTGTCGATCCACCGTGCCGCCTGGTCCAGGACGTCGCCCTGCACCACCTGCGGAACGTTTCATTGAGCCGCACCGTGACCACGACAGATCCGGCCTGCTACCGCGCCTCCCAGGAGAGGGAGAGCGACGAGCAGCTAGGCCAGAGCTCCCTTAGCCGCCCACTGACATGCTGGACTCCGTTTCAGAGTCGCCCCCGGAGCAGTTGAGCATTGCTCCCACACCGGCCGACCGGCGAAGCTCTCGGCGGCTCGTCGGCGCATGAGGGACCGACCGGTGAGAACGACTGCAGCGCCACAGCCTCGGCTGGGTCTTCGCGTGGTGTCCCAGCCCCGTCAACAGAGCCGGTGTGCGCGATCACGCCCTGTACCGGTAGCGGATCCGGCCGCGGGTGAGGTCGTACGGGCTGAGTTCCACCAGCACCCGGTCGTACGGGAGGATCTTGATGTAGTTCTTGCGGATCTTGCCGCTGATGTGGGCCAGCACCGTGTGCCCGTTCTGGAGCTCCACCTTGAAGGTGGCATTGCGCAGGCACTCGACGACGGTGCCTTCGACTTCTACGCCCCCTGCTGATTTTGTCATGGTCTGTCACTTCTCCCGTTCTGTGACGGCGTATTCGGTTGGAAACTGAGGCGACGGCCTCCGATGCCCGCCCGTAGGAGCGGCCGTCGCAGCGCCCGTTTCGGGCTCGGCTCGGCTCGGCCGCTGGAGACGGTGGGGCGGGGAGCGTCAGCGGCGGACGAGTTCCAGGGTGCCGGCCGCGCGCCGGGCGCCGATGCTCTCGAACAAGGCGGTGGCCGCCACGTTCGACTCGTTCACCTCGGCCCAGGCCGAAGCGGTCCCGGAGCGGTGCAGCGAACCCAGCGCGTGGGCCAGCAGCGCCCGGGCGATGCCGCGGCGGTGCCGATCGGACCGGACGGCGATCAGCCCGATCCGTGG
Organism: Streptomyces puniciscabiei; assembly: GCF_006715785.1. Taxonomy (NCBI): domain Bacteria; kingdom Bacillati; phylum Actinomycetota; class Actinomycetes; order Kitasatosporales; family Streptomycetaceae; genus Streptomyces; species Streptomyces puniciscabiei. The sequence continues at coordinate 1,030,240 of NZ_VFNX01000002.1, forward strand.
CTGCCGGGTCAGCGGCCCCATCCGGACCAGTCCCACGTACTGGTCCACATGCCTGGCCACCGCGTATTTCGAAGGATCGAGCACAGTGACTCCCGCCGGGCGGGGCAGCACCTCGGCCGGCATCGTATGCCAACCGACGGCGGCCTCGACCTCGTCGCGGATCAGGCGGTCGAGGGCGCGCAGTGGGGCCTCTTCCGCCTCACCGGCGGGCACGATCGTCACGCCGGACGGGGGCCGTACCGAGCCGAGCCCGGTGATCTGCGGGTCGGTGGGCACGAGATAGCTCCGCTCGCGGCGTGCGGCGGCGAAGCCGGCCCGCTCCCAGGCGGACCTCGATTCGTGGTCGGTCTCGTCGACGACGGTGTACAGCGGTGTCGGCAGGGCCGTCAGCATCGCGTCGGCAACGAGGTCGAAGACCGTCCCGTGCCACGCGTCGATGCTGATGAACAGCCGCCCGTCGGGTCGGCGGGAAACGTCGCCGCGGCCGACCGCCCGGTCGTCCTCCACGGCTTGCCACTGCACGTCCGAAACTCGCGTGACCACGATCGCGTGGTTGCCCGAGCCCGAAATGGAATGCACGAAGTTCATAGGGTTGCCTCTCAGGAGTGCCTTGTCCGAGGCGCTCCCGGCGACACCTATGTCAATCGCCCACCGTGACCGAAAAGGGGGAGCACCCACACGCATACGGCCTTCATGGGTCTCACCTCCTCGCGTTCTCTCACGGCTGCCCAGACGCTACCAGCGGGCGTCCGTCGGCCCAACCCATTTAGACGTCGTTTCTTATGGCTATCGGCAGGCAGTAGGCGGATGTGACCGGAGCGATGTCAGAGTCTGCGGTTAGGGTTCGCGTCCATGGGCATCCACTGCGAGTACGTCCGTCTCTCCCCTGCTGAGCTGCAGCGGTCGTTGAGCGATCCGTCCTGGGCGCAGGAACACATCGACGAGCTGGGTGATGCCTGGGCCGAAGAGGACCCGCTTCCACCCGAGAAGGCGCCCTACTTCAGCATCGAGAAGTCGTGGCACAAGCTGCACTACCTCATTGCCGCCCACGGTGGCATGCCGGTCGATGTCATCCACGGAGGGGCTGAGCTTCCGTTGGAGGACGACATGGACTTCGGCCCCGCCAGGTATTTGAGCCCCGAGGACGTCGCCCGGGCCAGCGGCTGCCTCGCCACCACACCGTTTGACGAGTTGGCCCGACACTACGACTTGGCGGCCATGCGCAGCGCCGAGATCTACCCCCTGCCGGAATCCGAAACCGAGGTCCCCTCGGACCTGGACACCCTGCAGCACCGCTACGAGGAGCTGACCCGGTTCTTGTCCGCTGCCGCCACCGCAGGCGATGGCGTAGTCCTCATGCTGGTCTGACGCGGCTCCCAGCCTGTCTGCTCGGATCATCTGTCCAGACGGCGTTGGCAGATGAGGGCTGCGGCTATGCCGACGAAGGCGAGGAAGTGCTCGGCCTTGCGTTCGTAGCGGCGGTGCAGGCGGCGGCATCCGGCCAGCCAGGAAACCGTCCTCTCGACCACCCAGCGGTGGCGGCCCAGCCGTGTGGAGGACTCGATGCCCTTGCGCGCGATGCGGTGACGGATGCCTCGCTTGCGGAGCCATCGGCGCAGGTGGTCGTAGTCGTATCCCTTGTCGCCATGGAGCTTGGCCGGTCGCCGGCGGCGCGGGCCGCGCCGGGAGCGGATGGGCGGTATCCCACGCACGAGCGGTTCCAGGCCGAGGCTGTCGTGCATGTTGGCGCCGGAGATGCCCAGTGACAGGGGCAGACCGTTCCGGTCGGTGATCAGGTGGATTTTCGATCCGCTCTTGCCGCGGTCGGTCGGATTCGGTCCGGTCAGTGGCCCCCTTTTGCCGCCCGGACACTGACAGAGTCGATCGCGCACCGCGACCAGTCCAGTTCACCGCGGGCGCCGAGTTCGTCGAGGACGACCCGGTGGAGACGAGCCCACACCCTGGCCCGGCTCCACTGGGCGAAGCGCCGGTAGACCGTGGGCCAGGCCGGACCGAACACGGGCGGCAGTTGACGCCAAGTGCAGCCCGAGGTGGCTACAAAGATGATCGCCGCCAGAGTCTCTCGGTCACCTGCCCGCCGTCGACCCCCGCCCTGCGGACGCTTCACCTCAGTCGGTGGGACCACCCGCCGGAACAGGACCCACAACTCATCCGGCACCAACCGCTCAACCAGATCCGTCATGCACGGTTCAACGAGCGACCACACCAAAAGAAACGACCTCTTAAAGCCGGCCGAGGATCACCGAACACGTCCCAACTCGGCGGCAGGGGTGAAACGAAAACGGCCTCCGCCGAAGGGCCCTTGCGACGCCAAGAGGCCCTGCTCCTCCAGGGGCAGGGCTTCTCGTGGCCGTCCCACAGCCCCTCGCGAGTCGCTGAGGAGCACGGACCGAGGGATGACTGGGAGTCTGGCCGGGCGTGTTCAGCCGGGGATGAAGTGTGGTGCCGCCCCCAGACGCCGTTTTACGCGTGGCACACACCCTGGTTGACCATCTGGGTGTGGCGTGCGACCACCGGACGCGCGCTCTTGGCCAGGGACTTGACGAGCGGGTTGGTGCCCGAGGCGATCTCCTGGTCGATGAGCGCGAGAGTCTGTGTGTGGGCGGGGTACTGGGCCTTCAGCCACGCGGCATCGTACGCGGGCGTGCCGGCGCTGGACTTGAGGGCGGCAGTTTGCCTCAGCTGGGCGGCCGTTTGCCCGGACGGCAGTGCCACGCCGAGTTGTGCCGCGGTCTTGACGACACCGGCATCGAGGGTGCGGTGGTCACGGACGAAGTCGGCGCCGGCTCGCTTGACGCAGGCGGTGGTCGCGGCGCTCTGAGCCTGCTGACTGGTCGTGATCTCCCACAGGTTCCCCTGGTGGGCTGCGGTCAGCAGTTGCCTGTCCAGGGGGGAGACCGCCGACGGTGAGGGCGACGAGGAAGCGAGAGCCGGGTGCGACGTGACACCCATGACGCACAGGGTGGCGGCGCAGACGGCGACGGAACGGGCACGGGATCGAGACGTGTGCATGGGTCCTCCACAGGTCGCGCGTGCAAGCCCCCAAGAAAAACCCTTTTCTGATTGCTCGAAGGGTGACAAACATGCCTTTGCCATGGTTAACCCGGTTGAGCTGGTCGGCAACCGGGAAGCGAGTCGGACCTGCTTCGTCGATACTGGTCCCACTGAGGAAGAGCCGCGGGCCGGACGGACAGCGCGTGGTCGGGCCGTCGTGCGGCGTCACTCTCCGCCGACGTGGGGCTGGATCTCGACCGTGAAGGCCGCGTCCTCGGGGCCGGTGCCTTCGGCGTCCTCCCAGACGATGACGCGCACGTGCTTCTGGGCGGTGCCCTGGCGATACCACTCGGACACCAGGTCGGTGACGACGAGGGCGGCGACGTACTCGGCGTCCTCCTTCGGATCGTCGCTGGTGACGGTCCCCCGCCAACGCTCGGGGTCGTCGCCGTAGGGGCGCCAGCCCTCGGAGCCGTGCGGCTCGTCGACCCGGTACACCCAGTCCGTCTCGGTGCTCATGTAGCCGATCCTGTCACCTTCCCCCGCGCTTGCCCGGTGGCCGGCCGCCCGGCTCCGCGCCGGGCACGGCACCGGCGCCCGCTGCCCGGGGGATGCGGGAACGAGGTTCCTCACGCGTGGTTCAGGGGGTGTGGCCGAATCCGCTCGAGTGGATGACACGCCCGTGGCCGCGTCGGTGGCCGTCGGGCTCGCGGTGGAGCGCGACGAGAGCCGCGTCGTCGTTGAGGCGTCCGTGGGCGTGGGCGAGCAGATCGCGTTGGATGTGGTGGAGCAGTGATTCAGGGCCCGCCTTGTTCCACTGCGCGACCCGTGCCTCGAAGGGGTAGAAGCGGCCGTCGGCGTCGCGGGCCTCGATGACGCCGTCCGTGTAGAGCAGGATGGTGTCGCCCGGCTCGAAGGAAGCCACGTCGATGGTGTACCTGTCCGGTCCCGTCTCCGCGATTCCCAGGGGCGGCGCGGGGTGCAGGCTGGGGACGGTCAGGCCGCTGTCGGGGCTGAGCAGCAGGGGAGGGGGGTGCCCGCAGCTGATCACGCGGGTGATGTGGTCGTCGTCGGGGAGTTCCAGCAGCAAGGTGGTGGCAAAGCGTTCGCCGGCCTCCGCGGGCGGCTCGAAGTCGGCCAGGTAGCGGGTCACGCTCTGCTCCAGGGTGGCGGCCAGATCGGGGAGGGTGGCGTGCCGGTGGGCGGCTTCACGGAAGGCCCCGAGCAGGAGGGCGGCTTCGCCGATGGCGGACAGGCCCTTGCCCCGTACATCGCCGATCATGATGCGTACCCCGCCGGTGACGCGGGTGGCCGCGTACAGGTCACCGCCGATCTGTGCCTCGTCCTCGGCGGCCAGATACAGGCAGGCGATCCGGAAGGGGCCCATCCGTTCGGGCAGCGGCCACAGCAGGCCGTGCTGCGCCGCCTCCGCGACCGATCGCACCTGGGCCAGCTGGTGCTGGTGCCGCTCGCGCACCAGGCAGAAGAACACGATCAGGGCTGACAGCACCGCCAGGGCGAGGATCTGCACGAGCACGTTGCGCGAGAACAGCACGCCGAAGTGCCAGCCGATGTATGCCTGCGCCGCCACGCACAGGAACCCGATCAGCCCGGTCAGCCGGGGACCGGCGAAGGAAGCAGTGATCGCCGGTGCGATGACCAGGAGCGGGCCGAGATGGATGTCCCCCGGGACCAATTGGTCCACCGCCGTGATCACCAGGATGAGCGCGATCGGAATCAGCAACAGCGCACGGCTCGACTGCCGCACCTGCCGCACACCGGCCAAGCCGTGCCCGGCGTTCACATCTTCCACATTGCCACCGCCGAGCACGCCTGACGAACAGGGACCGCTGTGGCCTTCAGCGTCAGGGCTCTCGCGCGAGCCACTCCTGACCGCCCAGCGCGGGAACGCGCGACCTGATGTCGAACACCGCTCCTGACCTGCCGAACCTCCCGCGGAAGGCAGGCGTGGACAGCATGTTCGCGGCTGCCGAGCCGCTTCAGCGACCGACCTGCTCATCTGCGAGGTCGCCGACGGCAGCAGCACCGCACCCCACATGCATGCGGCGGGCCCGTGTCCTCGACGAGGGAGGAGGCGGCCCGCTCCGGCCTGCTCCTGGTCGCCCAGCTCAGCCGGCGACGGCGCACCCGGCACAGCCCGGCCGGCAAGACCATCTGGTGCGAGCAGGCGCTGCCCACGACGGGACGATGGCGGTGACGGCCCCTGTTCGTTGCTTGGGTTCGCGGTGCGTAGGCGTGGCAAGGCCTCCGCACCGCGGTCAGGCTCGTGCGGAGGCGCCGAGGGGGAAAAACCAGTCCCCGGTAGTGCTGCGCGTGTCCTGAAGCCTCAGTCGTCACTGTTGCCTCGGTGTCGCACCGGCTTGCCGGGGGCCTGAACCACATCCTGTCCAAGTCACTCCGTCGACTAGACGTCCTGATCGACTTTGTGGCTTTTTCGGTGTTGTGGTCTACTCATCACTTTCCGCATGAAATGCACCAAGTCAATAGGTTCTGGGTAAATTTTTTAGTGTCCAATGGGCGGGTGCGCGGATTTCCACGATCACGCAGCCCCCACCGCGGCGGCGCTGACCGTCCCCCGCCTGTCGGTGGCGGTCTGCGCCCGCTCGCTCGCCGCGTCGACCGGCTCATCGCCGCCAGGCTTGCGGAGCGGAAGGCCAACCCCGCCAACCGTCGTGAGACTCTGCTGCAGTTGATCAAGGCGGGCCGCCGTACCGTCGAGGCACAGAGCTGCATCCGCTCGGCTGGATCGCGGAAGGAGCCGTGGCGCACGACGTGTGACTTCCGACGTGTGACTTCCTTCCTGCGGGCACGCATCTCTGGGCACCCTTTCTCGAGCCGTGACATTTTGCGTGATGCAAAGTGATCGTGTGTGTGGACGTACCCGTCCGTGGCGCGCAGAACGCTGGAGCGGCGGGCGTAACGCGATGCTCAGTCCCACTCCCATGCGATGCCGAGGAGACCCGGCCGTATCTGCTGCTCCAGCAGGTGGACCGAGCCATGGGCGTTCAGTGTCAGATCGGCGACCGCCTCGTAGGGGGCGGTCGCCGAGGGACGGGCGAAGCGGCGGCAGTGGACGGGAAGGGCGGCGCGGTCGAAGCCGACCTGGAGGACATACTGGCCGCCGCCGTAGGTGAAGCCGCGAACGTACTCATGGCAGGACTCGCCGGTTCCGTCCTCGAAGCGGTACCCGAGGACTGCGGTCTCCCCGGCCCTCAACCGCCCGTCGAAGAGCAGCTCGACGACGATCACCCCCGAAGGGCCGTGGCGCCGGATCCGCCCGACCCGGCAATTGCCGAGACCGCGTACCCGCACCCGTTCCGTGTCGCAGCCCGGGTCGCCGTGGTGGATGGCGAGGTAGCGGTCGACGCCATCACGGTGGGCGCGTACGACATGGTGCGAGTCGCGGGCGGCGAGCTCTCGATGGGCACCGATGTGCACGTGCTCGTAGTGGATCAGGGTGTGCAGGCCGCCGTCCGCCGGAGCCTCCAGACTCGCCAGCAGCGATTCCACCGCGGCCGCGGGTTCGAGGAGGGTGCGATACGGGCGGGCCTGGGGATGGTCACTGGTGGCTCGTGGCCCTATCAGGCGGGTGAGGGCGTGTGGGGGAAGTTCCAGGATCTCCTCGAGCGCGGTGACGGCACGAAGCGACTCGGACCGCTCGGGCCGCCGCACACCGCGCTGCCAGTAGCTGAGGCTGGTCACACCGACACGTATGCCGCGCTGGGCGAGCCGGTGCTGCACGCGATGCAGAGCCAGCCCACGTGCGGCAAGCGCGGCCCGGAGCGCGACCGAGAACGGGCCGGTGCGCAGGGCTTCGGCGAGTTCCGCATCGGAGCGCGCAGTGGCACGGCGATCGGTCCTGTGTGCTGCCATGTGGCCCCCGCCCTCCCCCCACCCCCCTCTCATCGTTCAACCGTGAACGTTCACTTCCCCGTCCTGGAACGGGGCGTTACTCGCCCTGCCACCTGCCGGTACCTGCTGTGGCGTTCACAACCGTACGGGCCAAGTTCACTTTGCCGCCAGCCCTGTGGATAACTTCATTGACCGGGACCCGACAGGAGATCGATGCTGCTGTCGCAGCGTCCGGACGCGCTCCTCCACCCCCACCCTGACTGGGAGGAACGCCATGTCCAGTACCACCCGGGGCCGTAGACGGCCGGCGTCAGCGATCCTCGCGGCCGCTGCCGTCCTGACGGCCGCCCTCGTGCCGACCGCCACTGCTCACGCCGCTGCCCGTTCCGCTCCGCAGGCGGCTCCTCGGGCCGCCGCTCACCCCGCCGTTGCCACCGCCAAGCGCCTCAACATCACCATGCAGGCGCAGCAGAACAGCAACTGGTGCTGGGCGGCGAGCGGCAACACCATCGCGTCGTGGTTCGGGCGTGACTACACCCAGAATCAGTTCTGCGACGCCGCTTTCAACCGGCCCCAGGGCAGTACCTGCGGCAACTGGCAGGCGGCGCTGGACGACGTGCAGAACGCCCTCGCCTGGATGGGCATCAATCCCGGTACGTACGTGAGCGGTTATCTGCGCTACAGCACCGTGCAGAACGAGATCAACGCCGACCGCCCCGTCGAGACACGGATCGAGTGGAGCTCCGGAGGCGGGCACATGCATGTGCTGTACGGCTACGACGCCTCCGGCAACCAGGTGTACTGGGGCGACCCGTGGCCCTCCAACTACCGCTACAACTGGGCGGATTACGACTACTACGTGAGCAACAACTCGTTCACGTGGACGCACTCGCTCTACCGGATCGGAGCGTGACCCCATGACCTCGATCCGCACGGCACCGACCCCGCCGTCACGGAGGCACCGCGCACCGAACCGGCACGCGGCCGCCGACCGCAAGCCGGTCCGCAAGCCGGTCCGTAAGAGCGCGGCGGTCACGCTGATCGCCGCCGCGGCGGCCATCGGCGCTCTGGCCCCCGCCACCGCCCACGCGGCGGCCATCGGCGGCTTCCCCGCGCCCTTCACCGCCGCCGACACCGCTCAAGCGCGTGAGGCGGCGTCAACCCCGGCGACCCTCCTGACCCTCTCGCGCTTCTTCGCCCGCGACGGCGCGATCGCGCAGGATGCCACCCGGCCGCACCTGGTCGGGCCATCGGTGACCGTCTACCTCCTCGACCCGGGGTTCGTCGCCGGACGCCCGGGCGCCCCTGCCGCCGATCCGCAGTTCGTCGCGAGCAAGGCGGTCTCCGCGAACGGCCGGGTCGCCTCGGTGTGGACCGCACGGACGGCGAAGGGGTGGAAGGTCGTGAACATCGCCACCGGCGGTGACGAGACCGACTACGTAAGCAAGGCGCACGGCCTCGGAACCGTCTTCCGGGAACCGCAGATCGATGCCTGGTACGTGGTGCGTGACGGCCGTGTCCTACCGCTCGACCCCGACGCGCGGCGCGCCGTGGGGAAGGGCGGCGTGTCCCTGGCCGCCTACCAGCGTCTGGTACACGCGAAATACGGCAACAAGCTCCCGGGGTCCGCCTACGACCGGGCAGGCGAGGGCGGCGGTTACGGCGGTACGGCCGAGGCGCCGCACGCCTTCTCCGCACCCGCGACGACCGCTGGGGCGGCCGTCACCGCGGGCGTCGCCGCCGCGGCCGTCGCCACCTTGCTCGGAGCCCGCTTCAGAGCTCGCTTCGGCGTCCGCCGCATGCGGCGCTCGCGCCACGTCGGCTGAGCGGCTTGCCGAGCCCCGCTGCCCCTGTGCCCCAGGCCCACCCTGTCTGGGGCACAGGGCTGTCCGCCCCCACGGCCCCCTCCGCATCGGACCGTTCATGACGACGTATCACCGACCGTGATCCACCAACCGTGATCATTGGGCGATCGGCGCCCCAGACGCTAGGCCTGCGCCGCGGCCGTCATCAGCGTGTCGAGCACCGAGTCCAGATAGTGCCTGCCGTCCTCGCCGGCCGGCAGCGTCCTGGGCACCGCGTGGGTCAGCTGCGTGTGCCCGAGGTATGCGGTGTAGGCCAGCAGGGCGCGCTGGCGCGCCTGGTCCGGGGGGAAGCCCAACTGGGCGAACAGCTGCGCCAGGTAGCCCACGCGGCGCTCCGTCACCCGGCGCAGCACGGCGGCGACCCGCGGGTGTCCGGCCGCGGCCGGCAGGGCGACCTCCAGCGGGTTGTGGGCGGCGTGTTCGGTGGCCTCGGAGAAGAGCCTGCGCAGCCGTTTCGCCGGATTCGGCTCGGACGCCAGGCCGGCGATGACCGCCTCGGTGGACTTGTCCTCCCAGCGGTCCAGCGCGGCCTCGATCAGCGCCTCACGGTTGGCGAAGTGCCAGTAGAAGCTGCCCTTGGTGGTGCCCAGCCGGGCGGCGAGCGGCTCGATGGCGACCGCCGAAAGACCGCCCTCGCCCAGGGCCGCCAGGGCCGCGTCCGCCCAGTCCTGCGCTGTCAGCCGTTTGCGCCCGCCTTCGCGGGGGTCCTCGTCACGCCGTTGCACCATGACCATACGCTACCGTATGGTCCCCTCCATACGGCAGCGTACGGAGGGGCGTCATGTACAGGTTCCGCACGATCCGCAATGTCCACGAGCGCACCATCGAGGCCCCCGCCCAGGCCGTCGGGGCCCTGCTCGACCGCCTGTCCTCCCCACAGGACCCGATCTGGCCGGCCCCGGCCTGGCCCCCGATGCGCTTCGACCGGCCACTGGGCGTCGGCGCGGACGGCGGCCACGGCTTCGTCCGCTACCGCGTCACCGCCCACGAGCCCGGCCGCCGCATTCGCTTCGACTTCAACCCGCCCGTGAGCGGCCACCACGAGTTCGTCATCGAACCACTGGGCCCGGAACGCTGCATCGCGCGGCACACCCTTCAACTGCAACGCCGCGGCCCGATGGCACTGCGCTGGGCTCTGGCGGTGCGCTGGATGCACGACACGGTGGTCGAGGAGGTCTTCGACAACGCCGCACGGGCCGCCACCGGCACGGCGATCCGCCCCGCACGCTGGTCACCGTGGGTCCGATGGCTCCACCGGGTCACCTGGCCGAGGGCCACTGCCGGCGCCCTCCCCGAGGGCGCACGTCTGGCCCGCGCCGCCTTCGAGCGGACCCACTACAGCGACGCATGGCGGATGCCGCTGCGTCCCGGGATGCCGCGGGACCCCGAGGCCTGGCGGGGTGTCCTGCGCGGAGCCGCCTTCCTGGTGGTGGGCCGCGAGGGCGGCGAGGTGCTGCTGGGTGAGGACGCCGGCCACCTCGACTTCCGCGCCTCGATCCACCTCGACGACGGTCAGGTCACGCTCAGCACGCTCGTGCGGATCCACAACTGGCGCGGCAGGTTGTACTGGGCCGTGGTCCAGCGCGTCCACCCCTTCATGGCCCGCGGCATGCTCCGCCGCATCCACCGACGACTCGCCCTGACAGCTCCCAGCGCCGCCGAGCGCGCCCAGCCGGCACCCGTCTCCGCCGCCCGGCGAGGAAGGTGAGCCGGGCTCCGGGAAGACCACCCGCCGCGCCCGCCGGTCCTGTCCATGTGAAAGCGCCATGTACGCGGCCACCGGCCCGCTCCCCTCGGCGTTCCCTCACTGTCCGCGTTCACCGCGCGGTCCGCTGGTGTGGGCGAAGCGACCCCCGGTGTTATTCAATGAGGTGTGCGATCAGGGACCTCGGGGCCCGTCGCACGGGTCCGAGTACGGCCCCGGTGCTGCGCCGGGGATTGCTGAGAGAGCCGCATGGACTCCACACCCTCGCCCTCGTCCTCTTCGGCGTTCGAACTGGTCAGCAGCGCCCTGGGGCGCTACATTCCGCGCGCCGGAGCGGCACCGGCCGCCGGTTCCGACGACACGCAGGGCGAGCGCACCACCCCCCGGGCCGCACCCGACGACCCGGCAGCCGACCGCCAGGATCAGATCCTCGGCGCGGTCAATCTGGACACCGATCTGATCATCACCCGCTGTAATCTGGACGCCCCCGTGTTCGCGGGTCTGAACGCCGCGCCCGGGAGTCCCTTCGTCGATCTCCTGCCGCCCGGGGACGTACCGACGGTCACCCGGCGGTTGCGACAGGTCCTGGAGACCGGTGAGGCGCACGTCGCCCGGATCCAGCGGCTGCGGCGCGGCGACGGGTCGGAGCTGGTGGTCTCGATGAGCATCCTGCCCGCCGCGGTGCCTCAGGAGGGCCTGACCGTGTCGGTGATCGCCATGGCCAGGAGGCTGCACCTGTACGCCGCCGAGACCGCGATCGGCACCTCCCTGGACATCGGCGAGACCGCGCAGTCGCTGGCGCAGTCACTGCTGGCGTGGGGAGACGTCGCCGCCGTCGACCTCGACTTCGCCGTGTGGACGGGCGAGGGAGTCACCGGCAAGGCGCAGGGGCGCATCCGGCTGCGGCGGGCTGCCCTGGTGCCGGACCGTGCGTGGCCCGAGGGCTACGTGACGCCGGGCGACGATCTACCCAGCGACGCGAGTCGCCTGCTGACACAGGCGGTGCTGCGGGACGACGCCCCGCAGGCGATCGTCATACCCGACCGGGAGGCGGTCGAGCGGGTGCTGGGCAACCCGCGCGTGAGGCGCGCCCTGGTGCCCGGCGACCGGTCGGCGGGTGTGGCGTGCATACCGCTGGTCCTGGACGGCCCGCCGCCCGTCGTGCTGGGCGTGGCGGAGGTCTGGCGGCGGGCGGACTGCCCCTTCCGCGACAGCGAGCTGTTCGACCTGCAGGAACTCGTTGCCAGGACCGCCCATCACGTCGACCTGGCCCGTCTGCACCAGCGCGAGCACACGCAGGTGCTGGCCTTGCAGCGCCGGCTGCTGCCGCGGACCGGCGGCGACACCATCGAGATCGCCAGCGTCTACCAGCCCGCCACGCCCGACAGCGCCGGCGTCGGCGGCGACTGGGTGAACAGCTTTCCGCTGCCGGACGGCCGTACCGCGCTGGTGGTCGGTGACGTCGTCGGGCACGGCCTGGGAGCCGCGGCGACCATGGGCCAGCTGAGCATGGAGGCGCGCGCGCTCCTGTCCGCGGGGCTCGCGCCCGACGAGGTACTGGAGCACCTGGACGAGACCGTGACGCTGCTGGACGACGCGGAGTCCGGGCTGACGGCCGGCTACAGCGCCCTGGGGTCGACCTGCTGCATCGCCCTCTACGACCCGGTCAGTCACCGTGTGACGCTGTCCAGCGCCGGCCACCTCCCCCCGATCCTGGTCTCCCCGGACGGGCACGCGGGTCCGCTCGTGATCCGGCCCCACCCGGGCCTGGGCGCCGAGTTCGCGCTGCGGGAGCCGTTCGACGTGCACACGTTCGACGCACCCCCGGGCTCCCTGCTCGCCCTGTACACCGACGGGCTGGTCGAGGATCCCGCCGTGTCGATCGACGAGGGCATCGGCAGGCTGGCGGACGCCCTGTCCAGGGTGCACCCCTGGGACGCCCTGCAGCAGGCCGCACGGCACGTCGTCTCCGCGCTGGTACCCGCGCGCCAGCGCGACGACGTGACCCTGCTGCTCGCGCGGATGATCGGCTACCGCAAGGGGGACACCGCGGCCTGGCGGCTGCCCGCCCGCTACGACGCCCCGGCGCGCGCCCGCGCGTACGTCTGCGCGCTGCTGCGGCAATGGAGCACCAGGGACGACACCCGGGACAATGTGCTGCTGCTGATCAGCGAACTGGTCACGAACGCGGTGCGCTTCGCCACCGGTCCCATCACGGTACGGCTGATCAGGGCCGGTCACGGCGTGCTGTGCGAGGTGGGCGACACCGGCAGCGGCAGGCCACGTCTGAGGCCGGTCGGCCTCCTCGACGACGGCGGTCGTGGCCTGCATGTCGTGCACAGGCTCACCACCCGGTGGGGGGTGCGGTGGACGGACACCGGGAAGGTGGTCTGGGCGGAAGTCGCGAGGTGACACGGCTGCCGGCCGGGGGCGCGGCCGGCGTGCGGGAGCGCGGCGAGGATACGGGCGCACCCGTCACCCGGCGCCCCCGACGCTACGGACAGTGCCCTCGGCGCTACCGGTGGCGCGACCGGTGGTGCGGACGGTCCCGGTGCCGGCAGGGGTGGCGCGGGCTCGCGGCTACAGCCACTCCCCTTCCAGGGCGGTGGCGGTGAGGCCCGGTGCCGCCGCGTACAGGACGGCGCGACTGCCCGGCTTCTGCCCGGCGTCGTACGCCCGCCGCATGATGTCGAAGACGGCGGCGCCTCCGCGGTTGCCGGTGGTGTAGCTGTCCCGGCTGTAGTCCAGCAGCCCCGACGGCCAGGCGTCGGGCATCGTCTGCTCCATGTACTCCAGCACCCGGGTCCCGCCGGGGTGCGCCAGCAGCACGTCGGGGTGCCAGGAGCCGGGGTCGTCCTGGTAGCGGACGTGCAGCCACTCCCACATCGCGGCGACCGTCTCCTGTACGGCGCGCGGCCCGCGCCGGTCCATCACGAAGTGGGTGCCGTCCGCCCGCGTCTCCAGGCGGTGCAGGTCCTGGGTGCCGGGCAGGGTGTGGTGCCAGGCGGCGTCCAGCCGCAGCACCGACTCGCGCCGCGGGCGGCCCGTGACCACCATGGCGACCGCGGTGTCGGCGAACAGCAACCGGACGATCAGGGACTCGAGGGTGTCGTCCGCGGGCTGGTAGGTCGTGCTCAGCGCCTCCGCGATCACGACCAGGACCACCCGGTCGGGGTCGGCGGCCACGAGATCCGCGGCCAGGGCCAGGGAGCGGGTCCCCGCGATACAGGCCCACTGGGTGGCCGGCTGCAGTATCACGTCGTTGCGGAGCTGAAGCCTGTTGGCCAGGGCGATGTCCAGACCCGGCAGCGCCGGGGTGGTGGAGTTGCTGGTGATCAGGCAGTCGACGTCTGCCGTGTCCAGCCCGGCGATCTGCAGGGCTCCCCGCGCCGCACGCTCGCCGTAGGACTGCACGGCCTCCCAGGCCGGCGCGGTGCGCTCCTGAACGGTCTGCGGCGTGGGTATCGCCTCGAGCGCGGCGATCACGCGGTCCACGTCCTGCTCGGTGAAACCGTCGCGCACCAGCGCCTCTTGGGCCCGCCCGGTGCCGACGGCCCGCAGGCCACCACCGTTGCCCGGCGCCACGGCGGCCTCCAGCGGCAGCATCCACCCGCGGGTCTCGATGCCGGTGCCGGCCGCGATGCCGTCGATCCGCGGCTCCCACGCCGCGTGCGGATGCCGGTCGCGCACCTCCGCCACGATCTGGCTGGTCTGCACGGCGTGCTCGCCGTGTATCACGGCAGGAGGACAGAGGTAAGCGGACATGAGGGGGCACCTTTCCGGGGGGGAACAAGCGGTAATGTCACGAGTGCTGTGGCATGGGTCACTTTGGAGCGTTTAGCCCAAGAACTTGCCGATGCACTCCACTTCGGTAGCCGGTATCCGTTTTGAGCATGGATGCTAAATGGACATTTCCGCTGTGATGCAGACAACTTAGGCGGCCTCTGAAGTGCGTGACACGGCACACACCGGTGAAACGGGGGCCCAGAGTGCTTCTGCGGGCCCTACCTGACTTACCGTCAGCCAGGTGCTGCCGGCCGGTTTCAGCGAGGCCCCCGACACGTGTCCCACGTGCCCCTCACCCGGTACCTGGCTGGTCCGTGGCGGCGGGTCCGGGCCGGCCGCCCAGTCACGTGTCGGGGAGGGCGGATTGCCGTTCCCCGGGCCTGCCCAGCGCCGCGAGGGTCAGGGTCACGGTGACCGAAGCGGCGGCCATCAGCGTCATCGCCGAGGCCGGCGAGGTCAGTTGGGCCAGCGTGCCCGCGAGGGCGGCACCGGCTCCCTGCAGGGCGGCCATGCCGGTGGCGTGCAGGCCGAGGGCCTGGCCGGTGAGGTCGTCGGGGGTGAGAGCCATCAGGCGTTCCTGCAGGACCAGGCTCGCGGCGAAGCCGACGGAGGCGACGGTGACGGCCACGGCCGACAGCGCCACTCCCGGCCGCAGGACGAAGAACAGGTAGGGAACCGCCAGCAGCAGGCGCAGCGGGGTCGCGAGACGGGGGCGCACCGCGGCCGGTACCAGGCGGCCCACGGCCAGGTCGCCCGCGAACATGCCCAGCGCCCCGCACGCGTACAGCGTGCCGGCGGCCTTGGGGGCGTAGGAGACGTAGAGCGAATCGCTGCCGACGATCAGACCGTTGGGGATCCACAGGCCCAGGTACGTCAGTCGTCGGGGGCGCGCGGACCACAGGAGGGCGTTGGTGCGCCAGGTCGCCGCGAGGGACGGCCGGCCGGAGGAGCGCGGCGGGCGGACGGCAAGGCCGAGGCGGGTGACGAGCGCCGACATCACGTACAGCGCTGCCGCGAGGAGCAGGCAGGTGCGCGGGGACAGCAGCGCCAGCAGTGCGCCGCCCGTCGCGAAGCCGGCCACCTGGACCAGGCCCCAGAGCATGTTGAACACCGAACGGCCCAGGACGTAGCCGTCGTTGGGAACGATCTCGTTCAGCAGTCCCCCGCGCACTCCCCCGCCCAGCGACGCGACCAGGCCCTGCGCCAGGACGACGGCGAAGACCGCCCGGACCGGCAGGCCGGGCAGCGCCAGCACCACCGTTGCGGCCGCGAAGGCGAGGGCGAGGCCGGACAGGATCGCGCGCGGCGGCAGCCGGTCGGCGGCCGAGAGCAGCAACGCGGCGCCCAGCAACTGCGCCAGCTGCGGGCCGAACATGCTCACCGCCGACAGCAGCGGGGAGCCGGTGGCCCGGAAGACCAGCGTGCCCAGGGCCAGGCCGCCGATCGTCTGGGCCGCCGCGAAGGCGGCGAAGGAGAACAGGAACGAGGCGAACTCCGGGGTGCGGAACAGAGAGCGGTAGCTGCGCATGCGTCGAAGTCTCGGAACAGCGCGGGGTCGTGTTCACTGTTTCGGCGACAGGCGAAAGGTCGTAGGCATGGGCCTGTGGCAGATCGACACCGACACCCTCGCCCGCAGCCGGTTCGTGCTCTCGCCGTTCGCCGAGACCTTCGCGAGCCTGAAACTGCTGCACTCGGGAACCGGCGCACATCCGGGCGAGGAGGCCTGGCTGCGCGCGCACCTGCCCGGGTGCGGGCGGCCGGGGCCGGGGAGGCACGGGCCGACCTCCGCGTGTCGCTCCGGGGCCCGCTCCCCGCCACCCTGGAGGGGGACGACCTGCCCGGACGGGCGACCGCGCTCCTGGCCTACGTCTGGCAGTAGACC
>NZ_VFNX01000003.1:300000-465484 GCF_006715785.1 Streptomyces puniciscabiei
GGTCATTCCGGCCACGTCGGACAGGCCCGCCGCGGACCGCGTGGTGTTCATGTCCGGCGGTTCCGGTGGCGACGCGTTCGACGACATCCCCTTTCTCGTCGACGCCGGCCTGAACCGGGACCGGGGGCCGATCGTCATGGCCCAGCGCGGGAATCTGCACGCCCAGCCGCATCTCGCCTGCCCGGAGCTGGACCGGTTCTCCGCGGCGGCCGTGGGGCTCCGGTACGACGCCCCCTCGACGCGGCGGCTCCTGCTGACCGCGGTGAAGGAGTGCCGCGACCGTCTGACGGCCGACGGGATCGATCGCAGCGCGTAGCACCCCGAGGGAGTCCGGTCGGTCGGCATCGACGGCATCCTGCCGCCGTCGAGGGCGGGCTCGGCCCTGACCTGGGGCAGCGCCCGGCAGGGCTTCGACGGTCTGTTCCGGGCCTGCGCCGCGCAGCCCGCGTGCGAGCACCGCTATCCGCGCCTGCCGGCCACCTTCGACCGCCTCGTCCATGAGCTCGAGGCCCGTCCGGTCACCACGACCGTCGAGGTGCCCGGCCGCCCGGCGCGGTGAAGGTCGTCCTGGACGGTGGGGCGCTGGTGAACTGGCTGACCCCCGCCACCCATGTGGCGGCCGGGGTGCCGCGCTCGCTCGACGAGCCGGCGCACGGCAGGCCGCAGCGGATCGCCGGGCAGTGGGCGGGCGGCAGGCTCAGCCCCCAGGCCGTCGGACGGGTGCCCCACGGGCTCGCGTACGGCGTCTTCTGCGGCGAATGGGTGCCGTACGAGACCCGGGCCGAGGCGATCCGGGGCGGCCGGGCCGCGTTCCCCTCGTTCCCCGCCTCGGTGCTGGCCCAGGCCCCGCAACTCACCTTCCTCCGCCCGGACTGCGCCGTCTGGAACGTCCCCGCGGCGCCGCGCTCGGTCCGGGACGTCACGCGCAGCGACATCCCCGTCCTGGCCCTCTCCGGCGGCTTCGACTCCCAGACGGGCGCCGGCAACGGGCCGTACGTCGCCCGGACGCTGAGCCGGGCCACCGTCGTCATGGTCCCGTACACCGCCCATGTGACGTTCGCCGCGTCGCCGTGCGCGCAGGCGATCACCCGCTCCTTCTTCGACCATCCGGCCGCGCCGGACACCGGATGCGTCAAGGACGTCAAGCCGCCGCGGTACGAGGTCGGGCCGTAAGCGCTGTCGTGTCAGCGGTTGGCCACCGCCTGTTTGATCAGGGTCTTGCCGAAGTCCCACATCAGGCCGCCGCCGCTGTGTGCGTCGTCCATGACGGCCGTGAACGCGTCCACGAACCGCTCCACGTCCGCCTCGTCGAGGACCAGCGGCGGGATCAGCTTGATCACCTCCAGGTGGTCGCCGGAGACCTGGGTGAGGATCCGGTGCCGCTGCAGCAGCGGTACGACCACCATCTGGGCGAACAGTCCCTTGCGGGCGGCCTGGAGCATGGCCCAGCGGCTGCGCAGCTTCAGCGAGGAGGGCCGGCCGAACTCGATGCCGATCATCAGGCCCCGGCCGCGGACATCGGCGAGCAGCTCGTACTTTCCGGTCAGCGCGGTCAGCCGGGACTTCAGCAGCTCGCCGGTCCGGCGCACGCCCGCGACGATCTGCTCGTTCTCCATGACCGCCAGCACGGCGAGGCCGCACGCCATCGCCTGGGCGTTGGACCCGAAACTCGCCGAGTGGACCAGGACCCGGTCCATGGACGAGTAGACCTTCTTGAAGATCCAGTCCTTGCCGAGGGTGGCCCCGACCGGGACGTATCCGCCGGACAGCGCCTTGGCCACGCACACCAGGTCCGGTTCGACGCCTTCCTCGTGCTGGTAGGCGTAGAAGTCGCCGGTGCGGCCGAGGCCCGTCTGCACCTCGTCGGCGATCAGCAGCGCCTTGTGCTTGCGCAGCAGTTCCTGGGCGGCGCGCAGGTAGCCGGGCGGGGCCTCGTGCACCCCCTTGCCCTGGATCGGCTCCACGATCAGCGCGGCCACGTCGCCCTTCAGCAACTCCCGTGCCAGGGCGTCGAGATCACCGAGGGGCACGGCGGTGTCGGGCAGCAGCGGGGCGAAGCCGTCCCGGAAGCCGCTCTCGCCGTTGACCGACAGGGAGCCGGTGGTCAGGCCGTGGAAGGCGTGTTCGCAGTACAGGACGCGGGGCTTGCCGGTGGCGTAGCGGGCGAACTTCAGCGCCGTCTCGACGGCCTCCGTGCCGCTGTTGCCGAAGAACACCCGGTCCAGGTGCGGGCTGTGGGTGAGGAGCCGTTCGGCGAGCAGGCCGGGCAGCGGCTGGCAGTCGAAGCGGGTGAGGTCGGCGAGGTCCAGGTCGAGCACGTCGTGCAGCGCCTTGCGGACGACCGGGTGGTGGCGGCCGAGGCCCATCACCCCGAAGCCGGCGAGCATGTCCAGGTAGTCGTTGCCGTCGGCGTCGAAGAAGTGGGCGCCCTCGGCCCGCTCGTAGACCTTGTCGAAGCCGATGGTGTGCAGCATGCGCGGGAGCTGCGGATTGAGGTACCTGGTGTGCAGCTCGTAGCGTTCCGCTCCGCGCTCGGCGAGCAGGGCTCCGAGGTCGAACTCCGTCCTCATTCATTCTCCTTGGCTGTGCCGCCCGCGTCCCTGACGGCCAGGCTCGCACTGATCCGCCCGGCGATCTCGACGGGCGTGAGACCGATGTCGGCCAGCACCTCACCGCGCTTGGCGTGCGCGAGGAACTGCTCCGGGATGCCGAACCGCCGTACCGGCACGTCCACGTCGGCGTCGCCGAGGGCCAGCGCCACGGCAGAACCGACGCCGGCCGAACGGCTGTTGTCCTCCACCACGGCCACCAGCCGGTGCTCGGCGGCGAGGCCCGGCAGCGAGGGGTCGACGGGCTTGACCCAACGGGGGTCCACCACCGTGCAGTTGATGCCGCGTGCCTGGAGCAGGTCGGCGGCCTGCAGGCACACCGGGGCCATGACGCCTACGGCGACCAGCAGCACCTCGGGGCGTTCGGCGCGGTGCAGGACGTCCATGCCGCCGACCCGGTCGACCGCGGGGATGTCCGGGCCGACGGACTCCTTCGGGAAGCGGACCAGGGTGGGCGCGTCGTCCACGGCGACGGCCTCGCGCAGCTGGGCGCGCAGCTGGCCGGCGTCGCGCGGGGCGGCGATCCTGAGACCGGGGACGACCTGGAGGACCGACATGTCCCACATGCCGTTGTGGGAGGCCCCGTCGACGCCGGTGACGCCGGCCCGGTCCAGGACGAAGGTGACCCCGCAGCGGTGCAGGGCGACGTCCATGAGCAGCTGGTCGAAGGCGCGGTTGAGGAAGGTGGCGTAGACGGCGACGACCGGGTGCAGCCCGCCGGTGGCGAGGCCGGCGGCGGAGACGGCCGCGTGCTGCTCGGCGATGCCCACGTCCCACACGCGGTCGGGGAAGCGCTCGGCGAACTTGCCGAGGCCCACCGGGTGCAGCATGGCCGCCGTGATCGCCACGACGTCATCGCGCTCCTCGCCGATCCGCACGATCTCGTCACCGAACACCGAGGTCCAGGAGGGGCCGCCCGAGGGCGCGAGCGGCTCGCAGGTCAGCGGGTCCATCACGCCGACCGTGTGGAAGTGGTCCTCCTCGTGGGCGAGGGCGGGCTCGTAGCCACGGCCCTTGACGGTGAGGCAGTGGACCAGGACCGGGCCGTGGAAGCGTTTCGCCCGGCGCAGCGCCGACTCGACGGCCTTGACGTCGTGGCCGTCGATCGGGCCGACGTACTTCAGGCCCAGGTCCTCGAACATGCCCTGCGGGGCGAAGGCGTCCTTGAAGCCCTTCTTCGCGCCGTGCAGGGACTCGTAGATGGTGTTCCCGACGATCGGGGTGCGCAGCAGTACGTCCTTGCCCCAGGCGAGGACCTTCTCGTAGCTGTCGGTGGTGCGCAGGGTGGCCAGGTGGTTGGCGAGGCCGCCGATGGTCGGGGCGTAGGAGCGTTCGTTGTCGTTGACGACGATGATCAGCGGGCGGTCCTTGGCGGCCGCGATGTTGTTCAGCGCCTCCCAGGCCATGCCGCCGGTCAGCGCGCCGTCGCCGATGACGGCGACCACATGGCCCTTCTCCCCCTGCACCTGGTTGGCCTTGGCGAGGCCGTCGGCCCAGCCGAGCGCGGTGGAGGCGTGGCTGTTCTCGATGACGTCGTGCTCGGACTCCTCGCGCGAGGGGTAGCCGGACAGGCCGCCCTTGCCGCGCAGCTTGGAGAAGTCCTGCCGACCTGTCAGCAGTTTGTGGACGTAGGACTGGTGACCGGTGTCCCACAGGATGCGGTCGACCGGCGACTCGAAGACCCGGTGCAGCGCGATGGTCAGTTCCACCACCCCCAGATTGGGCCCGAGGTGACCGCCGGTCCTCGATACCGCCTGCACCAGGAACTCGCGTATTTCGTCGGACAGTTCGCCGAGTTCCGCCTCGGACAGCGCCTTCAGGTCGCGTGGTGTCCGGATGGTCTCCAGAATGGTCACGCTGGGCCCCCTCTCGGTCCGTGCCGTGCTGTGCTCAACTCATTCGTCTGCGGGGCTCGTCCGCTCGGCGAGCTTCATGGCCTCCTCGATGAGGGTCTCCACGATCTTCGACTCGGGGACGGTCTTGATGACCTCGCCCTTGACGAAGATCTGCCCCTTTCCGTTGCCCGAGGCAACTCCGAGGTCGGCCTCACGGGCCTCGCCGGGACCGTTCACCACACACCCCATCACCGCGACCCTGAGCGGCACTTCCATGCCGTCCAGGCCCGCCGTGACCTCCTCCGCGAGCTTGTACACGTCCACCTGGGCGCGGCCGCAGGACGGACAGGAGACGATCTCCAGGCGCCGCTGCCGCAGGCCCAGCGACTGGAGGATCTGGATGCCGACCTTGACCTCCTCGGCGGGCGGGGCGGAGAGGGACACGCGGATGGTGTCGCCGATGCCCTGCGAGAGCAGCGCGCCGAAGGCCACCGCCGACTTGATCGTGCCCTGGAACGCCGGGCCGGCCTCGGTGACCCCCAGGTGCAGCGGGTAGTCGCAAGCCTCGGCGAGCTGCCGGTAGGCCTCGATCATCACGACCGGGTCGTTGTGCTTGACGGAGATCTTGATGTCCCGGAAGTCGTGCTCCTCGAAGAGCGACGCCTCCCACAGCGCGCTCTCGACCAGTGCCTCCGGAGTGGCCCTGCCGTACTTCTGCAGCAGCCGCCGGTCCAGCGAACCGGCGTTGACGCCGATCCGGATCGGCGTGCCGTGGTCCTTGGCGGCGCGCGCGATCTGCTTCACCTGGTCGTCGAACTTCTTGATGTTGCCGGGATTCACCCGGACCGCCGCACAGCCGGCCTCGATGGCCGCGAAGACGTACTTCGGCTGGAAGTGGATGTCCGCGATCACCGGGATCTGTGACTTGCGGGCGATGGTGGCGAGGGCGTCCGCGTCGTCCTGCGTGGGGCAGGCGACGCGGACGATCTGGCAGCCGGACGCGGTGAGTTCCGCGATCTGCTGCAGGGTGGCGCCGATGTCCGACGTACGGGTCGTCGTCATCGACTGCACCGACACCGGGGCTCCGCCCCCGACCGCCACCGGCCCGACGTGGATCTGCCGCGACTGCCGCCGCGGTGCGACCGGCCGGGCCGGTACCTCGGGAACGCCCAAGGGGACGGCGGTCATCGCGTCAGCCCTGCTTTCCGCTCGTCATCGTCTCGCGCGCGGCGCGCAGGGACTCCTTCAGGGAGCCCATCGTGGCGAGTACGGCGGTCGGCTCGTAGCCGCAGTGCGCCATGCAGTTGGCGCAGCGCGGGTCCTTGCCGCGGCCGTACTTGTCCCAGTCGGTCTCCTCGACGAGTTCGCGGTACGTGGACACGTATCCGTCGCTCATCAGATAGCAGGGGCGCTGCCAGCCGAAGAGGGAGTAGCTCGGGATCGCCCAGGCCGTGCAGGGGAAGTCGACCTTGCCCTCGAGGAAGTCGAGGAAGAGCGGGCTCTGGTTGAGCCGCCACTTCTTGCGGTTGCCGCCCGCGAAGGCCTTCTTGAACAGCTCGCGGGTCTGCTGCACACCGAGGAAGTGCTCCTGGTCGGGGGCCTTCTCGTAGGCGTAGGCGGGCGAGAGCATCATCTCGTCCACCTTCAGGTCGTCGTTGAGGTAGTTCAGCACCTCGATGACGGTCTGCGGGGTGTCGGTGTTGAAGAAGGTGGAATTGGTGGTCACCCGGAAGCCGCGCCGCTTGGCCTCCTTGATGGCCTCCACCGCCTCGTCGAAGGTGCCCTCCTTCGCCACCGAGGCGTCGTGCCGCTCGCGCAGCCCGTCGATGTGCACGGCCCACGCGAAGTACGGCGAGGGCTTGAACTTGTCCATCTTCTTGCGCATGAGAAGGGCGTTCGTGCACAGGAACACGAACTTCTTCCTTGCCACCAACTGGCGTACGATCTCGTCGATCTGAGGGTGCATCAGTGGCTCACCGCCGGCGATGGACACCATCGGCGCACCGGACTCCAGCACCGCGCCCACGGCCTGGGCGACGGGCATGCGCTGCTTGAGGACGCCCGCCGGATGCTGGATCTTGCCGCAGCCCTCGCACTTGAGGTTGCACGCGAACAGCGGTTCCAACTCGACCAGAAGGGCGAACTTGTCCCTCTTCCTGAGCTTCTGTTCGAGCAGGTATGTAGCGACCTTGACGGTCTGACGCAACGGCATGGCCATCTGGCTCACCTCCGGGGGAGCAGCAAAGAACGGTGCCATTCGAAAAATGCGGGAAGAACGGAACGAAGAACACGGAAGGCCGATATTCCACCGCGTACCGTGCCGATCCGGACGAGTTCATGTTCGGGAGCGTCCACGACCACCCGTACGGCCGCGACCGGGCGCTCACGGCCGCGCACGGCCGTGAGGAGCGTGGCCGCCGACTCCATGTCGACCGCGATCGCGCCGGTCGCGAGCAGGTCGGACCGCTCGTGGCCGCGCACGACATGGTCGGAGCCGGTGAGCGGGCCGGTGTGGACCGTGCGTCCGGGCAGGATGCGCACGAGTTCCTTGACGAGCAGTTCGGTGCCCACGCAGGCGACGGCGCCGCGCGGGTCACGGGTCTCCTCGGCGACGACCAGGTCGCCGGGGTGCATGCCGGGAGCGAGCCCGGCGCAGAATCCGGTGGCCAGTACGGCCGCGTCGGCCAGCGGCGGTTCCGCGAGCTGCCGGGTGAGGGAGCGTTCCGCCGCACGGGGGCCCATGCCCGTACGGAGGAAGCTGACCGGCCCGTCCGCCCCGCCCCTGTCCCCGGTGCGCAGGGCGAGGTGCTCGATGCCGAGCGCGCAGGCGATCAGCAGCGGGGGCGGGGCGGGCTGGGTGGTCAAGGTCAGCTCCCCTTCACCTCGGGCAGCGGTTTCCGGGCGAGGAGGCCGCGCTCGAAGGGGTCGCCGTGCAGGTACCGGCCGAGCGCGGTGAGCGGGAAGACCTGCCGGTACAGGTGGTAGTTGATGGAGAAGTCCCAGGGGAAGCCGGTGCCGGTGAAGTACGGCTCGTCCCAGGTGCCGTCCTCCCGCTGGGTGTCCGCCAGCCACTGGATGCCGCGCTCGACGGCCTTGGAGTCCTTCTCCCCCGCGGCGAGCAGCGCCATCAGTGCCCACGCGGTCTGGGAGGCCGTGGAGGCGCCGCGGCCGCTCCACTCCTTCACGTACTTGTAGGAGCGCAGGTCCTCGCCCCAGCCGCCGTCGTCGTTCTGCACGCTCTCCAGCCAGGCCACGGCGCGCCGGATCGCCGGGTGCGAGGCGGGCAGCCCGGCCGCGGTCAGCGCGGGCACCACCGAGCCCGTGCCGTAGACGTAGTTGACGCCCCAGCGGCCGAACCACGAGCCGTCCGGCTCCTGTTCGGCGAGCAGCCAGTCGATGCCGCGCCGGGTGCGCGGGTCGTGGGCGAGCCCCTCGGCGGCGAGCATCTCCACGACGTGCGCGGTGACGTCGGCCGACGGCGGGTCGATGACCTCGCCGAAGTCGCAGAAGGGCAGCCGGTTCGGGAACGGGCTGGTGTTGTCGGCGTCGAAGGCGCCCCACGCGCCGTTCTTCGACTGCATCCCGAGGTTCCAGCGCACCGCGCGCCCGATCGCCCGGTCCACGCGCTCGGGGTCGTGGTGCCGGACCCGGCGCAGGGCGAGGGAGACCTCGGCGGTGTCGTCGATGTCGGGGTAGTTGTCGTTGTGGAACTCGAACGCCCAGCCGCCCGGCGGAAGTTGGGGACGCCGTACGGCCCAGTCGCCGGGCCGGACGATCTCCTCGCCCAGCATCCAGTCGGCCGCCTTGACCAGCTGCGGATGGTCGGCGGGCAGTCCCGCGTCGACGAGCGCGATGGTCGCGAGGCAGGTGTCCCACACGGGGGACTGGCAGGCCTCGATCATCCGGGCGCCGTCCTCGCGCCAGACGGCGAAACGGTCCAGCGAGGCGAGTCCCTCGCGGATCACCGGATGCTGGAGGTCGTAGCCCAGCAGATGCAGGGCGATGACCGAGTACACGGCCGGGGGCTGGATGCCGCCCCAGCAGCCGTCGTTCTCCTGCCGCTCGATGATCCAGCGGGCCGCGGAGTTCATCGCGGCCCTGCGGAGTCTGCGCACGGCGACCCTGCGGTAGCCGCGGACCACCTTGTCGAGCCGCTGGAAGAGCCCGTCCCAGCTGGCCACCGGGGCGAGCGGCTGCGGCGGGTTGGGGTTCGCCGGGTCGGTGTGCAGCTCGTCCAGCGCGAACGGGGCCGGGCGCACGGGGCGCTTGGCCGAGACGATGGTCAGCGGCACGATCGTCTGCCGGGCCCAGCAGCCGAAGTCGTAGATGTTGAGCGGGAACCAGGTGGGGAAGTAGATCAGCTCGGGAGGCAGTTCCGGCAGGTCCTCCCACTTCCACCAGCCGAACAGGGCGAGCCAGATCCGGGTGAACACCCGGGAGGCGGCGATACCGCCGCGCTCGCGGATCCAGGCGGAGGCCTTCGCCATGTGCGCCTCGTCGGGCGCGTCGCCGGCCAGGCGCAGGGCGACGTAGGCCTCGACGGTGGTGGACAGTTCACCGGGCCCGCCGTAGAAGGTGGCCCAGGTGCCGTCCTCGCGCTGCTCGCCGCGGATGAACTTCGCGGCTGCCTGGGTGGTCCGCTCGTCGCGGATCCCGAGGAACTGGCGGAGCAGCAGGTCCTCGGCGTCCATGGTGACGTTGGTCTCCAGGTCGCCCTTCCACCAGCCCTGGGCGTCCTGCCGCGCGAGCAGGAAGTCGGTGGCGCGCCGGGCGGCGCGTGCGGCGGCTTCTTGTACCCCGGCCGCCTCGGGGGTGGTGATGGCGGTGGTTTCGCTGGCCGCGGCAGCGCGGGACGGCACAGTCGCCCCGGTGCTTCCGTCGGTCGTCGCTGTCATGGCTTCCCCTTCGTGCAGTCGTGCGAGTCGTGCTGCTGTGGGTCCGCCGTCGGCCGGTGTCCTCGAGTCGATCCTCGGACACCGGCCGGCGACTACGCGAGGCGTGTTCGGCCGATAGTGATCATCTCTTTCGTACGACGACGAAGTCGGCGAGCGCCGTGAAGGCCTCGCGCACCCGGCCGGGCATGTCGACGGCGTCGAGGGCCTCGATGGCGATGGTGTGCTGACGGCGCGCTTCCTCGGCCGTCCAGTCGCGGCCGCCGGCCTGCTCGATGAGGGCCGCGCGGGCCGCGAACTCCTCCTCCGAGAAGTTCTCGAAGTCGCTGCTCTTGGCGTCCGCGGCGAGGATCTCGCCGAGCTGCTCGGAGGCGGGGCCGCCGGCCGCGAGCGCGGCGACGACCGGCAGGGACTTCTTGCGCTGGCGCAGGTCGCTCCAGGTCTGCTTGCCGGTGGCCTCGGGGTCGCCCCAGATGCCGAGGAGGTCGTCGACGGCCTGGAAGGCGAGGCCGAGGTGGTAGCCGTACCGTTCCAGCGCGTCGGCGGTGGCGTCGTCGGCGCCGCCGAGGACCGCGCCGATGGAGCTGGAGGCGGCGAGCAGCGCGCCGGTCTTGTTGCCCTCCATCTCCAGGCACTCCTCGACGGTGACCCGGTCGCGGTGCTCGTAGGAGATGTCCTGCGCCTGGCCGTCGATCAGGGCGCGGGTGGCGGTGGTGAGCCGGCGGGTGGCGCGGCCCGCCTCCACGGTCCCGAGCTCCAGCAGGATCTCGTTGGCGAGGGCGAACAGGGCGTCACCGACCAGGATCGCCTGGGCGGGGCCGTGCACCTTCCAGACGGTGTCGCGGTGCCGGCGCTGCTCGTCACCGTCCATCAGGTCGTCGTGCAGCAGCGAGAAGTTGTGGACGAGTTCGACGGCGACGGCGCCGGGGATGCCCACCTCGGGCGCGGCGCCGGTGACCTCGGCGGAGAGCACGGCGAGCGCGGGACGCACGGCCTTGCCGCCGTCGCCGTCGGCCGGGTTGCCGGCGGCGTCGATCCAGCCGAAGTGGTACGCGGCGACGGTGTCCATGGGAGACGCCAGCCGGTCGACGGCCGCACGCAGGACCGGAGTGGCCAGGGTCCGGCCCCGCTCCAGCAGCGCGGTCACATCCACCGCGGCCCGTGGGGCGGGCGTCGAGGCCGGGGGCACAGTGGGCACAGTCTCTCCTCTTGTTGCGGTACCGGGGGTGCGGGGGCCTGCCGCGGGCTCCTGATCGGGCGTCACGCCGCCTCCTCGAACTCGAAGAGGTGGCGGGGGCGGGGCCGGCCCAGGGCGCTGAGGGCGGCATCGGCCGCGCTCACTCCACTGCGAACCGCACTCTCCATGGTTGCGGGCCACCCGGTGGCGGTCCACGCTCCGGCCAGGTACAGGCCGGGGGCCTTGGTGCGGGCGCCGGGCCGCAGCCGCCCGACGCCGGGGGCGGGGGCGAACGTGGCCGTGCGCTCCCGGGTCACGAAGAAGTCCTTCACCACGGCGCCGCGGGTACCCGGGATCAGCCATTCCAGCTCGGGGAGATAGCGCTCGCGCAGCTCGGCCACGGGCAGGTCGATCTCCCCCTGTGCGGCCGACTGGGACAGCGCCAGGTACTGACCCTCGGTCAGCCCGGACGCCTCCGTGCGGTCGAAGACCCACTGCACGGGGGTGCCGAGGGCCGCGAAGAAGGGGCGCGCGAGCACCTTGCGGTCGTAGACGACATGGACGTTGAGGATCGGCGCGGTGCCGATGTCCAGCAGCTGCTCGGGCGCGTCGAGGGCGCCGGGCGGCAGCAGGTCGTGGGCCTCGCGCTGGGGTACGGCGAGGACGACGGCGTCGGTTTCCAGGTTCTCGCCGGGAACCTGAACGCTCCACGTGCCGTTTTCGTTGGTAGAGACGGAGGTGACGCGTGTACGGACCTCGGTACGGACGCCCGCGGAGTCGAGCGCCTTGCGGGCCAGCCGGTCGTGCAGTTCGCCCAGCGGGACGTGGGCCCAGCCGATGTCGGCCGCGCCCGGGTCGGACAGCAGACCGGTCTTGAACACCATCGCGGCGAGCCCCAGCGAGGCGTCGCCCGCGACCGCGTTGAGGGTGGCGACCCCGACCAGGTCCCACAGGGCCTCGACGGCGCGCGCCGACTGGCCGTGCGCGGCCAGCCAGCTGCCGAAGTCCTGGGTGTCCAGGGCCGGATCGGCGAGGTCGAGCCCCTTCAGCGCGAGCGCGGCCCGCCCGACCGCGGCGCGCTCGGCGAGCGAGAGGTGCGGATAGGTGGCCAGGCTGCGCCCCAGGTGGAGGGGGACGGGCAGCGGGTCGCGCCGCAGCCGGCCGAGCCGCCTGCCCTCGGGCTTGGCGACGTCGACGACGGGCACGTCCAGGCGGTCCTGCAGCGGTGCCAGCGCCGCGCCCTGGATCCTCTCCAGGAACCAGCGGTAGGCGGTGCAGCAGCGCAGGTACACATGCTGGCCGTTGTCGACGGTCAGGTCGCCGCGCTGGAAGGAGAAGGCGAGACCACCCAGCCTGGGTCTGCCTTCGAGCAGGGTGACGCGGACGCCGGCGTCGGCGAGCGCGAGGGCCGCGGTGATCCCGGCGAGCCCACCGCCGACCACGACGGCACGGCGGCCTGCCGCGCCCTCTTCGCCCGCGGTGCCGTGCGCCCGTGCGGAGCGTGAGCCGTCGCTCATGGTGCGTCCTTCCCTACGTGCCGAGCGTGCAGGTTGAACGGTGCACGCTCCGCCGTCGCAGTCAGGGACGCCACGCCGCTGCCCAGGGTTGCCTGTCGCACGTCTCCTGGTTCGGTGAGATCCATCAGGGGCGCCTCCTGACGGAACGCGGGGAGACATGGCGGGTCACATGCCGGGCGTCCAGACCGGACAGACCGCGTACGGCGACGTAGGCCTTCTCGCGTCCGGGCAGCGAGACCCGGCCGCGCAGCACGGCCTCCGGGTCGCGCTCGATGCGGTCCAGCAGCCGCCGGTAGATGCCGGCCATGGCGGCCACGCAGGCGCCGCTGCGCCGGTCGAGCATGGGGAGCAGCCGGTAGCCCTCGGCGAAAAGGGCGCGGGCCCGTCGCACTTCGAAGTGCACGAGGCCCGCGAAGTCGGAACCCTCCGGTGGCGTCGGCCCGTCGAACCCGGCCGAGCAGCCGAACTTGGCGAGGTCGTCGGCGGGCAGATAGGTACGGCCGCCGGCCGCGTCCTCGCGGACGTCTCTGAGGATGTTGGTGAGCTGCAGGGCGAGGCCGAGCGTGTCCGCGTACTCGGACGCGCGCTCGGCGCCGCGCGCCCCCGGTTCTGTGCCGAACACGCCGAGCGAGAGGCGGCCGATGGCACCGGCGACACACCGGCAGTAGACCTTCAGGTCGTCCCAGGTCTCGTAGGTCTCGCCGCGCACGTCCATCTGGACGCCGTCGATCAGCTCGTCGAGGCCGCCGAGCGGGATCGGGAAGGCGCGCGCGGCATGGGCGAGGGCCACGGCGACCGGATCGGTGTCGTCCTCCTCGACCTGGTCCTCGCGGACCCGGGCGAGCAGCGCCCTGGTGTCCTCGAGCCGCTTCAGCTTGACCTCGTCGGCCAGGTCGCCGTCGCCGATGTCGTCCACGCGCCGGGAGAACGCGTACAGCGCCGACATGGCGCGGCGCTTGGGCGTGGGCAGCAAGCGGATGCCATAGGCGAAGTTGCGTGCCTGCTGCCCGGTGACGGTCTCGCAGTAGCTGTAGGCGGCGAGTACCGGTGCGGACACGTGCGACGGAGAATCCACGGTCCGGATCACCCCTCTCCTCGCAGGATCGCGCCCGCCTCACGCAGCAACTGGAGCTTGCGGGGCTTGGGCGGGCCGGGAAGGACGTCGTATTCAGCGGCGGCGATCGCCCGGATCGCCGCCCTTCCCCCCGCCACGAACCCCGCGAGCAGCAGCCTCAGCCTGCCGTGGACGCTACCCACCAGGGGGGCGCCTTCATTCAACAGATCGCGGGCGCGTTGTGCCTCGTATGCAACCAGGGCGCGCACCGATGCGCTCGCGATTTTTGCGCCAAGATCCGTTTCCTGGACGTGAAACCGCTTCATGTCCGTGGCCGGGAGGTAGATCCGGTCACGGCCGAGGTCCTCGGCGACGTCCTGGAGGTGCTCCACGATCTGCAGCGCGGTGCAGATCGCGTCGGAGAGCCGGATCCGCTCGGGGGTGGAGGTGCCGGTGACGGCGAGGACCAGGCGGCCGACGGGGTTGGCGGACAGTTCGCAGTAGGCGAGGAGGTCGTCGTAGGTCTCGTAGCGGGCGACGAGCTGGTCCTGGCGGTTGGCGGCGATCAGGCCGAGGAAGGGCTCGGGGGTGAGGGCACGACGGCGGACGGTGGGCTGCAGCCGGCGCAGCAGCGGATGGCGCGGGGTGCCGTCGAACACGCGGCGCAGGTCGGTCTCGAAGGCGTCGAGGAGGACCAGCCGGTCCTCGGCCTCGGCGGCCGACACGCCGAGGAGACGGGCGTCGGCGCCGCCGGGGGCGAGGTCGCCGTCGCCGATGTCGTCGACGAGGCGGGCGAAGCCGTACACGGCCATGAGGTCGTCGCGCCAGGCCCTGGGCAGGAAGAAGGGGGCCACGGGGAAGTTCTCGCTCGTGGCCTTGTCGAGGGTGGCGCGTTCCGGGTCCGACGCCGTCCCGGTGGCCGTCATCGGGCGCTGCCCGGCGCGGGGACGGCACATGCTGCGTTGAGCTGGGGAGTTTCCGTAGCCATTGCCGTCACATCTCCCGTTCTACACTGCCGACCCAATACACAGTATTTCGGACACGCCGCCCGGCAATCGGCGGCGTCGCCCTGGCGCGGGGTGTCGCGCATTATGGCCCCACTTGCCGCTTTCCGGCACCGGTACAGCTTACGTTGTACAACGCAGCGAGGTTCGTCGGGGTGTCCTGCACATCACAACAACACACCGATTGGCGTCAAGATTCCTCACTCCAAACGGAGTTGACGGTTCCTTTGCGGACGCCTGGCCCCGCCGGACGGCTTCCGGCGGGGCCCTGGCCGAAACGGGCTACTTGCCCGTGAACTTCTCGTACTCCTTCAAGACCTCTTCGGTCGGTCCGTCCATGCGCAGTTCACCGCGCTCCAGCCACAGGACGCGGTCGCAGGTGTCACGGATGGACTTGTTGTTGTGACTGACCAGGAACACCGTCCCGGCCTCCTTGCGCAGTTCCCGGATGCGTTCCTCGGAGCGCTTCTGGAACTTGCGGTCACCGGTGGCGAGCGCCTCGTCGATCATGAGGACGTCGTGGTCCTTGGCGGCTGCGATGGAGAAGCGCAGCCGGGCGGCCATGCCCGAGGAGTACGTGCGCATCGGCAGGGTGATGAAGTCGCCCTTCTCGTTGATCCCGGAGAAGTCGACGATCTCCTGGTAGCGCTCCTTGATCTGCTCCCGGGACATACCCATGGCGAGACCGCCCAGGATCACGTTCCGCTCACCGGTCAGGTCGTTCATCAGGGCCGCGTTGACGCCGAGCAGCGAGGGCTGGCCGTCGGTGTAGACCTTGCCCCGCTCCGCGGGCAGCAGGCCGGCGATGGCACGCAGCAGCGTGGACTTGCCCGAGCCGTTGGAGCCGATCAGCCCGATGGCCTCGCCGCGGTAGGCCACGAAGGACACACCGCGCACGGCGTGCACCTTGCGCACCCCGCGCGCCGCGTCGTCGGAGCCTCGCCTCAGCATCCGGCTGAGGGCGGCGGTCGCGCTGCCCTTGCCGGTCCTGGCGCCGTTGACGCGGTAGACGATGTGCAGGTCGTCGGCGATGACCGTGGGGCGGCGGTCCTCGCGGGCCCCGTCGTTCTGCTCAGCCACGGCCGTACCTCTCCTCCGCCTTCCAGAAGTACACGAACCCGCCGGCGAAGACGGCCACGGCCCAGAACAGCGCGATGGCCCACACGTGCGGCGGCAGGTTCGAGGCGCCGTAGCCGTCGATCAGTGCGTAGCGCATCAGGTCCATGTAGACCGCGGCCGGGTTGACCTGGAGCAGCCGGACCGCGATCTCCGAGCGGCCCTCCATCATCTTGTTGATGGAGAACATGACGCCCGAGGTGTACATCCAGGTGCGCAGGACGAACGGCATCAGCTGGGCGAGGTCGGGCGTCTTGGCACCCATGCGGGCCACGATCAGCGCGAGCCCGGTGTTGAACAGGAACTGCAGCAGCAGGACCGGCACGATCAGCAGCCAGCCGAGGCTCGGGTAGCTGCCGAAGCCCATCGCCACGACGAACATGACGATCATCGAGAACAACAGCTGCTGGAGCTGTTGCAGCGAGAAGGAGATGGGCAGCGAGGCGCGCGGGAAGTGCAGGGCGCGCACCAGGCCCAGGTTGCCGGAGATCGCCCGGACACCCGACATGACCGAGCTCTGCGTGAAGGTGAACACGAACACGCCCGTGACCAGGAACGGGATGTACACGTCCTGGGACAGGCCGCGGCTCGCGTGCAGGATCACGCCGAAGATGAAGTAGTACACCCCCGCGTTCAGCAGCGGCGTCGCCACCTGCCACAGCTGGCCCAGCTTGGCCTGGCTGTACTGCGCCGTCAGCTTCGCCTGGGAGAAGGCGAGGATGAAGTGGCGCCGGCCCCACAGCTGGCGGACGTAACTGGGCAGCGAGGGACGGGCGCCGCTCACGGCGAGCCCGTACTTGGCGGCGAGCTGCGCCGCCGTCAGCCCCTCGTCGACCGGCGGTATCGCGTTCACCGCGACACCGCCGTCATGGGTTGTGTGACTCACGAGTGGAAATCCGGACTCTCTGGTAAGAAGCTTGCTCTCTTCGGGTAAGAGCTAGCTTCTCAGATCACCGGGGGCCGGCCCAGCCGGGTCAGCCGCCACACCGTGCGCCAGCGCATCGGACGGCGGGGACCGCACGGAGTGGTCCAGCCCTCCCTGAACCCTCCGAACCAGGCCTTGAGGGCCGGGCGGGAGGGGCGGCGCAGCAGCGTGAGCAGCATCCAGACCCCGAGGTAGACGGGGACCAGCGGCGCGGGGAGGTTGCGGCGGGCCAGCCACACCCGGTTGCGGGCGACCATGCGGTGGTAGACCGCGTGCCGCGAGGGAGCGGTCGTCGGGTGGTACAGCACCATGTCCGACCGGTAGTCGATCATCCAGCCGGCGTCGAGGGCCCGCCAGGCCAGGTCGGTCTCCTCATGGGCGTAGAA
Organism: Streptomyces puniciscabiei; assembly: GCF_006715785.1. Classification (NCBI taxonomy): domain Bacteria; kingdom Bacillati; phylum Actinomycetota; class Actinomycetes; order Kitasatosporales; family Streptomycetaceae; genus Streptomyces; species Streptomyces puniciscabiei. The sequence goes on from NZ_VFNX01000003.1 coordinate 316,516, forward strand.
GAACTCGTCCGGCAGCCCGCCGACCTCGGCGAACACCCGGGTGCGGACGGCGTTGGCGCCGCCCAGGAAGGTGGTGACCCGCGAGGAGCGCATCGGATCCGAGGCACGCAGCCGGGGCACGTGGCGGCGCTGGGTCTCGCCGGTCTCCGGGTCGGCGATGCGGAAGCTGATGATGCCGAGCTCCGGGTCCGCGGCGAAGGCCTCGCGGCACAGCTCGGCGGTGTCGTGGCGGGCGAGCAGCCCGTCGTCGTCGAGGAAGAGCAATATGTCGACATCCCGGCCGCTGGGCCCGAAGGCCTCTGTGCCGACGTTGCGGCCGCCGGGGATGCCGAGGTTCTCCGGCAGCTCGATCGTCCGCACGCCCTCGGGCACGTCCGGGACCGGTGAGCCGTTGCCGACGACGACCACCTCGACCCGGTCGCCGTCCTGCTTGGCGACCGAGTCGAGCAGGGCCCGCAGCTCCTCGGGCCGGTTGCCCATGGTGATGATGACGGCACCGACCCGCATGCCCGTGCTCACTTCAGCCTGCTGGAGGCGAGGATGGACACCAGGTGCAGCAGGGTCTGCAGCAGGGCGATGCCGGCCAGCACCGCGACCCCCAGCCGGGAGAAGAACAGGTCGCCGCGCACCTGGTCGGCGATCGCCAGGACCAGGATGAGCAGCGACGCCTCGATGCCGAGGATCAGCCGGTGGAACTTCAGCATGGCGGCGGCCTTGCGGGCCAGCGCCATGCCGGAGGAGCGCATCTCGGACGCCGACTCCTGCACCGGCGGCTTGCCGGCCTGGTGACGGGCGACGCCGACCAGGTCGGTCTCGGCCTTGATGAGGATGGCGCCGAGCGCGGCGAGCGTGCCGAGGAAGGCCCACAGCCAGTCGATACGGCCCCCGCCCCACAGGTCGGCGGCGCGCAGGCCGAAGCCGGTGAGCACCGCGGCGTCGGTGAGATAGGCGCCGACCCGGTCCAGGTAGACGCCGTTCAGCGAGTACTGCTTCTTCCAGCGCGCGATCTCGCCGTCGACGCAGTCCAGCAGCAGATACATCTGGACGCAGACCACGCCGAGCACGGCGCCCCAGATCCCCGGCACGAGAAGTGCCGGGGCCGCGAGCACGCCGAAGACGGTCATCAGGTACGTGAGCTGGTTGGGCGTGACCCTGGTGCCCACCAGATAGCGGTCGACCCGCAGGGACACCTCGCGCATGTAGAGGCGCCCCATCCAGTGCTCACCGCTGCGCCGGTCCTTCACCCCCGCGGGGTGGACGACCGGACGGAGTTCAGCTACCGATGGCCTTGACATAGTCGGCGTAGATGTCCTTGATCTGGTTCGTCTTGAGGTCGAGGTGTTCGATGATCGTGTAGCGGCCGGGGCGGGTCTCCGGGGCGAACTCCACCGCCCGCACGAACTCGTCCACGGTGAAGCCGATCTCCTCCGGCAGCACCGGAAGCCCGTGGCGGCGCAGCACCTCGGCCATGTGCGCCGACTCCTCGTGCGCTCCGCGCAGGTACATCGCGAAGGCCGCGCCCAGGCCGCACTGCTCGCCGTGGGCGGCCGCGCGCTTCGGGTAGAGCAGGTCGAAGGCGTGGTTGATCTCGTGGCAGGCGCCGGAGGACGGGCGGGAGTCGCCCGACACGGACATGGCGATACCGGTGAGGACCAGGGCCTCGGCCAGCACCTGCAGGAAGCCGTCGTCACCGACGCCGCCCGGGTGCCGGAGCACCGCCTCCCCGGCCTGCCGGGCCATGGCGGCGGCGAGGCCGTCGATCTTCTCGCCGTTGACACGGTTGGCCAGCTCCCAGTCCGCGACCGCGGAGATGTTGGAGATGGCGTCACCGATGCCGGAGCGCACGAAACGGACGGGGGCCTCACGGATCACGTTGAGGTCGATGACCACCGCGATCGGGTTCGGCACGCCGTACGAGCCACGACCCGCGTCGTTGTCGAGAGTCGCCACGGGCGAGCACAGACCGTCGTGCGCGAGGTTGGTGGCGACGGCGACCAGCGGCAGGCCGACACGGGCCGCCGCGAACTTCGCACAGTCGATGATCTTGCCGCCGCCGAGGCCCACGACCGCGTCGTAGTGGCCGGCCTTGATGTCGCTCGCCAGCCGGACCGCGTCGTCGATGGTGCCGCCGCCGACCTCGAACCAGGCGGCGCCGGGCAGCGTGGGAGCGACGCGCTCGCGCAGCCGGGCGCCCGAACCGCCGCTGACGGCGATGGCGAGCCGGCCGGACTGCGAGATGCGCTCGTCGGCGAGGACACCGGCCAGGTCGTCCAGGGCACCCGCGCGGATGTCCACCACGACCGGCGAGGGAATCAGCCGGGTCAGTACTGGCACGCGATCTCCCGGCCCTTGGCGAGGTCGTCGTGGTTGTCGATCTCGACCCAGCTGACGTCGCCGATCGGCGCCACGTCGATCCGGAAGCCGCGGTTGACCAGTTCCTGGTACCCGTGCTCGTAGAACTGCTGCGGGTCGGTCTCCCAGACCGTCTTCAGCGCGTCGGCCAGCTCGGGGGCGGCGTCGCCCTCGATCAGGGTGACGCCGATGTACTCGCCGGTCGCCTCGGCCGGGTCCATCAGCTTGGTGATCTTCGTCATGCCCTGCTCGGGGTCGACGACGACCTTCATCTCCTCGTCCGCGAGGGACTTCACGGTGTCCAGCGCGAGGATGATCTTCTTACCTTCGCCGCGGGCCGCGAGCAGCGTCTTCTCGACGGAGACCGGGTGGACGGTGTCGCCGTTGGCGAGGATCACGCCGTCCTTGAGGGCGTCACGGCCGCACCACAGGGAGTAGGCGTTGTTCCACTCCTCGGCCTTGTCGTTGTCGATGAGGGTGAGCTTGAGGCCGTACTTCTGCTCCAGGGCCGCCTTGCGCTCGTACACGGCCTCCTTGCGGTAGCCGACGATGATCGCGACCTCGGTCAGGCCGACCTCGGCGAAGTTCGCGAGGGTGAGGTCCAGCACGGTCGGTTCGCCCTCTATGCCCGCGGGCCCCACCGGCACCAGCGCCTTGGGCAGGGTGTCGGTGTAGGGGCGCAGACGCCGTCCGGCGCCGGCCGCCAGCACAAGGCCGATCATGCGGGTTCTCCTTCGTCGTGTACGGCGGGCGCCCCAGCGGACACCCAGAAGCGGATGCTCTCGACGAGCACCACGAGGGCGACGGCCACGGCGAGGACCGTGAGCGCGACCGTGAACTGCGCGGCGGTGAGCACCGCGGCCAGGAGGGTGACGAGCAGCGTCCGCCCCTCGTGCCCCCCGATGGAGCGCACCAGCCAGGCCGGAGGCGCTCCGGCGTTGCCGCGGATGCGGTACACCGTGTCGTAGTGATGGTAGGCGACGGCGGCCACCAGCCCGAAAGCCGCCGGAAGCGCTCCGTTTACCCCCGCCTTACCCGCGAGCGCGAGGACGGTGCCGTACTCGGCGGCCCGGAAGAGGGGCGGGACCAGCCAGTCGAGGGCGCCCTTGAGGGGGCGGTACAGCGCCTGACCGGAGGTGACGGCGTAGACGACGGCACCCGCCACGGGGGCCCAGGTCACGCCGGAGAAGAGGGACACGGCGAGGATGGCGGTACCGGCGAGCGCCACCAGGAACGGGGAGCCGAGGCGGGCGGGCGTGGAGCGGGCCACGAGGGAGGCGGCCGGGCCGTTGTCGGCAAGGTCCGCGAGCGCCTGGGCCGCCCGGTCGGTGCGCCGGGCCTTGCGGGTCAGGGAGCGCAGCACGCGTCCGGCCGTGGTGTAGGTCGCCGCGAAGGCGCAGCCGATGAGCAGCGCGTAGAAGGTGATCCGCGGGGTGGTGGCCGCGGTGAGGATCGCGATCATCGCCCAGCGTTCGCCGATGGGCAGCACGATCATCCGCCGCACCCACACCGTCCAGCCGACGCTGTCGAGCTTGTCGGAGAGGGCGGCGGTGGGGCTGGTGTTGGCGGTGGCGTCGTGGTTGGCCTCGTTGAAGGAGAAGTCGACCACGTGCCGGCAGGTCTGCAGGACCATCGCGCCGAGGGCGAGGGCCCACACGTCGTCGCCGCCCCGGGCCGCTCCGAGGGCGAGACCGGCGTAGTAGGCGTACTCCTTGGCCCGGTCGAAGGTGGCGTCGAGCCAGGCGCCGAGGGTGGAGTACTTCAGGGCGTAGCGGGCGAGCTGCCCGTCGGTGCAGTCCAGCACGAAGGAGGCGATCAGCAGCACACCGGCCGCGACGAAACCGGCGCGGGTGCCGGTGGCCGCGCAGCCCGCCGCTATCAGGGCGGTGAGCAGCGAGGCCGTGGTGACCTGGTTCGGGGTCAGGCCATGGCGGGCGCACCAGCGGGCCAGGTAGCGGGAGTAAGGGCTGATGAAGAACGTGGTGAAGAAGCCGTCGCGGGACTTCACCGCCGACTTCAGGCGTACGGCCTCGTCGTCGACGGCGGCGACGGCCTGCCGCGCCTCGTTGCGGGCCTGCGGGTCGGCGGGCACGGCGGCGACCAGGCTGCCCAGCTCCGGCCGGTGCACCTCGCAGCCGTCGGCGTCGAGGGCGGTGACGACACGGTCGGCGAGGCTGTCCACGGCGAGCGCGGTGCCGCCGCCGGCCGAGGTCTCGCGGGCCACGGCCCCGGTCAGCGCCTGCCGGGCGGGCCACTGGGCGGTGACGGCGCCGGGGACCGCGGAGAGCGGGAAGCGCGGGTCGGTCAGGCCGAGGCGCAGCGCGTGGGCGTGGCCGACGAAGCGGGCGTCGACCAGGGCCACGCGCTCGCCGGCGGGTGCGGCGGCGAGCAGGGCCTCGGCCTCGGCGGCGTCCACTGCCACCCGGACGTCGAAGCCGAGGGACCGCAGATCGTTCTCGAGTGACGATCCGGGGACCGGCTGACCGGTGACGATGGCGGTCGACAACCGAACTCACTCCCTGGGTGCCGGCGCGCGGGCGCCGGTCTCTTACGTGATGGGGCGCCCTGCCAGCGGCACCCGGGCGGCATGTCGGCAGAGGCTATCGGATGGGCGGGAGCCCGTGTTCACCGGCCGTTCACGGCCCGGCCCACGGAGGCTGCCCGGGCCTTTGCCGCGATCATCATCGGTGATCCGGGGCCCGCCCCACAAACCGCCGGACGCAGATCCGGGCAACCGGGACACCTGAGCGGTCCCCATAGGCTGAACAACCATGACATGGCTGATCACCGGCGGAGCCGGATACATCGGGGCGCATGTGGCACGGGCCATGGCCGGTGCCGGGGAGAGCGTCGTGGCGCTGGACGACCTGTCGGCGGCGGTGCCCGCGCGGCTCCCCGCTCACGTCCCGCTCGTCCGGGGCTCGACGCTGGACGGGGACCTGCTGAAGCGGGTCCTCGCCGAGTACGGCGTCACGGGCGTCGTCCACCTCGCGGCACGCAAACAGGTGGCCGAGTCGGTGGCCCGGCCCACCTGGTACTACCGGGAGAACGTCGGCGGCCTGGCCACCCTGCTGGACGCGGTGGCCGAGGCCGGGATCGGCCGCCTGGTGTTCTCCTCCTCCGCGGCGGTGTACGGCAACCCGGACGCGGACCTGATCACCGAGGACACCCCGTGCGCGCCGGTGAACCCGTACGGCGAGACCAAGCTGGCCGGTGAGTGGCTGGTGCGGGCGGCCGGAAAGGCGCACGGGATCTCCACGGTGTGCCTGCGCTATTTCAACGTGGCGGGCGCGGCGGCACCGGAACTCGCCGACACGGGTGTGTTCAACATCGTGCCGATGGTCTTCGACCGGCTCACCCGGGACGAGGCCCCGCGGATCTTCGGAGACGACTATCCGACGCCGGACGGCACCTGTATCCGGGACTACATCCATGTGGCCGACCTCGCCGAGGCCCACCTCGCGGCGGCGCGGCGGCTCGCCGACGCGGACCCGTCCGGCGATCTGACCCTGAACATCGGGCGGGGCGAGGGCGTCTCGGTCCGCGAGCTGATCAGGGTGATCGGGGAGGTCACCGGGGACCGCAGGGAGCCGGTGGTTCAGGCGCGCCGGCCGGGGGACGCGCCGCGCGCGGTCGCCTCCGCCGAGCGGGCCGCCGAACAGCTGGGCTGGCGGGCCGGGCGCGGGGTGCGCGAGATGGTGGAGTCGGCCTGGCGGGGCTGGCGGCTGCACCACGGGTGAGAAACCGTACCCACCCTGACCTGCGGAACGTTTCCGCAGGTCAGGGCACATGACAACGGTGTTCAGTGCCGCGTTGCCCCATACCCCCCACCCGTAGTTCACTGGGGTGCCGGACGGACAGGGAAGGACGGATCTCATGGGGGCAGGGCACGACCACGGGCACGCGCACAGCCATGCGCCGGCCACGGGTACGGCCGCGGCAGCGTACCGGGGCCGGCTGCGGATCGCGCTGTGCATCACGCTGACGATCATGGTGGTGGAGATCGCCGGCGGCCTGCTCGCGGACTCGCTGGCGCTGATCGCGGACGCGGCGCACATGGCGACCGACGCGGTGGGCCTCGGCATGGCGCTGCTCGCGATCCACTTCGCGAACCGCCCGCCGAGCACCAACCGCACCTTCGGGTACGCCCGCGCCGAGATCCTCGCCGCCCTGGCCAACTGTGTGCTGCTGCTCGGGGTCGGCGGATACGTCCTGTACGAGGCCCTCCAGCGGTTCGTGACGCCCGCGGAGACCCGGGGCGGACTGATGGTCGTGTTCGGTCTGATCGGCCTGGTCGCGAACTCGATCTCGCTGACGCTGCTCATGCGCGGGCAGAAGGAGAGCCTGAACGTGCGCGGCGCCTTCCTGGAGGTCGCCGCGGACGCGCTGGGCTCGTTCGCGGTGCTGGTCTCGGCGCTGGTGATCCTGAGCACCGGCTGGCAGGGCGCCGACCCGGTCGCCTCGCTGGTCATCGGCGTGATGATCGTGCCGAGGACGCTGAAGCTGCTGCGCGAGACGCTGGACGTGCTGCTGGAGGCGGCCCCGAAGGGCGTCGACATGGGCGAGGTACGGGCGCACATCCTGGCGCTGGACGGCGTGGAGGACGTACACGACCTGCACGCGTGGACGATCACCTCCGGCATGCCGGTGCTGTCGGCGCACGTGGTGGTCAGCTCGGACGTGCTCAGCGCCGTCGGCCACGAGAAGCTGCTGCACGAGCTGCAGGGCTGCCTCGGCGACCACTTCGACGTGGAGCACTGCACCTTCCAGCTGGAGCCGAGCGGGCACGCGGCGCACGAGGCCCGGCTGTGCCACTGACGATGCGCACGCATGTTCGACACCCGTCGCGGGCGGTTCCCTGATCCACGGACCGGGCACGATGATCTACCGGGTCCGCCTTCCGGTGCCGCGCCGCGCGCGGACGTGCGGGGAAGTGCCGGGAGTGCCGGATTCGTACGGCAGACTTGGGGTGCGAAGACCGAGGCGAAGGATGGGTATGCCGATCACACCTGCCACCGCGACGCACAGCTCGTCGAACGGCACCGCAGAGGCGATTTTGCTGGAACTGGTCGACGAGAAGGGTGTGACGATCGGCACGGCGGAGAAGCTCGCCGCCCATCAGCCGCCGGGACAGCTGCACCGCGCGTTCTCGGTGTTCCTCTTCGACGAACAGGGCCGGCTGCTGCTCCAGCAGCGGGCGCTCGGCAAATACCACTCCCCCGGTGTGTGGTCCAACACCTGCTGCGGCCACCCGTACCCGGGCGAGGCGCCGTTCGCCGCCGCGGCACGGCGCACCTTCGAGGAGCTCGGCGTGTCCCCCTCGCTGCTGGCGGAGGCGGGCACGGTCCGCTACAACCACCCGGACCCGGCCTCCGGCCTGGTGGAGCAGGAGTACAACCACCTGTTCGTCGGCCTGGTGCAGGCGCCGCTCGCGCCGGACCCGGAGGAGATCGCCCAGACCGCCTTCGTGACCGCGGCCGAGCTGGCCGAGCGGCATGCGCGCGACCCCTTCTCGGCCTGGTTCATGACCGTCCTGGACGCGGCCCGTCCGGCGGTCCGGGAGCTGACGGGCCCGTCCGCGGGCTGGTGACGGTTCTGCCGCGGACACGCGCCTGCGGCAGGGCAGGCCCGCGGAGCGGCTGTGCGACAGGCCCGCGGACCGGCTGTGCGACAGGGGCGCGGGCCCCGCGTGCTACGGCAGCGTCGTGGGCTTGAGCGGCAGGGCGGCCCAGATCACCTTGCCGCCGCTCGCGGTGTGCTCCACGTCGACCATGCCGCCCGCCTCCCGCGCCACCTCGCGGACCAGCAGCAGCCCGCGGCCACCGGTCTGGCCGTGGTCGGCCTCCAGGGCGGTCGGGCGGTAGGGGTGGTTGTCCTCCACGGACACCCGCACCCACTCGGCTCCGACGGCGACCTCCACGGCCAGCATCGGCGACAGCAGCGCCGCGTGCCGGACCGCGTTGGTGACCAGCTCGGAGACGATCAGCAGCAGGCCGTACACCAGCTCGTCGGAGACCGGCACGCCCTGGCGCAGCAGCAGGTCCCGTACGGCGTGCCGGGCCTGCGGGACCGAGGCGTCCACAGCAGCGGCGGTGAACCGCCAGACGCCTTCGTACGGCAGTGGATCGGGCGGCCGCTCGGCGCCCCCCGCTGGGCGCGGGCCGTCCCCGCGCCCGTGGTTGTCCATCGTCCGGTCGCCACCCTCGCGCTCGATTGTCACCACACGTCGAGTGTTGGTAACGCGCCGCTCCGACCCGGGGGACTGAACACAAGTCAGCGGGTATCGAGCGCTTTGTGACCGAGTGCGTATGACACGGTCACGTGTGGGACTGTTCCTGTCGCCCGGACGCCGGATCGCGAACTACTCGGGTCGTGCCGGTCCGGGCTGCTCCTGCTCGGAGACGAGTCCGACGATACGGCGCCCGCCGTAGCCGGTGGCCACGAGGCCGAGGCCGTCGAAGAGCAGGGCGAGCGAGAAGAAGGCACCGATGACGTATTGACCGCTGCTCGGCCAGGAGCCGAGGACCAGGATGCCGAGCAGCAGGTCGAAGGCGCCGAGCAGGGTCCAGCCCAGCTGCGGTCCGCGCACGACCAGGCCGCCGACCAGCCTGAAGAAGCCCGCGGTGAGGAACAGCAGCGCGGCGAACATGGTCGGCGCGGCGGCCGCGGCGTGCGGCAGGCGGATGACGACGATGCCGACCGCGATGTTCAGGGCGGCCGCGGTGTGGACGGGTCCGACGATCCCGGCGAGCACGAGGAGCACACCGAGCACGGCGAGCCGGCTGAAGCCGGGGTGGAGTTTGGTCGCGCTGCCGCTGTGCGTGCCGGCCCTGGCCATCGCGACCTTCCAGGTCCCCGCCGCCCATCCCCTTTTTTCCTCTTTATGCGAATTTCCCAACGCCCCGCCTCTGCCGACCCGCGCTCTCCGTACCGCTCGGACCCCCCGATACGATCCGCGCATGGAGCCCCAGCTGTCGCACCGCGTCGAAGGCGCTGTCGCCACCGTCGTCATCCGCAACCCGGCCAAGCGCAACGCCATGACCGCCGCGATGTGGCGGGCCCTGCCGCCGCTGCTGGACGAGTTGGCGCGCGACCCCGGTGTGCGGGCGCTGGTGCTCACCGGCGAGGGCGGCACCTTCTGCGCGGGGGCGGACATCAGCACCCTCCAGGGCTCTCCCGAGGAGGCACAGCGACTCGCCGTGGCCGCCGAGGAGGCGCTCGCCGCGTTCCCCAAGCCGACCGTGGCCGCTGTGCGCGGACACTGCGTGGGCGGCGGGGCACAGCTCGCCGCGGCCTGCGATCTGCGGCTGGCCGAGGAGGGCGCTCTGTTCGGGGTGACTCCGGCGCGGCTCGGCATCGTGTATCCGGCCTCCTCGACCCGCCGGCTGCTCTCGCTGGTGGGTCCGGCCACCGCCAAGTACCTGCTGTTCACGGCCGAGTTGATCGACACCGGGCGGGCGCTCGCCGCCGGGCTGGTGGACGAGGTGCTGCCGGAGGGCGAACTGGCCAAGCGGGTCGCCGAGTTGGCCCGGATCCTGGTCTCCCGCTCGCAGCTCACCCAAGCCGCCGCGAAGGAGTTCGCGGGCGGCCGTACCGACCGGGACGCCCACTGGGCGCAGGCGGCCCGCGGCAACCCCGACACCGCGGAAGGGGTCGCCGCGTTCCTGGAGCGCCGGCAGCCGCGCTTCACGTGGACCGTGGCTACGTCAGACTGAACCGGCCGCCGGTGCGCAGCTCCTCGACGAGGTGCGCGGGTGCCTTGTCCGGGGAACCGGCGTCGTAGGGCGGCTGGGGGTCGTACTCGGTCAGCAGCTGGACGGCCTGGGCGTGTTCGTGGCCCGCGATCCGGCCGGTCAGGGTGAGCGCCATGTCGATGCCGGAGGAGACCCCCGCGGCCGTGACGTACTTGCCGTCGGTGACGACCCGGTCGCCGGTGGGTTCCGCGCCGAACTCCTTCAGCAGGTCCAGGGCGGCCCAGTGGCTGGTCGCGCGGCGGTCGCGCAGCAGCCCCGCGGCGGCGAGCAGCAGCGAGCCGGAGCAGACCGAGGTCGTCCAGGTGCTCGTCGCGTCGGCCGCGCGCAGCCAGTCCAGCAGCGCCGGGTTCTTCAGCTGGGCGATGGTGCCGGGTCCTCCCGAGACGACCAGCAGGTCGGGGCTGCGCACCTCGGATAGGGCCTTGTCGGCGGTGACGGCCAGAGCTCCCGTGTCGGTGCGGACGGGACCGGTGCGCTCGGCGACGATCACGGTCTCGGCACCGGGGAGCCGGGAGAGGATCTCGTACGGGCCGACGGCGTCGAGGGCGGTGAACCGGTCGTAGACGACGATGGCGATCTGCATGGTGTGTCCCTTCGGTGATCGGAGCGGCGTCGCCCGGCGAGTCCCGGCGATTCCCGGCGGGCGACAGCGGGGCGGAAGCCGTGACGAGGGCTGACGGGGTTCAGTGGGCGCGGCGGCGCACGCCGGGGGCGGGGGTGAGCGCGGGGGCGGACTGTCCGGGGCGATGGAGGCCTCGGCGGGGCGAGGGCTGTAGCGAGCCTTCGTGGCGAGCCTCCGTGGCGAAGCGGACGGGCGAGCGCGGGGGCGGAGCTTCAGGAGCGGACCTTGGCCGGATAGGGGGCGAGATCGGTCGGTGGCCGGGCGTCAGTGGACGGTCACTGCAGTCGGCCGGGCGGCCGGGGGGCGTGAGCACTCACGATCGTCGGCGGCCGGGAACCAGCCGGCACCCACGAAGCAGCACCAGCGGCCGGGGTGAGTCGGCAATCACCGTCAGGGCACCAGCGCCCGGGATCAGCCGGCAACCACGGTCAGGAGCACCGGCGGCCGGCGATCCGTCGGCAACCACGGTCAGGGCACCAGCGGCCAGGGATCCGTCAGCAATCACGACGGTCGGCGGCGGCCGGCTCAGTGGGCCATGGCCGGGCGGAAGCGGCGGCGGTACTCGGCCGGGGCAGTGCCGAGGGTTCTGGTGAAGGCGCGGCGCATGGCCTCGGGGGTGCCGTAGCCGCTGGCGCGGGCGACCTCCTCGATGTTGTCGGTGGTGTCCTCCAGCAGGCGGCGGGCGTGTTCCAGGCGGACCCGGTCGACGTAACGGCCGGGGGTCATGCCGGTCTCCTCCCGGAAGGCGCGCGCGAAGTGGCGCGGTGAAAGCCGGGCGCGGGCGGCGAGCGCGTCCACCGTCAGATCGCCCGCCGGGTGCTCGGTGATCCAGCGCTGGACCTCGCGCAGCGGGTCGCGCCGCGCGGTCTGCGCGGCGAGCTGGGCGCTGAACTGGGCCTGGTTGCCGGGCCGGCGCAGGAAGACCACGAGGTGCCGGGCGACGGCCAGCGCGACGTCCCGGTCCAGGTCCTCCTCGACCAGGGCGAGGGCCAGGTCGATGCCGGAGGTCACCCCGGCCGAGGTGGCGACGTGGCCGTCCCGGACGTAGATGGGCTCCGGATCCACGGCGACCGCCGGGTGGTCGCGGGCGAGCTTGTCGCAGTGGGCCCAGTGGGTCGTCGCCCGCCGGCCGTCGAGGAGACCGGCGGCGGCGAGCAGGATGGCGCCGGTGCACACCGAGACCAGACGCGGGACGCGCGGCCCCCGCTCACGCAGCCAGTCGACCAGCCGCGGGTCGGCACGGCGCGTGCCCTCTCCGCCGGGCACCAGCAGGGTGTGCGGGTCGGCGGCAGCGGTGAGCGCCCGGTCCGGTACGAGGGTCAGGCCGCTGGAGGTGCGCACCGGCCCGCCGTCCAGGGAGGCGGTACCGACCCGGTACGTGCCCGGCGTGTGCTTCTCGGCGCCCGCGAACACCTCGAGCGGCCCGGTGACGTCGAGGCTCTGGACGCCGTCGAAGAGGACGAAGAGGAGCGTTCGCTGCGGCATGTCCTCGATTCTTCGCCGCGCCGCGCATGGCCGCAATGACGTGTTTCCCACCTTTTCCGCCATGGCCGGTGCATGGAGCCAAAGGGGTGAGGTACCCGGAGCCACGTCGAGCGAAGGGAGGAGATTTCCGTGATCGGTGCCATCGCAGACGTACTGCGCCAGGTCGGCGGGGCCGTCGCCACGGTGGTCACGCTGCCGTTCCGGGCCGTGGCCCGGCTGTTCGGCGGGGCGTCGTCCAGCACAGGTGGGAGCCGGGCCTGAGAAACGGCCCGGCGGCCCGCCGGGGGCCGCCCTGATCCCCGGTTGTCGGTGTCACCTGCCACAATTGCCGCGCAACCTCAGTGGAGAAGGCGGTACGGGATCGTGACGACACCCGGGTCCATCGAAGCAGGATCCATCGAAGGCAGGATCGCCGAGGAGCTCGGCGTACGGGAGCGGCAGGTGAAGGCCGCGGTGGAACTGCTCGACGGCGGTTCGACCGTGCCCTTCATCGCCCGCTACCGCAAGGAAGCGACCGAGATGCTCGACGACGCGCAGCTGCGCACGATCGAGGAGCGGCTGCGCTATCTGCGGGAGCTGGAGGAGCGGCGGACCGCGATCCTGGACTCGGTGCGCGAGCAGGGCAAGCTGACCGAGGAGCTGGAGGCCCGCATTCGCGGCGCCGAGACCAAGGCGCGGCTGGAGGACATCTACCTCCCGTACAAGCCCAAGCGGCGCACCAAGGCGCAGATCGCGCGCGAGGCGGGCCTGGAGCCGCTCGCCGAGGGCCTGCTGGGCGATCCCACGGTGGAGCCGCTGGCGGCCGCCGCCGCGTTCGTGGACGCCGACAAGGGCGTCCCCGACCCGCAGGCCGCCCTTGACGGCGCGCGGGCGATCCTCACCGAGCGGTTCTCGGAGGACGCCGACCTGATCGGCGAGCTGCGCGAGCGGATGTGGGTGCGCGGCCGGCTGGCCGCCAAGGTGCGGGAGGGCAAGGAGGAGGCGGGCGCGAAGTTCGCCGACTACTTCGACTTCGCCGAGCCGTTCACCGAGCTGCCCTCGCACCGGATCCTGGCGATGCTGCGCGGCGAGAAGGAGGAGGTCCTGGACCTCGTCCTGGAGCCGGAGGAGGCGACGGATGGCCCGTCCTCGTACGAGGGCATCGTCGCGCACCGGTTCGGGATCGCCGACCGGGGCCGCCCCGGCGACAAGTGGCTGATGGACACGGTCCGCTGGGCCTGGCGCACCCGCATCCTCGTCCACCTCGGCATCGACCTGCGCCTCCGGCTGCGCACGGCCGCCGAGGACGAGGCGGTGAACGTCTTCGCGGCGAACCTGCGTGACCTGCTGCTGGCCGCCCCGGCCGGCACCCGCGCGACGCTGGGCCTGGACCCCGGTTTCCGTACGGGTGTGAAGGTCGCCGTGGTCGACGCGACCGGCAAGGTCGTCGCCACGGACGTGATCTACCCGCACGTCCCCGCGAACAAGTGGGACGAGGCGATCGCCAAGCTGGCACGGCTCGCCAAGGAGCACGCGGTCGAACTGGTCGCGATCGGCAACGGCACGGCGTCCCGCGAGACGGACAAGCTCGCCGGTGAACTCATCGCCAGACACCCGGAGTTGAAGCTCACCAAGGTGATGGTGTCCGAGGCGGGCGCGTCGGTGTACTCAGCCTCGCAGTACGCCTCGCAGGAACTGCCGGACATGGACGTGTCGCTGCGCGGCGCCGTCTCCATCGCCCGCCGCCTGCAGGACCCGCTGGCCGAGCTGGTGAAGATCGACCCGAAGTCCATCGGCGTGGGGCAGTACCAGCACGACCTGTCCGAGGTGAAGCTGTCCCGCTCGCTGGACGCGGTGGTCGAGGACTGTGTGAACGGCGTCGGCGTGGACGTCAACACCGCGTCCGTGCCGCTGCTCTCGCGGGTCTCGGGCATCTCCTCCGGTCTCGCCGAGAACATCGTGGCGCACCGGGACGCCAACGGCCCCTTCAAGTCCCGCGCCGAGCTGAAGAAGGTGGCGCGGCTCGGCCCGAAGGCGTACGAGCAGTGCGCGGGCTTCCTGCGCATCCGCGGCGGCGACGACCCGCTGGACGCCTCCAGCGTGCACCCGGAGGCCTACCCGGTGGTCCGCCGCATGGTGAAGACGACGGGCCAGGAGGTGGCCTCGCTCATCGGCAACACGGGCGTGCTGCGCTCCCTGCGGCCCGCCGACTTCGTGGACGACACGTTCGGCCTGCCGACCGTGACGGACATCCTGAAGGAGCTGGAGAAGCCGGGCCGCGACCCGCGTCCCGCGTTCAGGACGGCCACGTTCAAGGAGGGCGTGGAGAAGATCTCCGACCTCTCCGCCGGGATGATCCTGGAGGGCGTGGTGACGAACGTGGCCGCGTTCGGCGCGTTCGTGGACGTCGGCGTCCACCAGGACGGCCTCGTCCATGTCTCCGCGATGTCCAGGACGTTCGTCAAGGACCCGCGTGATGTCGCCAAGCCCGGTGACATCGTCAAGGTGAAGGTCCTCGACGTCGACATCCCGCGCAAGCGGATCGCGCTGACCCTGCGTCTGGACGACGAGGCCGCACCGCAGTCACAGGGCGGCGGCCGGCAGCAGCGCGGTGGCGGTCCCCGGCCGCCCCAGCAGCGGCAGGGCGGCGGCCAGGGCCGACGCGAGGGCCGCGGTGCCGACCGGGGCGGCCGCCAGGCACCGGCCCCGGCCAACAGCGCGATGGCGGACGCGCTGCGGCGGGCGGGTCTGCTGGATCCGAAGAAACGGTGACCTCACGGGGCCGGAGCCACGCGGCTCCGGCCCCCGGCGGAAAATTCAGCGGACCGCTGGTCACCGGACCGGCAGACTTGCTCCCATGACCGATCCCAAGGACGACCTCCGGGTGTATCTCCAGGACGCCCGCGACGTACTGCTGTGGAAGCTGGACGGCCTGCCGGAGTACGACATCCGGCGCCCCCTGACCCCCACCGGCACGAACCTGCTGGGACTGGTCAAGCACCTGGCCGGCGCGGAGGCGCTGTACTTCGGCACGGCGTTCGACCGCCCCTTCGCCGGTACGCCCCTGTGGATCACCGGCGACGCCGAGCCGGACGCGGACCTGTGGGCGCGGGCCGACGAGACCCGCGAGGACATCGTCGGCCTGTACCGACGGGCCTGTGCCCACTCCGACGAGACGATCGCGGCGCTCCCTCTCGACGCGGTCGGCCGGATACCGGGCGCGCCGAAGGAGACGACCCTGCACCGGATCCTGACCCACATGATCGCCGAGACGCAACGGCACGCCGGACACGCCGACGTCGTGCGGGAGTTGATCGACGGGGCGGTGGGCCAGCGGCCGGACGGGCTCAATGTCGCACCGCACGACCCCGAGCACGTGGGCCGGGTCGAGCGGGCGGCGAAGGAGGCCGCCGCCCGCTGGAGCTAACGCTCCGTCACCTTCCCGTCCGCCACCTCCAGCCGCCGGGTCACCCGGACCGCGTCCAGCATGCGGCGGTCGTGGGTGACCAGCAGCAGAGTGCCCTCGTAGGAGTCGAGGGCCTGCTCCAGTTGCTCGATGGCGGGCAGGTCGAGGTGGTTCGTGGGCTCGTCCAGGACGAGGAGGTTCACTCCCCGGCCCTGAAGCAAGGCCAGGGCGGCGCGGGTGCGTTCGCCCGGGGAGAGGGTCGCGGCCGGGCGCAGGACGTGGTCGGACTTCAGGCCGAACTTGGCGAGCAGGGTGCGGACCTCGACCGGCTCGGTGTCGGGGACGGCCGCGCAGAAGGCGTCGAGCAGGGTCTCGGGGCCGTGGAAGAGCCCCCGGGCCTGGTCGACCTCGCCGACCAGGACCCCCGAGCCGAGCGCCGCATGCCCCGAGTCGAGCGGGACACGGCCGAGCAGCGCGCCCAGCAGGGTGGACTTGCCGGCGCCGTTGGCCCCGGTGACCGCGACCCGGTCCGCCCAGTCGATCTGCAGGGACACCGGGCCGAAGGTGTATCCGCCGCGCCGCACCTCGGCGTCCCGCAGCGTCGCCACGACCGCGCCGGAGCGCGGGGCGGCGGCGATCTCCATGCGCAGGTCCCACTCCTTGCGGGGCTCCTCGACCACCTCCAGGCGCTCGATCATGCGCTGGGTCTGCCGCGCCTTGGCCGCCTGCTTCTCGCTGGCCTCGCTGCGGAACTTGCGGCCGATCTTGTCGTTGTCGTTGCCGGCCTTGCGGCGGGCGTTCTTCACACCCTTGTCCATCCAGGCCCGCTGCATCTGCGCGCGGTCCTGGAGAGCGGCCTTCTTGTCGGCGTACTCCTCGTAGTCCTCGCGCGCGTGCCGGCGGGCCACGTCGCGTTCCTCCAGGTAGGCCTCGTACCCGCCGCCGTAGAGGTTGATCTGCTGTTGCGCCAGGTCGAGTTCGAGGACCTTGGTGACCGTACGGGTGAGGAACTCGCGGTCGTGGCTGACGACGACCGTGCCGGCGCGCAGGCCGCCGACGAAGCGTTCCAGGCGCTCCAGGCCGTCTAGGTCGAGGTCGTTGGTGGGCTCGTCCAGCAGGAAGACCTCGTAGCGGGACAGAAGGAGCGAGGCGAGACCGGCGCGGGCCGCCTGGCCGCCGGACAGCGAGGTCATCGGCTGGTCGAGGTCCACGGCGAGACCGAGCGAGTCGGCGATGTCCTCCGCGCGCTCCTCCAGATCGGCGCCGCCGAGGCCGAGCCAGCGCTCCAGGGCGGTCGCGTAGGCGTCGTCGGCACCGGGGGCTCCGTCCACGAGCGCCTGAGTGGCCTCGTCCATGACCCGCTGGGCCTCGGCGACACCCGTCCGACGCGCCAGGAAGTCCCGCACGGTCTCCCCCGGCCTGCGCTCCGGCTCCTGCGGCAGATGACCGACGGTCGCGGTCGGCGGGGACAGCCTGAGCTCGCCCTGTTCCGGCGCAGTGAGTCCGGCGAGCAGCTTCAGCAGGGTGGACTTGCCCGCGCCGTTGGCACCGACGAGACCGATCACGTCACCGGGCGCGACGACGAGGTCCAGCCCGGAGAAGAGGGAACGGTCGCCGTGCCCGGCGGCGAGGTTCTTGGCGACGAGGGTGGCAGTCATCAGGACGCCGATCCTAATGGGCCCGGCGCCCGCGTCTCAGCCGCGTTCCCCGTGGCCCGCAGCAGAGTCTCGGCCCCGCCTGCCACCGGCACCTGCGCACCGCGGCCCCTAGCCGGTTTCCGCCGGTGACCCCACGCCACGTCTCAGCCTCGCTTCCCAGCGGTCCGCTCCCGCACGCCAGCCACCGCTTCACGATGGACCGCTCCCGCCCGTCACCCCTTCCCGGCGGCCCGTCCCCGCCCTCAGCCCCCTTCCCGGCGGCCCGTCCCCCTCAGCCCCCTTCCCAGCCTCGCCCCCGCAGCCCAGCCCCCATCTCCCCGCCGACCACCGCCATGCCTCACCCCCGCTCCCAGCGAGCCACGACCGCCCCTCACCCCGCTCCCAGCTACCCAGGACCGCCCCTCAGCCCCCCGCTCACGATGGACCACCCGCCCCGCAGCCCGCTTCCCACCGCTCCGCCCCCGCAGCCCAGTCCTCGTCTTCCAGCCGACCACTGCAGTGCCTCAGCCCCGCTCCCAGCGGCACACCGCCCCGTGAGCCCCCGCTTCACGACGAACCACTCCCGCCCTTCAGCCCCCCGCTCACGATGGACCACCCGCCCCTCAGCCCACCGCTCACGATGGACCACCCGCCCCGCAGCCCGCTTCCCACCGCCCCGCCGCCGCAGCCCAGTCCCCGTCTTCCAGCCAATCACTGCCATGCCTCACCCCCGCTCCCAGCGAGCCACGACCGCCCCCCAGCCCCCCGCTTCACGACGGACCACTCCCGCCCCTCAGCCCCCGCTTCACGACGAACCACTCCCGCCCCTCAGCCCCCGCTTCCCAGCGCCCGCCCCGCCGCCGCCCCTCGGCCCATGCCGCCCCTCGGCCCATGCCGCTCGGTGGCCCACCCCCGTGCCCGAGCCTCCGTCTCCTGCCGCACGTGCCCCGCACGTCAAAGCCGTTTTCCGCCGGTGACCGGTGCCGCGAGCACGCCTCCCGTCGTGCGGGCGACGACGTACGCCTCCCCCTTGACCGCCTTCGGGTCCAGCGGGACGCGGTGCCGGCCGGGCTCCAGGATGCCGTCGAACACCTCGCGGGCGTGGGTGCGGTAGAGCCGGTCGAGGCGATAGGCGGTGATCCGTACCCGGCACGCCGAGGTCACCTCGACGTCCGCGGTGCTGCCGGCCACGGTCAGCCCCACGAGCCGGCGCTGCGGGAGCGGGCTGCGGTCGAGGGCGTGCTCGATCTGGGCGACCAGCAGCGGCACGATCGGGGCCAGGCCGTCCACGCGGGCGATGTCGACCCCGGCGTGCTCGAAGGCCTCCACCACGGCGGCTCGTTCCTCCTCGCCGACCGCGCGGCCGAAGGCGACCGCGCCGTAGTCGCGCAGTTCCTCGGCCGGGACGGCCCGGGCGTCCTGGGTGATGTCGGCGCCGATGCCGATGGTGCGCAGCGCGGCCGCCAGCTTGGCCAGGACCGCGACCCGGGCGCCGATCAGCAGAACGCGCCGGCGGGGTGCGGCGGAGCCCCCCACCAGGGCACCCAGTGCGGCGCGGTAGTCGGCGCCGCGGAAGCGGAACGGCCCTATGCCGTGGTAGCCGTTGAGCTCCAGGTCGGCGCGCTCGTCCGTCTGCCAGGCGAAGTCCCGCCAGATGTAGTCCTCGCCGTCGCGCTCGATGACGGCGGTGACCGCCCCGCACGCCAGGTCCGCACACTCGGGGCAGCCGTAGATGACGAACCGGCCGTCCGGAAGCGGCGGTTCGTCCTCCAGGAGCAGTGCGCGCACCTGCGCGGTGAAGATGGCGGGCGGGACGTCCGAGGCGAGCGGGGAGACGGCGTCCAGGTCGGACAGCCGGAACAGCAGCGGACGGCCGTCCACGACGAAGTCCACGAAGTCGCGGTGGACCTGGTAGCCGCCGTCGGCGAGCACGCCGCCGGCGCGGATGGCCGGTGCCAGGTCGAAGGTCGCGTATGCGGCAGACATGCTGTGAGTATCCCCACACCGGCACGGATGTGAGCGCGGCATGACAGAGTCGTCCGGACAGGGCCTATCGTCCTGGCGTGGACAGCGAGCCGAGTGACGAAGTGATCGTGGTCGGGAGCGGGGTCGCCGGGCTGACGACGGCCGTGGTCCTGGCGGAGTCGGGGCGCCGGGTACGGGTGTGGGCGCGGGGGCCCGCCGAGCGTACGACCTCGGCCGTCGCCGGCGGCCTGTGGTGGCCGTACCGCATCGAACCCGAGCCGCTGGTGGGTGCGTGGGCGCTCGCCTCCCTGGCCGTGTACGAGGAGTTCGCGCACCGGCCGGACGAGACGGGCGTACGCCTGGTCGACGGTGTACACCGGGGGACCCGGCTGGACGAACTGGGCGCCTGGGCGGGCGGGGTGGCGGGGCTGCGGACGGCGGCCGACGGTCTCGCCGCCCGGCTGCCGGTGATCGACATGCCGGTGCATCTGGCGTGGCTGCGCGAGCGGCTCGCGAAGGCGGGAGGCGTGATCGAGCCGCGCGAGGTGACCGACCTGGCCTCGGTGCCGGCGCAGGTCGTGGTCAACTGCACCGGCCTGGGCGCGCGTTCGCTGGTACCGGACCCGGCCGTGCGACCGGTGCGCGGGCAGCTGGTGGTCGTGGCGAACCCGGGGATCAGGACCTGGTTCACCTCCGTCGGCCACTCCTCCACCACCTCCACGTACGTCATCCCGCAGCCGGGTGGTCTGCTGCTCGGCGGTACGGCGGAGGAGGACGACTGGTCGCTGGAGCCGGACCCGGCCACCGCCGCGGCGATCGTCGCCCGGTGCGCGGCGATCCGGCCGGAGATCGCGCAGGCACGGGTGCTGGCCCACCGGGTCGGACTGCGGCCGGCCAGGCACGCGGTACGACTCGAACGGCAGCCGCTGCCCGACGGCCGGGTACTGGTGCACAACTACGGCCATGGCGGGGCCGGGATCACGGTGGCGTGGGGGTGTGCGCGGGAGGCGGCCGGGTTGGCGTTCCCGGCCGCCTGACCGTACTGCGGCGCCCCGTTCAGGCCGCCCCTCGGCGCGCCTCCGGTCAGTCGAACGGGATGTGCCGGTACACGCCCGGTCCGCGGACGCCGTGCAGAATCACCGGCGCGGGAGTCGCCACCGTGCTGCCGGCCGTCGCCCGGGCGAACTCCGACGCGCCGCCGACCAGCGGAAGGCTCGCCGTCGTACCGGACAGACCGACCGTCACGGTCGGCTTCGTGGACGGTGGGTCGATCAGGTCCTTGTCCGTGCCCGCGATGATCAGCGCCAGCCGGTGCCCCTTGGGGACGACATGGTCGGTCGCCGCCAGACGGAGCGTCATCGTGTACGCCTTGCCCGGGGTGAGCGGGACACCCTTGCCGAGCGAGGCGTAGTGGCCCAGGTCGGCCCAGCCACGGCTGAACACGGTGTAGTCCACCTTGGCCGTCCTGGCCGCGGTCTCCTTGAAGCACGCGCTGTCGCCGGCCGTGCTCGCGCCCCAGCAGGTGCGCTGGGTGAGGGTGGTGATGCCCTCGCCGCCGTCGGCGTAGTCGCGGATGGTGTCCGGGCCGAGGTCGACCAGGACGGCGGAGAGGTGGGCCGAGGTGGTGGTCGGTGTCGCGGTCACCGTCACCGTGGACGAGCCCGACAGGCGCAGGTCGCGGGTGAGCGGCGCGGTGAGGAAGCCGGCCTTCTCCGGGGTCGGCGTGGTGAGGCGGGCCGCCCAGTCGGTCTCGCTGAGCTTCGGGGCGTCGGTGAAGGTCTCGGTGCCGGTGGCCGGGTGCAGGCCGAGCGTGCCGACTCCGGCCTGGGTGCCGGGGGCGGGGTGCAGGACGGTGGTGCGGGTGGTCTGCGGGGGCCAGACGCGTGAGGTGACCCACTGGTCGGGGTGGCGTTCGATGTCGGCCATCGGCTCGCGGTCGATGCCGTTGTCGTAGCCGAGGAGTTCATGGTCGAACCAGCGGTGCAGGGTGTCCACCCAGGCGCCGCGCCGGTAGTCGAAGGGGTCGACGTGTCCGGTCTGGGACAGCCAGATCTTGCGCTTCACGCCGTGCTTGGCCAGCGCGTCCCACCACTGGCCGAAGTGCTTGGTGCGGACGTTGAGGTCCTGCATGCCGTGCACCAGGAACACGCTGGCGCGCACCTTGGCCGCGTCCTTGACGTAGTCGCGCTCGGTCCACAGCGGGGTCCAGTCGCCGCTGCGCGGGCTGCCGTCGGCGAGTTTCCTCTGGACGGCGGCGCAGTGGGCGTGCGCCGCGTCGCTCTCGACGTAGCCGGCGAGCTGGTCGGGGCCGCCGTCGTACAGCGGGGCGCCCTGCGCGAAGTAGTAGTCGTACCAGGAGGAGATGCCGCTGATCGGGACGATGGTCTCCAGGCCCTTGACGCCGGTGGCGGCGACACCGTTGGCGATGGTGCCGTCCCAGCTCTTGCCGATCATTCCGGTCCGGCCGTTGGTCCAGGTGGCTGTGACGGTCTTCGTGCCGGTCCGGGTCGTGTACGCCTCGGCGCGGCCGTTCAGCCAGTCGACGACGGCCTTCGCGGACCGGATGTCGGAGCGGCCGCCGACGTCGACGCAGCCGTCGGAGCGATTGGTGCCGGCGAGGTCGACGCCGACGAACGCGTAGCCGCGGGGCACGAAGTAGTTGTCGTAGAAGAGCGGCATCTGGACGACGTGGCCCTGCGGGTCGTACGTCTTGAGCTGGCTCTCGTTGCCGCGTCCGCAGCAGGAGTAGTAGGGGCTGGCGTCCATGATGACGGGCACCTTGCGGCCCTGGCGGGCGGGTTCGGCGGGCCGGACGATGTCGGCGGCGACACGGTCGGTGTGGCCGTCGCCGTCCTCGTCGAGCCCCGTGTCCACCCATACGGACTCGCGCACGGCATGGGCGTAGGAGTACACGGGCCGGCTCTCGCGCGGGGGCCGGCCCGCGCCGGCGGCGGCCTGTGCGGCGGACGGGGTGAGGAAGGCGGCCGTCAGGATGGCGACGACCGCGGTCGCGAGCGCTCTGCAGATCGTGAAGCGCGTGCGGATGAGGGTGCGAATCGGCATGCGCGGACGGTACTCCGGTGAACTCCCGTACATAAGAGCGATTCAGGGCCGTTCCTGGGTACGTGACGGCCGAATGGCGATCGTGTGACAGCAGGGGCCATGGACAGGTCAGGGGCCACAGGGACTGAATAGGCTCCGAACAGCGTTCACCGACGTACTTTCCGAACGGACTTGCAGTCCCGACGACTTGGAGCTGACGTGCACCGCAGAATCATCGCGCCGGGCGCACTCGCGGCGGCCTCCCTCCTGCTGGCGATCCCGGCATCGGCCGCGAGCTTCACCCCCGGCGCGCCGGGCATCGGCGACCCCTACTACCCGTACTACGGCAACGGCGGCTACGACGTCTCCCACTACGACCTGAGGCTGCAGTACCAGCCGAAGACGGACGAGTTGCAGGGCACGGCGACGATCCTGGCGAGGACCACCCAGGACCTGTCCAGCTTCGACCTGGACTTCCTGCTGGACGTGAGCGAGGTGCGGGTCAACGGCGCGAAGACCGCCTTCACCACCTCGGGGCAGCACGAGCTGGTCATCACGCCGAAGACGCCGTTGGCCAAGGGCACGCCGATCACCGTGGTGGTCCGCTACAGCGGGGTGCCGTCTACGAAGACCGCCTACGGCTTCAACACCTGGCACCGCACCCCCGACGGCGCGGTCGCGGCCGACGAGCCCGAGGCCGCCTGGTGGTGGTTCCCGAGCAACGACCACCCGAGTGACAAGGCCACCTACGACGTGTCGGTGGCCGTGCCGGACGGCACCCAGGCCATCTCCAACGGCACGCTCCAGTCGACCGCTTCGAAGCTGGGCTGGACCCGCTACACCTGGCGGCAGAACAAGCCGCAGGCGACGTATCTGGCCACTCTCGCCATCGGAAAGTTCGACATCACCACGAGCACCTCCGACGGCGGGGTGCCGGTCATCAACGCCTACAGCAAGGACCTCGGCGACAACGACGGGGCCGCGCGTGCGAGCGTGGAACGCACCGGGGAGATCGTGGACTGGCTGAGCGGCTACTTCGGGCCGTATCCGTTCAGCACGGCCGGCGGGTATGTCCCGAACACCACCACCGGGTACGCGCTGGAGACCCAGACCCGCGTCTACTACAGCCCGAAACAGTTCGCGAACGGCTCCAACACCTCGGTGGTCGTGCACGAGCTGGCCCACCAGTGGTACGGCGACGACGTGTCGCTGAAGGGCTGGAAGGACATCTGGATCAACGAGGGCTTCGCCCGGTACGCGCAGTGGCTGTGGTCGGAGCACGAGGGCGAGGGCACCACGCAGGAACTCGCCGACTACGTGTACGCCTCCCATCCGGCCGACGACGCGTTCTGGACGGTCAAGCCCGGCGACCCGGGACCGGACGACCAGTTCGACATCGCCGTGTACGACCGTGGCGCGCTCGCCATCCAGGCGCTGCGCAACGAGATCGGTGACGACGCGTTCTTCCGCATCCTGAAGGGCTGGCCGCAGGAGCACGCGTACGGCAACGCCTCGGTGGCCGACTTCCAGAGGTACGCCGAGCAGGTGTCCGGCAAGCCGCTGGCCTCGCTGTTCGACACCTGGCTGTTCCAGCCGTCCAAGCCGGCCGCACCCGCGGCGCGCGCCGCGTCGCCGGCGAAGGCGGGCACGGCGGTGGCCCGGCCGAAGTCGTGGAAGAAGATCGAGGCGACGAACAACATCCACGACGCGCACGCGCACTGATCCCCGCGCCGGCTAGGGGCTCGGCTCTGCCGCCCGTTCGAGCAGCCCGTCCCGGTCCATCGACTCCGCTCGGGAGGCCGGGACGGTGCAGGCGTGGGCGCCCGCGACCGCGCCGTAGCGGGCGCAGGTCTCGGGCGGTTCGCCGGCGAGGCGGCCGTAGAGGAACGCGGCGGCGAAGGCGTCGCCCGCGCCGTTGGAGTCCACCACCGGCCCGGGCGGCGGCGCCGCGGGCACGCGGGTCAGCTCGCCGTCGGCCAGCAGATACGCGCCCTCGGCTCCGGCGGTGGCGACCACCACCTCGGCCCTGCCCCGCTCGGCGATGCGCCGCATGGTGCGCTCGGGGTCGGTCAGCGCGGCGGCCGACAGGAAGACGACGTCCGCCGCGTGGGCGAAGGGCTCGTGGTACGGGTTCTCCCCGTCCCAGTCGTGCAGATCCGTGGACAGGGGCACGCCCGTCGCGGTCAGCACCGGCAGGGCCTCGGCGCAGGGCTGGGTGATGGTCACGTGTACATGGCGGCTCGCCCCGGCCAGTATGTGCAGCAGTTCGGGTGGGAAGCGGTCGCCGGGGCGGGCGCGGCTGGTGTCGTACAGGGACAGGCGGCGGCCGTCGGGGCCGACGAGGTTGACCGCCCGCTTGGTGCCGGCGGGCTGCGGAAGTGCGGTCAGTCCGATGCCGTGCTCGCGGTGCAGGGCCCGCACGAGGTCGCCCTCGGGGTCGTCGCCGAGCAGGTCGAGGTGGTGGGTACGCAGGCCGAGTGCGGCAAGGCCCAGCGCGACGAAGTCGCCGGTCTGTCCGGCCCGGGTGCGGATCCCTGAGTCGATCATGTAGCTGTCGGCGTAGGGGAGCGGCAACTCGGGGACGTGGATGATCGTGTCCACGCCGGCTCCGCCCAGCACCAGGACGTCCGTCGCGGGGGTTTGTGAGCTCATCCGCCGCCCTCTCCGTGGTCGTACACCGTGACCGCGCGCTCCGCAGGGTGGGCCGGGGGCCTCTCGCCGTGGGTCCTCCAGGCAGTGGGGATCTGCGGACCCGACGTGGCTTGTCGCGCAGTTCCCCGCGCCCCTCTGGGCGCGCCCCTGACCGTACATCGCAATCGACCGACGGCACGGTGGCGTCACCCCGGACATACGTGATCTCCGGCATGACGCCACCGTGGGCGATGCCACTGACAGTGGCGCTGAGCTGTTACTTCGTGAGTTCGGACAGCTCCTGGTCGGTGTTCTTCGACACCCGGCGGCGCACGCCGAACCAGCCGGCGACCAGCATGACGGCGATCACCGGAATCAGCAGGATGGTCTTCCGGCCGACGTCGGGGTCGTTCCACATCATGCCGAGGCAGACCAGCAGGAACACGATCGTGGCGATCTCGGTGACCGGGCTGAACTTCAGCTGGAAGTGCGGCCGGGTCGCGAGGCCCGCGCGGGCGCGGCGGACGAAGACCATGTGGCAGATCATGATGATCACCCACGTGCTGATGATGCCGAGGGAGGCGACGTTCAGCACGATCTCGAAGGCCTGGCTGGGCACCAGGTAGTTCAGGCCGACGCCGAGCACACAGACCGCGCAGGTCAGCAGGATGCCGCCGTAGGGGACCTGGCTGCGGTTCATGCGGGCGGTGAACTTCGGGGCGGAGCCCGCCATGGCCATGGAGCGCAGGATGCGGCCGGTGGAGTACAGGCCGGAGTTCAGCGAGGACATCGCCGCGGTCAGCACGACCAGGTTCATCACGTCACCGGCCGCGGGGACGCCGATCTTCGACAGGACCGTGACGAAGGGGCTCTCGTCGGCGGAGTAGACCGAGCCGGGCAGCAGCAGGGCGAGCAGGACGACCGAGCCGACGTAGAACAGGCCCACACGCCACATGATCGAGTTCACCGCGCGGGGGACGACCTTCTCCGGCTCGGCGGTCTCGCCGGCCGCGACACCGACCAGTTCGAGGGCGGCGTAGGCGAAGATCACGCCCTGCATGACCAGGACGACCGGCATCGCGCCGTGCGGGAAGAGTCCGCCGTGGTCGCTGATGACGCTCAGGCCGGGGGTGTGGCCGCCGACCTTGTGCTGGGTGGCGAGCAGGAAAACGCTGATCAGCATGAAGCCGACGATGGTGGCGACCTTGATGATCGCGAACCAGAACTCCATCTCGCCGAAGATCTTCACCGAGATCAGGTTCACGGCCAGGACCACCGCGAGGGCGATCAGGGCCAGCACCCACTGGGGAATGCTGGTGAACATGCTCCAGTAGTGCGTGTAGAGCGCGATCGCGGTGATGTCGGCAATGCCGGTGGTCGACCAGTTCAGGAAGTACATCCAGCCGGCGACGTAGGCGCCCTTCTCACCGAGGAACTCGCGCGCGTAGGACACGAAGGACCCGGAGGACGGGCGGTACAGGACCAGCTCGCCCAGGGCCCGGACGACGAAGAAGGCGAAGACGCCGCAGACCAGGTAGGCCAGGGCGAGCGCCGGGCCGGCGTTGTGCAGACGGCCGCCGGCGCCCAGGAGGAGTCCGGTGCCGATGGCGCCACCGATGGCGATCATGTTGACGTGGCGGGCCTTGAGGTCCTTGCTGTAACCGGCGTCGCCCGCGTCCGCGGGCGTGCGGTCCGCCTGGGCCGCATGGGTGCGTGCGGCGACCTGTGCCGATTCCACGGCGTCCTTGCTCACGGGTGGTTCACTTCCTGGTGCGCCCGGGCCTCGTGGGCCCGGGGGACGTGCAGGGCTCGGTCCGCACCACCCTGTTGAGTCGCGGCACAGACCAAGCCAGCAGCTTCCCAGAAGGAATCACCTCTACGCGGTGGCCCATGTCACACAGCGTTACTTCTCACACGATCAACCCAGGGTTCACATGACGTTCACCCGAGGTTTCACACCATTGGTGAGACAGCGATACTGCTGCACATGACGACCCATGCCGGGGACACGCCCCTCACCATCGACGAGCTGGCCGCCAGGGCGGGCGTCACGGTGCGCACCGTCCGCTTCTACGGCAGCAAGGGTCTGCTGCCGCCGCCGGTCATCGGCCCGCGCCGGGTGGGGCACTACGGGCCGGACCACCTGGCGCGGCTGGCCCTGATCGAGGAGTTGCAGCAGCAGGGCATGACGCTTTCGGCGATCGAGCGCTACCTCAGGCAGCTGCCCGCCGACCTCTCCCCCCATGACCTGGCCATCCACCGCGCGGTCGTCGCGTCCTGGGCGCCGGACGCGGTCGACACGGTGCCGCGTGAGGAGCTCGAGCGGCGGGCCGGACGGCCGCTCGCCGACGAGGACGTGGAGCGGCTGGCGGCGATGAACGTCGTCATGGCAGCGGACGACGCGGAGGGTGACACCTTCCGGGTCGACTCCGGGCTGCTGCGGCTCGGCGTGCAGCTGCTCGACGTACCGCTGTCGCAGGAGGTGATCCTCGCGGCGCGCAAGGTGCTGATCGAGCACTCGCGCGCCGCGGCCCACGAGCTCTCCCAGCTCTTCCGCGGCGAGGTGGCGGAGCGTGATGCGCGGGACGTGAAGTCCCTGTCGGCGCACATGCACCCGCTGGTGGTGCAGGCACTGCTGACGACGTTCCAGCGCTCGCTGCGGGAAGAGCTGAGCGAGTGGGTGACCGGGTCAGGAACGGACTGAGTCGCTGAACGGCTCCCCCTTCTCCGCCTTCTCCACGAGCAGCGCGGGCGGGGTGAAACGCTCGCCGTAGGCCTCGGCGAGCTCACGCGCGCGGGCCACGAATCCGGGCAGGCCCCCTTCGTAGCCGTTGATGTACTGCAGGACGCCGCCGGTCCAGCCCGGGAAGCCGATGCCGAGGATCGAGCCGATGTTGGCGTCGGCGACCGAGGTCAGCACGCCCTCCTCCAGCAGGCGCACGGTGTCGAGCGCCTCGGAGAAGAGCATCCGCTCCTGCATGTCCCGGAACGGGATCCGGTGTCCCGGCTTGGTGAAGTGCTCGCGCAGGCCCGGCCAGAGCCCGGCCCGCTTGCCGTCCTCGGTGTAGTCGTAGAAGCCGGCGCCGCCGCTGCGGCCCGGGCGGCCGAACTCGTCCACCATGCGGTCGATGACCGCCTCCGCCGGGTGCACGGTCCAGGTGCCGCCCGCCTCCTCCACGGCCCGCCTGGTCTCGTTGCGGATCTTGCGCGGGAGGGTGAGGGTCAGCTCGTCCATGAGGGAGAGCACCTTGGCCGGGTAGCCGGCCTGGGCCGCGGCCTGCTCGACGGAGGCGGGCTCCAGCCCCTCGCCGACCATGGCGACGCCCTCGTTGATGAAGTGGCCGATCACGCGGGAGGTGAAGAAGCCGCGCGAGTCGTTCACCACGATCGGCGTCTTGTTGATCTGCCGGACCAGGTCGAAGGCCCGGGCCAGGGCCTCGTCCCCGGTGCGCTCGCCCTTGATGATCTCCACCAGCGGCATCTTGTCGACCGGGGAGAAGAAGTGCAGCCCGATGAAGTCGCCCTGGCGCTCCACGCCCTCGGCGAGCGTGGTGATGGGCAGGGTGGAGGTGTTGGAGCACA
Source organism: Streptomyces puniciscabiei (assembly GCF_006715785.1). Classification (NCBI taxonomy): domain Bacteria; kingdom Bacillati; phylum Actinomycetota; class Actinomycetes; order Kitasatosporales; family Streptomycetaceae; genus Streptomyces; species Streptomyces puniciscabiei. The sequence goes on from NZ_VFNX01000003.1 coordinate 344,971, forward strand.
GCAGCGCGTCGGGCGCGACGACGGACTCGATCTCCTGGAACACCTTGTGCTTGAGCGCGGTGTCCTCGAAGACGGCCTCGATCACCGCGTCGCAGCCCGCGAGGTCGGCGGCGTCGCCGGTGGGCGTGATCCGGCCGAGCAGCGCGTCCGCCTTCTCCTGGCTGGTACGGCCCTTGGCGACGGCCTTGGCGCACAGCTTCTCGGAGTAGCCCTTGCCCTTGGTCGCGGCCTCCAGGGAGACGTCCTTCAGGACGACGTCGATGCCGGCGCGGGCGCAGGAGTACGCGATGCCGGCGCCCATCATGCCGGCGCCGAGGACTGCGACCTTGCGGACCCGGCGGGGCTCGATGCCCTTCGGGCGGTTGGCGCCGGAGTTGACGGCCTGGAGGTCGAAGAAGAACGCCTGGATCATGTTCTTGGAGGTCTGCCCGGCGGCCAGCTCCACGAAGTAGCGGGCCTCGATGACCTGGGCGGTCTCGAAGTCGACCTGGGAGCCCTCGACGGCCGCGGCGAGGATGTTGCGGGGAGCCGGGTAGGGGGCGCCGTTCGTCTGCTTGCGCAGGGTGGCCGGGAAGGCGGGCAGGTTCGCGGCGAACTTCGGGTTGGCGGGCGTACCGCCGGGGATCCTGTAGCCGGGCTTGTCCCAGGGCTGCTGCGACTCGGGGTTGGCGTCGATGAAGGCGCGGGCCTTGGCGAGCAGTTCCTCGGGCGTGGCGGCGACCTCGTGGACGAGGCCGTTCTCGTGGGCGCGGCGTGCGTTGTACTGCTGGCCCTGGAGGAGCACCTTCAGCAGGGCGTCGGCGATGCCCAGCAGCCGTACGGTGCGCACGACGCCGCCTCCGCCGGGGAGCAGGCCGAGGGTGACCTCGGGGCAGCCGATCTTGGTGCCGGAGGTGTCGAGGGCGACCCGGTGATGGCAGGCGAGGGCCAGTTCGAAGCCGCCGCCGAGGGCGGCGCCGTTGATGGCGGCGACGACGGGCTTGCCGAGCGTCTCGATGCGGCGCAGGTTGCGCTTGATGGCGAGGCCGCCGTCGAAGAGGTCCTGGGCGGTCTCCGGGGTGACCCGGATCAGGTCGCGCAGGTCGCCTCCCGCGAAGAAGGTCTTCTTGGCGGAGGTGAAGATGATGCCGCGGATGGAGTCCCGCTCGGCCTCCAGGCGGTCGGTGATCGCGGCGAGGGAGTCGCGGAACGCCTGGTTCATGGTGTTCGCGGACTGGTTGGGGTCGTCCAGGACGAGGGTGACGACACCGGTGTCGTCCTGCTCCCAGCGGATGGTGGTGCTCTCGGTCATGACAGTCGTCTCCGTTGAGGTCTCGGAAGTCCCGTGATTCCGCGGGGAGTTCAGATGCGCTCGACGATGGTGGCGATGCCCATGCCGCCGCCGACGCACAGGGTGGCGAGGCCGTAGCGCTTGTCCTGGCGCTCCAGTTCGTCCACGAGGGTGCCGAGGATCATCGCGCCGGTCGCGCCGAGCGGGTGGCCGAGGGCGATGGCGCCGCCGTTGACGTTGACCTTGTCCAGGGACAGGCCCATGTCCCTGACGAAGCGCAGCACGACCGCGGCGAACGCCTCGTTGATCTCGACCAGGTCGATGTCGTCGATGGTGAGGCCGGCCTTCGCCAGGGCCTTGCGGGTGGCGGGGGCGGGGCCGGTGAGCATGATGGTGGGCTCGGAGCCGGAGACGGCGGCGGAGACGATCCGCGCGCGCGGGGTGAGGCCGTAGCGCTCGCCGACCTCCCCGGAGCCGATCGCGACGAGCGAGGCGCCGTCCACGATGCCGGAGGAGTTGCCCGCGTGGTGGACGTGGTCGATCTTCTCCACCCAGTGGTACTTCTGCAGCGCGACCGCGTCGAAGCCGCCGAGCTCGCCGATGTCCGCGAACGACGGCTTGAGCTTCGCGAGGGAGTCGGCGGTGGTGCCGGGGCGCAGGTGCTCGTCGTGGTCGAGGACGACCAGGCCGCTGCGGTCCTTCACGGGGACGACGGAGCGGTCGAAGCGGCCCTCCTTCCAGGCCGTGGCGGCGCGCTCCTGGGACAGGGCGGCGTACTCGTCGACGTCCCGGCGGGAGAAGCCCTCGATGGTGGCGATCAGGTCGGCGCCGATGCCCTGCGGCACGAAGTTGACCGCGAGGTTGGTCATCGGGTCGTTGAACCAGGCACCGCCGTCGGAGGCCATCGGGACCCGGGACATGGACTCGACACCGCCCGCGAGGACCAGGTCCTCCCAGCCGGAGCGGACCTTGGCCGCGGCCAGGTTCACGGCCTCCAGGCCCGAGGCACAGAAGCGGTTCTCCTGCACGCCGGCGACCGTGTCGGGCAGTCCGGCGGCGATCGCGGCGATCCGGGCGATGTCGGAGCCTTGGTCGCCGACCGGTCCGACGACACCGAGCACGATGTCGTCGACGGCGGCCGGGTCGAGGCCGGGGAAGCGGTCGCGGATCTCGTGGATGAGGCCGACGACCAGGTCGATGGGCTTCGTGCCGTGCAGGGCGCCGTTGGCCTTGCCGCGGCCGCGCGGGGTGCGGATCGCGTCGTACACGTACGCTTCGGTGCTCACTGGTGTGCCTTTCGGGAGGGTGGGCCGAGCGGGCTGGGCCGGGTCAGTCGGCGTCGGTGACCGGGTCGTCGTTCACGGGTGCGGGTATCCCCCAGTCCCGCGCCACCGCCTCCGTGTCGGCACCCGGCAGGGCGGGGCCGGTACGGACGCCTGTGGGGGTGGCGGAGAAGCGGGGGGCGGGGGCCGGCTGGGTGATGCCGGCGTGGTCGGTGAAGGTGCCGCGAGCGGCCAGGTGCGGGTGGTGCGGGGCCTCGCGCAGGGAGAGCACGGGGGCCACACAGGCGTCGGTGCCCTCGAAGAGTGCCGTCCACTCGTCCCGGGTGCGGGACTTGAAGCGGGCGGCGACGCGCTCGCGCAGCTCGCCCCAGCGGGTGACGTCCTTGTGGGCCGGTGCCAGGTCGTCCAGGCCGAGCAGGCGCAGGAACTCCGCGTAGAACTGACCTTCCAGGGCGCCGACCGCCATGTGCTTGCCGTCGGCGGTCTCGTAGGTGCCGTAGTAGGGGCAGCCTCCGTCGAGGAGGTTGGCGCCGCGCCGGTCCTGCCAGCCGCCGGCCGCGAGCATGCCGTGGATCATCGCCGAGAGGTGGGCCGTGCCGTCCACGATGGCGGCGTCGACGACCTGTCCGGTGCCCGTCACGCGCGCGTGGTGCAGGGCGGCGAGCACGCCGACGACCAGGTACAGGGAGCCGCCCGCGTAGTCGCCGAGCAGGTTGGCGGGAAAGACCGGGGGCTCGTCCGGGCGGCCGGTCATGCCGAGGGTGCCGGTGAGCGCGATGTAGGCCACGTCGTGTCCCGCGCGGTCGGCGAGGGGGCCGTGCTGTCCCCAGCCGGTCATGCGGCCGTAGACCAGGCGGGGGTTGCGGGCGTGGCAGTGCTCGGGGCCGACGCCGAGGCGCTCGGCGACGCCCGGGCGGTAGCCCTCGACGAGGATGTCGGCCCGCTCGACGAGGTCCAGCACGCGCGCGGGGCCGTCCGGCGCCTTCAGGTCGACCACGACCGAGCGCTTGTTGCGGTTGGTGACGTCGTACGCGGGGTCGATGCCGAGGCCGGGGCCACGGGGCCGGTCCACCCGCACCACGTCCGCGCCCAGGTCCGCGAGGAGCATGGCGGCGAACGGGCCCGGACCGATGCCGGCCAGCTCGACCACGCGCACGCCGGAGAGCGGACCGCTGCCCGGCGTCGCCGGCGTCTGTGCCGTCGTCATGCGTCCAGCCCCCAAGCGCGTGTGACACAACTGATGTAACACCGGTGATGCTAAGAACGCGTTCCACCGGACACAAGACCCAACGAGCAAGCGCTTAGCCAAGTGCCCGGCTGCGCGCACATCACCCGGGAGAGTGAGAGGCGGCTGCGGCCCGCTCCGCGCCGACGGCCTCGCCGCGGAGTCGGACGGCGGGGCCGGGCGGGCGACCGCCGTCGCCCACACCGAGGAACTCGCACGCTTCCTCCCGTTTCGTCGGGGCGTTCCCGGCTGCGGCCACCGCTGCCTCCGGGCTGCTCGTCGTCGCTCGCTCCCCTCACGCTAGCCTCAGCCACCGACAGCGGCGCGGGCTGCGGGACCAAGGGGTGTCATGAGCAGGCTGAACAGGACGGACCGTCCCTACGACATCGTGCTCTTCGGAGCCACCGGCTTCGTCGGCACCCTCACGGCGGAGTATCTCGCCGCGCACGCGCCGAAGGACCTGCGCTGGGCGGTGGCCGGCCGCGACCAGGGCAAGCTGGAACGGCTGCGCGAGAGGCTGCCCGGCGGCACCGACATCGGCGTGCTGCGGGCCGACGTGAGCGAACCCGCGACCCTGCACGCCCTCGCCGGGCACGCGCGCGTGGTCGCCACGACCGTCGGGCCGTACGTGCTCCACGGCGAGGAACTGGTCGCCGCCTGCGCGGACGCCGGGACCGACTACCTGGACCTGACCGGCGAGCCGGAGTTCGTGGACCTGATGTACGTCCGGCACGACGCACGCGCGCGGGAGACCGGCGCGCGCCTGGTGCACGCGTGCGGTTTCGACTCCGTACCCCACGACCTGGGCGTGTACTTCACGGTCCGGCAGCTGCCGGAAGGCGTACCGCTGACCGTGGACGGATACGTGACCGCCGACGCGGCCTTCTCCGGCGGCACCCTGGCCTCGGCGCTGAACCAGTTCGCCCGCGGCCGGCAGCTGCTGGCCGCGGCGCGCGAACGGGGCCGGCACGAGCCGCGGCTGATGGGGCGCCGGGTCGCGGCGCCGACGGGCGCGCCCCGGTTCGCCAAGGAGGTCGGCGCGTGGGCGCTGCCGCTGCCGACCGTCGACCCGCAGATCGTGCGCCGCTCGGCGAAGGCGCTCGACCGGTACGGCCCCGACTTCCGCTACCGGCACTACGCGGCGGTGCGGCGCCTGCCGGTCGCCCTCGGCGGGGTCGCCGCCGTCGGCGCGGTGCTGGCGGCCGCCCAACTGCCGCCCGCACGGCGTTGGTTGTCGGGCCGGCTGCAGCCGGGGGACGGGCCGAGCGCGGAGAAGCGGGCACGGAGCCGGTTCGCGGTGCGCTTCGTCGGCGAGGGCGGCGGGCGGCGCGTGTTCACGGAGGTCTCGGGCGGCGACCCCGGCTACGACGAGACGGCGAAGATGTTCGCCGAGGCGGCCCTCAGCCTGGCCTTCGACGACCTGCCGCCGGCGGCCGGGCAGGTCACCACGGCGCAGGCGATGGGCGACGCCCTGACCGAGCGGCTGCGCGCCGCGGGGATCACCTTCCGGGTCGCGGCCACGGGCCCGGACGCCTCCTCCCCCGTTTGAGACTTCCCCAGGGACCGCCCCCGGCCACCAGCGACCGTCGCCGCGAAAGTCTCACAAGGTTCTTCAATGAAACGATGGAGGCCCAGGCCGTAGAGCCGAAGGAGGCGCAAGAGGCATGAAGTTCGTGCTCGAAGTGACCGTGGACGAGGGCGCGCCGGCGCAGGAACGCGCCGGTGAGCTGGGACGCATCCTGCGCTACTGGGGCGGGAACCTCCACCATTACGCCCTCGAACCCGGAGACGGCTCGGCCGTCCACGACTCGGAGTATCAGGAGGTCGGCGCCTGGCGCGTCGTCGCCTCCTGAGCGCCGTGTCCGGTGCTCTGTGCCGCCTCCCGCAGTGCCCGGCGGCACAGGGCGTCCGCCCGGCGCGTGGTCTCCGGCAGCCGGTAGCGCGGGGTCAGGGCCAGCGTGTGGGCGACGGCGTTGTCCAGGCTCACCCGGTGGCCGACGGAGACGAAGACCGGTTTGACGCCGTCCCGGGTGCGCAGTGCGCGCCCGACCTCCTCGTCCCGGGCGAGCAGCGGGGCCCAGGCGCCCCGCGCCGGGTCCGGATCGTCGTAGGTGAAGGTGAACGGGTTCTTGGCGACGCCGATGGCCGGCAGGCCGGTGAGCACGCCGAGGTGGCTCGCGAGGCCGAAGCGGCGCGGATGGGCCAGGCCGTAGCCGTCGCAGACCACCAGGCCGGGAGAGCACGGCAGCCGGTCCAGGGCGGCCCGGACGGCCGGCATCTCGCGGAAGGCGAGGAGGCCGGGCACGTACGGGAAGGAGACCCGGCCGACGGCCGTCGCCTCGGCCACCACCTCCAGGGTGGCGGCGTCCAGCACGACGGCCGCCGCGGCGACGAGGTCGAGCTCGTCGTCGTAGGCGACGTCGACCCCGGTGACCCGGCCCGTGCCGGGCTCGGGTCCGCGCTCGTCGAGCACCACACGCCCGCGCAGTTCGTCCTGGACCGCCCGGGCCTCTTCCTCGGTCGCGGGCCAGCCCGCGGGTACGCCTACGGTCGTCATGGTGACCTGAACTGTACGGTCCCGGGGCCGTCGTGGGAGCCGGGGGGTAGGGTCGCGATCATGTTCGTACTGGAGCTGACCTACACCGCACCTCTCGACGCCGTCGACGCGCTGCTGCCGGAGCACGTGGCATGGCTCGAGGAGCAGTACGAGAAGGGCCTCTTCCTGGCCTCCGGGCGCAAGCACCCGCGGGACGGCGGGGTGATCCTCGCCGTCGCCGGGGACCGCGCCCGGATCGAGGAGATCGTGGCGGGCGACCCCTTCGCCGCCGGCGGCGTGTGCACCTACCGCATCACGGAGTTCACCGCCACGAAAACGGCCCCGGAACTGGCCCGCCACCGGCAGACACTGGCCTGACTCCGCCACTGATCACCTTCTTGGCGTTCAGCCCTTCTTGGCGTTCAGCGCGCGCTGCAACTCGTCCTTGTTCATGTGCGAACGGCCCTCGATGCCGCGCTGCTTCGCCTCGTTGTACAGCTGGTCGCGGGTCGGGCCCTGGGAACCGACCCGGTTGCCCGACCGCTGACCGCCGCGCTTGCTGGACGACATGTCCTGCGTCGAGCTGCGGCTCGCGGTCTTGGACTCACCGGAGCGGGCGCGTTCCTTGTTGACCGTCCGCGCGGCGATCTCCTTGGCGCGCCCGGTGCTCTCGCCCCGGTCCTGCGCGCTCTTCTTGATGTGCTCGTACTGGCGCTCGCGCTTGGAGCTGGAACCGGCGGGCATGATCGCTCCCTTTCTCTCGCTCTTCGTGGGAACGAGTACCCGGGTTCCGGGCGTTCACCTCAGCGTTCCAGCCGCGCGACCCTCCCCTGCTCGCCGGCCGCCCAGCAGCTGAGGTCGGGCGTGCAGTCCACGGTGTCGTACGAGCCGGTGTCGATCGTGCGCCAGGTGCGGCCGGCGTCGATGGTGAGGTCGGTGCCCGTGGGGCCGACGGCGAGCGCGGCGGTGCGGCTGTGCGGCAGCCAGACGGCCCCGGAGCGGTAGGCGGGCGGGGGCGCGGTGGCCGCGGTCCAGGTGCGGCCGCCGTCGGCGGTGACCGCGGCGGCCCGCGGCGAGGCCTGGTCGGGGCGGTAGTCGCCGCCGACGGCGAGGCCGTGGCCGCGGTCGCGGAACGCGAGCGCGAAGACGCCCTTGGCGGGATCGCCGGCCGGCACCGGCGTGTCGGCGGCCGTCCAGGTCAGTCCGCGGTCGGCGGAGTGCAGCACGCGCGCGTGGGCGCCGCCGCCGGTGGCCAGCCAGACGTCCTTCGGGCCCGAGGTCACCAGGCACTGGCCGCTCGCGGCGAAGCCCGCCTCGCCGTCGAGGGCGGGCGGCATGCCCGCCGAGGGCAGCACCCGCCAGGAGCGGCCGCCGTCGCTCGTGGACAGGATGCGGAATCTTCCGTCCACGGGGTCGCTCATCGCGAGGCCGTGCCGGCGGTCGAAGAAGGCCAGGCAGTCGTAGAACGCGTTCGGGTCGGGGTTGCGGAACGACTCCGTCCAGGTCGCCCCGCCGTCCTCGGTGCGGTACAGGCGGGAGGCCTCGCCCTCGCCGATGGCCAGCACCACGGCGCGCCGCGCGTCGAACGCCTCGACGTCCCGGAACTGCAGATCGGCCGCGCCCGGCGGTGAGACGTTTCGCCAGCTCGCTCCGCCGTCCGTGGTGCGCAGCACCGTGCCGCCGGTGCCGGCCAGCCAGGCGGTGTGCCGGTCGACGGCCGCGAGGCCCCGGAAGCGGACCTGCGGGGTGCCGGGATCCTTCGGCGCCCAGTGCGGGCTGCCCCGCCCCTGGGGCGCTGCCTCGGCGGTGGGCACGGTCAGCGCGGCCAGTGCCGCCCCGCACGCCACCCCCGCCGCCAGCAGCCTGCTCGTGCGTCCTCTGCGTCGCGTGCTCCCCAAGCGCCTCATGGCGGGCGAAGCTAGCCCACCGGCCAGGCGCCGTCCAGAGGCCAACTGCCCTTCGCGCACGGGGAGAGAGCGGGAGGGCACCGTGCATGAACACGGTGACCGAGGTCACTCGTGATTCCTGTGCACGGATCGGCCGGATCCGTCGTCTCTTCCGGTACCGGGTGCCGCACACCCGGGCGTAGTCCAGCCGTCACGAGGGAGCAAGGCGTTGTCCACCGTCATCGAGCAGCCCGTAGAGGCCCGTCTCGTCGCCGCCGCACCGCGCATGCCGAGCATTCCCGCCACGCTGCGCTACGACCGGTGCGACCCGTTCGCCGTCGTCATGGCCTTCCCGGCCCCGGCCACCCTCGAAGGGGTCGAGGTGTGCTGGACCTTCTCCCGCGAACTGCTCACGGCCGGGCTGCAGCGGCCCGAGGGGCACGGGGACGTCCGGGTGCGGCCGTACGGCTACGACCGCACCGTGCTGGAGTTCCACGCCCCCGAGGGCACCGCGATCGTGCACGTGCGCTCGGGCGAGATCCGGCGCTTCCTGGAGGCCACCAACGCGCTCGTGCCCGTCGGCCTCGAACACCTCCAGCTCGACCTGGACAACGACCTGGCCGAACTGATGCGGGACGCCTGCTGAGCACTCCGCGTGCGTGAAGGCGGGAGTGCGGCTTCGCGCGCGTGAGGCCCGCACTGGCGTCCCCGCGCGCGTGAACACGAAGCGCGCGAGAGGCTCCGCGTGCGTCGCCCGACGTCGGCTCCGCCTGCGCCGGCCGACGCCTTCAGCCCGCCGGACGCGTGAGCAAGCCATTCAGCTCCCCGTAGTCGTATCCGCCGGCCAGCGCCCCGTACGTCCCCGCCTCCAGCAGCTCCCGCGCGGCGCGGCGGACCAGGGCATGGGCGGCCTGGGCGAGTCCGGAGCCCGCGCTGATCCGGGCGACGCCGAGGGCGGCCAGCTGGGCGACGGACGGTGCGCCGGGGAAGACCATGACGTTGACCGGGCCGTCGATGCCCGCGACCAGCTCCTTCACCGTCCCCGGGTCGACGGCCCCGGGGACGAAGATCCCGTCCGCGCCCGCGGCTCGGAAGGCAGCGGCCCGCTCCAGGGTGGCGTCCATTCCCCCGGCGCCGCGCAGGAACGTGTCGATCCGTGCGTTGACGAACAGCGGCACGCCCGCCTCGTCGGCGGCCGCACGGGCGGCGGCGATCCTCGCCGCCTGCTCGGCGACGGGCCGCAGCGGCTCGCCGCCCTCCTCGTGCCGGGCGTCCTCGATGTTGACGCCGACGGCGCCCGCGGCGAGGACCGCCCGGACGGTGGCGGCGACCCCGGCGGGGTCGGAGGCGTAGCCGGCCTCGATGTCCGCGCTGACCGGGACGCGCACCACGGCGGCGATGCGGGCCACGGCGTCCAGCGCGCGGTCGCGGTCGAGCCGGTCGCCGTCGGCGGCGCCGAGCGCCCAGGCCAGCCCGGCGCTGGTGGTCGCGACCGCCGCGGCGCCGGCCTGCGCCACGACGGCTGCGCTGACCGCGTCCCAGGCGTTGGGCAGCACGAGCGGCCGGCCGGGCACGTGCAACGCGTGGAAGGCGAGGGCGGTTTCGCGGAGCGGATGCTGATGCGTCATGGGCCCAGCCAAGCAGTCGGCGCGGGCCTGGAGCCGGCAGGAATCCGACATGAGCGTGGGGCCTTTAATTACGTTGACACCCACCAGGCCCCCTCCTAGCGTGTACATCGGTCCTGTTGCCGTCGATTGGAGAAGGACGTTGCTCGTCTGAGGTCCTGAGGCATCGCGTCGCACCGGTTGAGGTGTGTGCGCGGCGTACGACCTCGGCGTCCGAGCCGTCCTCGGGCACAGGCCCTTTCTCACGGCCTTTTCGTGCCCCACGACCCTTCGGTTCCGGCCTCGCGGTGCCTCGACATGCGTCCACCCGACCGCACGAACCCCTCGCGAGGCCCTCATGTCATCTTCCCTCACCTGTACGTCCCTGTCCTTCGCCTGGGCCGACGGCACCGCCGTCTTCGACGGCCTCGACATCGCCTTCGGACCCGGCCGCACCGGTCTCGTCGGCGTCAACGGATCAGGAAAGTCAACCCTGTTGAAGCTGCTGGCCGGCGAACTCACCCCGGCCGACGGCACCGTCAGGGTCACCGGCGAGGTCGGCTACCTCCCGCAGCACGTCACCCTCGACACCGCGCTCCGCGTCGACCAGGCTCTCGGCATCGCCGAACGGCGGGCCGCACTGCACGCCATCGAGGCCGGCGACGTCGCCGAGGAGCACTTCGAGACGCTCGGCGACGACTGGGACGTCGAGGAACGCGCCCTCGTCACGCTCGGCGAGCTCGGTCTCGGCCACATCGGCCTGGACCGCACCGTCGGCGAGGTCTCCGGCGGCGAGTCGGTGCTGCTGCGGCTGGCCGCGCTGCTGCTGCGCCGCCCGGACGTCCTGCTGTTGGACGAGCCCACCAACAACCTCGACCTGTACGCGCGCCGACGGCTGTACCAGGCCGTCTCGGCGTGGCCGGGCGTGCTGGTCGTGGTCAGCCACGACCGGGAACTGCTCGACCTCGTCGACCAGATCGCGGACCTGCGCTCCGGGGAGGTCACCTGGTACGGCGGCAACTTCTCGGCGTACGAGGAGGCGCTGGCCGTCGAACAGGAGGCGGCCGAGCGGATGGTGCGCGTCGCCGAGGCCGATGTGCGCAAGCAGAAGCGCGAACTGGCCGACGCCCAGGTCAAGCTGGCCCGCCGCAAGCGGTACGGGCAGAAGATGTTCGAGCAGAAACGCGAGCCTAAGATCGTCATGGGTGCCCGTAAACGCGCCGCCCAGGAGTCGGCCGGAAAGCACCGCATCATGCACGAGGAGCGGCTCGCCGAGGCCAGGGAGCGTCTGGACGAAGCGGTGGAGGCGGTACGGGACGACGACGAGATCCGCGTCGATCTGCCGTACACGGCCGTACCGCCCGGCCGGCAGGTGCTCACCCTGGAGAACCTGGAAACGGCCTGCCACGCGCGCGTGGAGGGCATTCTCGATCTGCGCGGCCCGGAGCGCATCGCGCTGGTCGGCCGCAACGGCGCCGGCAAGACGACGCTGTTGCGGACGGTCGCCGGGGAGCTGGCGCCGTTGGCCGGAGAGGCGCGGGCGCATGTCCCGATGCGCTTCCTGCCCCAGCGGCTGGACGTGCTGGACGACGCGCTGACGGTCGCCGAGAACGTGGCCCGGTTCGCGCCGGGCGCCACCAACAACCGCGTCCGCGCGCGGCTCGCCCGCTTCCTCTTCCGGGGCGCACGGGCCGACCAGAAGGCGGCCACCCTGTCGGGCGGCGAGCGGTTCCGGGCGGCCCTGGCCGCGCTGATGCTCGCCGAGCCGGCACCCCAGCTGCTGCTGCTCGACGAGCCGACCAACAACCTCGACATGGCGAGCGTGCGCCAGCTGACCTCGGCCCTGGAGTCGTACGAGGGCGCGCTCCTCGTGGCCGGCCACGACCTGCCGTTCCTCGAGTCGATCGGTATCACCCGCTGGCTGCTCATGGAGGAGGGCGTACTGAGAGAGATCTCGCCGGAGGACATCGGGGCCTCGTCACAGGAGCGACGTATCAGGAGGGGCACAGCCTGACAACGAGGGTTTTGTGCGGGCCGGAGCGCCCTGCATGATGGCGGACCGGTGCCGTCTCACCGGCACCGGACAACGCACCATCGATTCGAAAGGCCCCTCGTGCCCAGCAAGAAGGCCCTCGTCCGCCGCCCCAGCCCCCGCCTCGCCGAAGGCCTGGTGACGCACATCGAGCGGGAGAAGGTCGATGTCGGGCTCGCCGTCGAGCAGTGGGAGGCCTACGTCGAGGCCCTGCGCACGCACGGCTGGGAGACGATCGAGGTCGAACCGGAGGACGACTGCCCGGACTCGGTGTTCGTCGAGGACACCGTCGTCATGTACAGGAACGTGGCGTTGATCACCCGGCCCGGCGCGGACTCCCGCCGTGCGGAGACCGTCGGCGTGGAGGAGGCGGTGGCCCGCCTCGGCTGCTCGGTCAACTGGATATGGGAGCCGGGCACGCTGGACGGCGGTGACGTCCTGAAGGTCGGCGACACGGTCTACGTCGGCCGCGGCGGACGCACCAACGCCGCCGGTGTGCAGCAGGTGAGGGCCGCCTTCGAGCCGCTGGGCGCGCGCGTGGTGGCCGTTCCCGTGAGCAAGGTGCTGCACCTGAAGTCCGCGGTGACCGCGCTGCCCGACGGCACGGTGATCGGGCACATACCGAAGGTCGACCGGCCGTCGCTGTTCCCCGGCTTCCTGTCGGTGCCGGAGGAGTCCGGCGCGCACGTGGTGCTGCTCGGCGGGCACAAGCTGCTGATGGCGGCGAGCGCGCCGAAGACCGCGGAACTGCTGACCGATCTCGGCCACGAGGTGGTCACGGTGGACATCAGCGAGTTCGAGAAGCTCGAGGGCTGTGTGACATGCCTCTCGGTGCGGCTGCGCGAGCTGTACGCCTGACGGGCGGGCCCACCACCCCGACGGCCCCGGAATCCGCAGCTCCCGGGGCCGTCGCCCTGCCGGAACGGGCCGGCGCAGCCACGCGGCAACACGTCGGAAGGGGCCGTCCGACGGTACTGATCAGCGATCTTTACGACAGCCTTAACCTACGGCTTCGTAACCTACGCATTCGTAGCCTACGATCTCGTAGGTTCCGGCACCGCTCGCCGGACCGTCCCCCGTTTCTCCCCTTGTTCGGCGTCCCCCTGGAGTTCCCGTGACGATCACCTCCCCTCACCTCGGCAGCCCGTCCGCATGGACCGACGCGCGGCTGCTGTTCGCCCTGGAGGAAGTGGTCGAGACGGAACTGAACCGGCATCTGAAGGTCGCCAAGGACTGGATGCCACACGAGTACGTGCCCTGGAGCGACGGCCGTAACTTCCCCGGCCAGTTCGAGGACGGGGAGGCCTGGGCCAAGGACCAGTCCAAGGTGACCGAGATCGGCCGCATCGCCCTCGTCGTCAACCTGCTCACCGAGGACAACCTGCCGAGCTACCACCACGAGATCGCCACGCTCTTCGGCCGCGACGGCGCCTGGGGCACCTGGGTGCACCGCTGGACGGCCGAGGAGGGCCGGCACGGCATCGTGATGCGCGACTATCTGCTCACCTCGCGCGCGGTGGACCCGGACAAACTGGAACAGTTCCGCATGGCCCACATGAGCGAGGGCTTCGAGTCCGACAACCGGCACTCGATGCTGCACTCGGTCGCCTACGTCGCCTTCCAGGAACTGGCCACCCGGATCTCGCACCGCAACACCGGCCACCAGTCCGGCGACCCGGTCTGCGACCGCATGCTGTCCCGCATCGCGACCGACGAGAACCTGCACATGGTCTTCTACCGCAACCTGCTGAAGGCCGCCTTCGAACTGGCTCCCGACCCGACCATGCAGGCGGTCCGCGACGTCGTGGTCGACTTCCGCATGCCCGGCCACGGGATCCCGGGCTTCGAGCGGGCGGCCGCGCAGATGGCCATCGGCGAGGTCTACAACCTGCGGATCCACCACGACGACGTGCTGCAGCCCGTGCTGCGCTTCCTGAAGGTCATGGAGATCGACGGTCTCGGTCCCGAGGGACGCCAGGCGCAGGAGGAACTCGGCCTGTTCATGGGGGGCCTGAACGCGGAGGCCACCAAGTTCGACGAGAGGCTGGCCGCCCGCAAGGCCCGGATGGCGTCCCGGGCCGGAGCCTGACGCACTCCGGGCCCGCCCGCCGGAAGGACGGATGTCAGGCGGGCGCCGGCGGACGGCGTCAGTGGGACGTGCGGCGCAGGGCGAGGCGCTCCTTCTCGGACAGGCCGCCCCAGACGCCGAAGCGCTCGTCGTTGGCCAGCGCGTAGTCAAGACAGGCCGGGCGCAGCTCGCACATGGCGCAGATGCGCTTCGCCTCGCGCACCGAGCTGCCGGGCTCGGGGAAGAAGAAGTCCGGCCCGGTCTGCGCGCACAGGGCCTGCGCCTGCCAGGTGTCGTCGGCCGGGGTGATCGTTTCGAAGGGCATGACCAGGATCGTGCCGCGCGGCGAAAAACGTTCGATCAACGCCGGGTCAACGCCGTCGGCCCGGCGTCCGGCCGCCCCCGATGATGCTCCCCCGGACCGCACCGACGCACGGCGGCGCGCGGGGCACGGCGGAAACCCGGAGGACGCGCCCGGCCAACCGGGGTGAGAGCGGGAACCGTCCGGCGCGTCGTGGCGCTCCGGCGGCGATTGTCAGTGGGGGGTGCCAGACTCGGCAGTGCAGAGGACGGGACCCCTTTCGAGGAGGGCGAAGATGCTCACCACCCGTTTCGTCGACGGCGCCCCGAACTGGATCGACATCAGCACCCCGGACATCGACGGCGCCGCCTCCTTCTACGGCGGCCTCTTCGGCTGGCAGTTCCAGTCGGCGGGGCCGGACGCCGGAGGCTACGGCTTCTTCCAGCTGGGCGGCCGGACCGTCACGGGCGGCATGCAGTCCGGCCCCGAGCAGGGCCCGCCGGCCTGGACGGTGTACTTCCAGAGCGCGGACGCCCAGGCCACCGCCAAGGCCGCCGAACAGGCCCATGGCAGAGTGCTGTTCCAGCCGATGGACGTCATGGGCGAGGGCCACATGGCGGTCCTCGCCGACCAGGCGGGCGTGCCCTTCGGTATCTGGCAGCCGGGCCGGACCAAGGGCGTCGACATGGCGAGTGAGCCGGGCTCGCTGTGCTGGGTCGAGCTGTACACCCCGGACATCGCGGCGGCCGCCGCCTTCTACCACAAGGTGCTGGGCCTCGAGACCTCCGCCGTGCCCTTCCCGGGCGGGACGTACACCTGCGTCAATCCGGCCGACGGCGGGGAGGACGCGATGTTCGGCGGGATCGTGCCCCTGGCCGACGACCCGTCCGAGGCCCAGGGCAGCCCGTACTGGCTGCCGTACTTCGAGGTCGAGGACACCGACGCGGTGGTCGAGCAGGCGCGGCGGCTCGGCGGAGAGGTGCGCGTGCCGGCGACGACCATGGAGGGCGTCGGCCGCATGGCCAGACTCGCCGACCCGTACGGTGCCCGCTTCGCGGTGATCAAGAGCGAGTCGCCGCAGGGCTGAATCCGGTTGGCCGACCGGGCCTTGGGCAGCCTCGCGCGGCCGCCAGGTCCGGTTGTCGAACTCCCGCCGTCCGCCCAGGAGGGCGGGCCTCGCGGCGTCAGGTGCGTGACGGCAGGGCCTAGGCCGACGCCCGTCGTATCAGCGTGGTCGGGAGGATCACCCCGCCGGCGTCCGGGCCGTCCACCGTGATTCCGGACCGGCCAGGGCCGTCCGGCCGGTCACGGCCGCCGGACAGACCGCGCAGCAGCAGGCGGGCCATCAGGCGGCCCATCCGCTCGATGTCCTGACGGACGGTCGTCAGCGGCGGGTCGGCCTCCTCGGTGACGGGCAGCATGTCGTCGAAGCCGATCACGGCCACGTCCTCGGGCACCCGCCGTCCGCTCGCGCGCAGCACGCGCAGGGCACCGAGCGCGGTCAGGTCGTTGGCGGCGAACACGGCGTCCACGTCCGGGCAGCGGTCGAGGAGTTCACGCATGGCGCGTTCACCGCCTGCCGGGGTGAAGTCGCTCTCCACCACCAGCCGGGGGTCGTGCCCGCCCGGCACCTCGTCCATGACGTCGCGGTAGCCGTCGAGCCGGTCCACCGCCGACGTCTGGTCCAGGGCACCGGTGAGATGCGCGATGCGTCTGCGGCCGAGGCCCACGAGATGCCGTACGGCCGCGCGTGCCCCGCCCCGGTTGTCGCAGTCGACGTACACCACACCCGGGACCTTCGCCGCGCGGCCGTCGTCGCCCCAGCCTGGCCGTCCGCCGAACACGGTGGGCACGCCGGCGTCCTGGATGAGGCCGGGCAGCGGGTCGTCCAGGTGCAGGGAGAAGACGAGCGCGCCGTCGACATGGCCTCCGGAGAGATACCGGGCCACACGCGCGTGGTCGTCTCGGCCCTCGATGAGCAGCAGCACCAACTGGTTGTCGTGCGCGGTCAGTTCCTTGCTGATGCCGCGCAGCTGCAGTGCGAAGAAGGGGTCGGCGAAGACCCGGGTCTCGGGCTCGGCGATGACAACCGCGACGGCGTCGTGCCGCTTGGTGACGAGGCTGCGCGCCGCCTGGTTGGGGACGTAGCCCAGTTCCGCCACGGCCTGCCGGACGCGTTCGGCCAGGGGTTCACGCACCCCGTCGCCGCCGTTGACCACCCGTGAAACGGTGGCCCGGGACACACCGGCCCGCGCGGCCACGGCCTCCAGGGTGGGACGCGAGACTGCCTCGGCCACTTCGGGACTCCTCATCGGCGGCTGCCGATCAGGATAACCGCACGGTGGAGACCCTGTCGGCGCCGCAGAGAGGCAGGGCCATGGTCGTTGAGCCGCTGCGGTCCGGGCACGACGCAATCAGGTGTACGGCGCGCGCGGCCGCGCGGTGCCCGGCGGGCGGGCCGGGACCCGGGACCAGGTCACGAACAGGACGGTGGCGGCCGCCCCGGCCACCACACGGGCCGGGTCCAGCGCCCGTTCGCCGTGCCGGGCGGCGAACGCCGCAGCCCGGCCGGAGTCGTACACGACGAGTCGACCCGGCCGGCGCTCGCTCGCAAGGCCGCGCAGCGTCGGCTCGCCTGCACACCGGCTCCCGTCAACCGAGCATCTCACGGCCGGCCGTGGCCGGCAGCGCGATGCCGAGCGCGTCGGCCAACCCGGTCCGCCAGACCGCGACGGTCACCGAGTCCAGCAGCACGGGCAGTACGCCACACCGACGCCGTCACCCGGCCGGCACTCGCTCGCAAGGCCGCGCAGCGTCGGCTCGCCTGCACACCGGCTCCCGTCAACCGAGCACCTCATGGCCGGCCGGGGCCGGCAGCGCGGGGCCGAGGGCGTCGGCCGGCCCGGTCCGCCAGGGCGTGACGGTCACCGAGTCCAGCAGCACGGGCAGTACGCCACACCGACGCCGTCACCCGGCCGGCGCTCGCTCGCAAGGCCGCGTCCAGCAAGGCGGGGTTCGCCACGTCGGCGGCGCGTCGTGCTCAGGACGTCTGCTCCCGCCGGGCCCGGCTCGGCTGGACGCGTTTGGGCTCGCCGGGCATCTTCGGGTACTCCGGCGGGTACGGCAGATCACCCAGACCGTGGTCGTGCTCGTCGCGGCGGGCCAGCTCCAGCAGGGCGTCCAGGGAGTAGGCGTGGTCGTCCATGTCGGCGTGGACGTCGCCCAGTTCGGCGAAGCGGGCCGGCATGGTGGCGAGGTCGAAGTCGGCCGGATGGGCGACGCCGACCTCCTCCCAGCGCAGGGGGGCCGAGACGGTGGCGTTGGGGCGCGGGCGTACGGAGTAGGCGGAGGCGATGGTGCGGTCGCGGGCCGTCTGGTTGTAGTCCAGGAAGATACGGCGGCCCCGCTCCTCCTTCCACCACTTGATCGTCACGTGGTCGGGCATCCGGCGTTCCATCTCCCGGCCGACGGCGATCGCGGCGCGGCGCACCTGGGTGAAGGTCCAGCGCGGTTCGATCGGGATGAAGACGTGCAGGCCCCGGCCGCCGGAGGTCTTCGGCCAGCCGCGCAGTCCGCCGAACTCGTCGAGGACGGCGCGCAGTTCGTGGGCTGCGCGAACCGCGTCGTCGTAGTCGGTGCCGGGCTGCGGGTCGAGGTCGATGCGGAGTTCGTCGGGGCGGTCGACGTCCGTGGCGCGCACCGGCCAGGGATGGAAGGTGAGCGTGCCGTACTGGGCGGCCCAGACGACGGCGGCCTGCTCGGTGGGGCACATCTCGTCGGCGCTGCGGCCGCTGGGGAAGGTGATGTGGGCGGTCGGGATCCAGTCGGGCATGCCCTTCGGGGCCCGCTTCTGGAAGAACCACTCGCCGCCCACGCCGTCCGGGTAGCGCTCCAGGGTGGTGGGGCGGTTGCGCAGCGCGCGCAGGATGCCGGGGCCGACGGCGACGTAGTACCGCGCGAGGTCCAGCTTGGTGAAGCCCCGTTCCGGGAAGAAGACCTTGTCCGGGCTGGACAGCCGTACGGTCCGGCCGTCCACCTCCAGTTCCACCGCAGCACCCATGCGGCCACGGTAGGCGCCCCCCGCACGGCTCGCATACCGGGCGGCACGGGAGGTGTGCGAGCAGAATCGGTGGCATGGATCTGCCCGTCATGCCGCCCGTGAAGCCCATGCTCGCCAAGTCGGTGGCGAAGATCCCGCCGGGGATGCACTACGAGGCGAAGTGGGACGGGTTCCGTTCGATCGTGTTCCGGGACGGGGCCGACGTCGAGCTGGGCAGCCGTACCGGGAAGCCGTTGACCAGGTACTTTCCCGAGCTGGTGGCGGCGCTGAAGGAGCGGGTGCCCGAGCGGTGCGTGCTGGACGGGGAGATCGTGATCGCGCGGGAGGGCCGTCTGGACTTCGACGCGCTGACCGAGCGGATCCACCCGGCCGACTCCCGGGTGCGGATGCTGGCCGAGCGGACACCGGCGTCCCTCGTCGCCTTCGATCTGCTCGCGCTGGACGACGAGTCCCTGCTCGACGTCCCGCTGACCGACCGCAGGGCCCTGCTGGAACGGGCGCTCGCCGACGCCACACCGCCGGTGCATGTGGCGCCCGCGACGACCGACATGGAGGTGGCCCAGCGGTGGTTCGAGCAGTTCGAGGGGGCCGGGCTCGACGGAGTCGTCGCCAAACCGCTCGACCTGCGCTACCGGCAGGACGAGCGGGTCATGTTCAAGGTCAAGCACGAGCGGACGGCGGACGTCGTCGTCGCCGGGTACCGGTTCCACAAGAGCGGGCCGGTGGTCGGCTCGCTGCTGCTGGGGCTGTACGACGACCGGGGGCAGCTGCAGCACGTGGGGGTGTCGGCCGCCTTCCCCATGAAGAGGCGGGCCGAACTGGTCGAGGAGCTGGAGCCGCTGCGCATGGACGACGTGTCCGGGCATCCGTGGGCGGCCTGGTCGGAGGAGGCCGCCCATGAGACGGCCCGGCTGCCGGGCGCGCCGAGCCGCTGGTCCGGCAAGAAGGACCTGTCCTGGGTGCCGCTCCGGCCGGAACGGGTCGCCGAGGTGGCCTACGATCACATGGAGAACGGGCAGCGCTTCCGGCACACCGCCCGTTTCCGCCGCTGGCGCCCGGACCGCACGCCGGAGAGCTGCACCTACGCCCAACTGGAGGAGCCGGTGCGCTACGACCTGGCGGAGATCCTGGGCGAGAAGGACCGGGGCTGAGCCGACTCGGGCCCCGGAGCGCTACGGCTGCATGAGGACCTTGATGGCGCCGTCCTGCTTGTGCTGGAACATGTCGTAGGCGTGCGGTGCCTCGTCGAGCGGCAGCCGGTGGGTGGCGAAGTCGTCGACGCCGAGCGGGTCCTCGTCGGTGAGGTAGGGCATGATCTCGTCGCTCCAGCGGCGGACGTTGGCCTGGCCCATGCGCAGCTGGATCTGCTTGTCGAACAGGGTGAGCATCGGCATCGGGTCGGCGGTGCCGCCGTAGACGCCGCTCAGCGAGATGGTGCCGCCGCGCCGTACCAGGTCGATCGCCATGTACAGGGCTCCGAGCCGGTCGATGCTGAAGCGTTCCGCGAGGGGTGCGCTGAGCTTGCGGGGCAGCAGCCCGGTGGCCGTCTGTGCGAGCTTGGCGGCGGCGCTGCCGTGGGCCTCGGTGCCGACGGCGTCGATCACGGCGTCCGGGCCCCGGCCGCCGGTCGCGTCGTGGATCGCGTGGACCAGCGCCTTCTCGTCGTCGAAGGCCCTCAGGTCGTAGGTCTCCACGCCGTCCCGGTCGGCACGCGCGAGCCGTTCCGGCACCAGGTCGATGCCGAACACGCGCTCGGCGCCGCGCGCCTTGGCGATCCGGCAGGCCATGTCGCCGATCGGGCCGAGGCCCAGGACGGCGAGGGTGCCGCCGGGCGGGACGGCGGCGTACTCGACGGCCTGCCAGGCGGTGGGCAGGACGTCGGAGAGGTAGACGAAGCGGTCGTCCGGCGGGCCCTCGGGCACCTTCATCGGCCCGAACTGCGCCTGCGGCACCCGCAGATACTCGGCCTGGGCGCCGGGGACGGCGCCGTACAGGCGCGTGTAGCCGAACAGGGCGGCGCCCATTCCCTCGCCGGTGACCTGGGTGGTCTCGCACTGGGTCGGCAGCCCGGTCAGGCACATCCAGCAGTTGCCGCAGGCGATCTGGAACGGCACCACGACCCGGTCCCCGGCCCTGAGGTCCGGCACTCCGGGGCCGACCTCCTCGACGATGCCCATCGGCTCGTGCCCGAGGATGTCACCCGGTGTCATGAACGGGGTGAGCACCTCGTACAGGTGCAGGTCCGAGCCGCACAGTCCGGTGGACGTGATGCGGATGACGGCGTCGGTGGGCTCTTCTATCCGCGGGTCGGGCACGTCCTCGACCCGGACGTCCCGCCTGCCCTGCCAGGTGACTGCCTTCATGGGAGCGCCCTCCCTCGGTCGCGTGGGCGATTCGCGGTGGCGCCCGGGTACCCGCGCCCACCAGCACCGAACCCCTCGCGTCGAGCCGGGGCGGTGGTGGGCCGGTCCCCGGGCTGGGGGCCGGCACCGAGGGGGCCGGGGGCGCGACCGCCCGGCCCACAGGCCCCCGTCAGGGTCGTGTCCGGAGCCCGAACGGCCCACGGAGCGCGCATGACCGTATGCGTTCGGGTATGGCCAGCGATGACCCTATGAGCGCACAATCGGACAAATGAACGGGGTGGCACGGTGGGCCTGAGACACAGAGCGTGCATGCGACGCGGGACGCTGACGGCGACCGCACTGACGGTCTCGCTGGCCGTCTCCCTCACGGCCGGCTGCACCCACCACCGCCGGGACGACGACCGCGCCCCACAGCACACGCCGGCACCCGCGGCACCCACGGCACCGCCCGCCCCGACGCGCTCGGTCACGGCGGCCGGTTCCCCACTCGCCGTGAAGATCGACAACGTGCCCGCGGCCCGCCCGCAGACCGGGCTCGACGCGGCGGACGTGGTCTACGCCGAGCAGGTCGAGGGCGGCCTGAGCCGGCTGATGGCGGTGTACGCGACCAGGCTCCCGCAGACCGTCGGGCCGGTGCGCAGTGCCCGCGAGTCCGATCTGGAGCTGCTGCGCCAGTTCCACCGGCCGACGCTCGCCTTCTCCGGCGCCCAGCACAAGCTGCTGCCGCTGATCGACCGGGCACCGCTGCGCGCGGAGTCCCCCGACCGGGCCCCCGCCGCCTACTACCGGGGCACCGCCAAGGCCGCCCCGCACAACCTCTATCTGCACCCCGCCACGCTGCTGCGGTCCGCCCCGGGCAGGGCCGCGCTGACGACCGGCTTCGGCTACGGCCCGGCTCCGTCCGGCGGCACCCCCACGGCCGCGCGCACCGTCCGCTACCCGGCCGCCCGCTTCACCTTCACCTGGTCCGCCGGGCGGCACCGCTGGCTGGTCGCGATGGACGGCACGCCCACGGTGACGACGGACGGCGCGCGGGTGGCACCGGCGACCGTGGTGGTGCAGTACGTGAGGATCCGGACCTCCCGCTACCACGACGTGCTCGGCAACCACACGCCGTACACCGAGACGGTCGGCTCGGGGAGGGCACAGGTGCTGCGCGACGGCCGGTCCTTCGACGCCTCCTGGTCACGGCCGGCCGCGACGGACGGTACGACGTTCACCGCGGCGGACGGCGGCCGGATGAACTTCGCCGACGGCCAGGTGTGGGTGGTGTTCGCACCGGCGCCCTGAGCTTCCGTACCGTTCCGGTCGGCCCCGCCAGCCCCGGTCAGCCCCGCGAGGCCAGCGGTTCGGCCGGGTTGCGCAGGCCCTCCGCCGCGTCCGCGACCCGGCGGATCAGATCGAAGAACACGGTCTGTTCCTCGGCCGACAGCGGCGCCAGGAAGACCTGGTTCATCCGGGCGGTGCGCACGGTCAGCTTGCGGTGGGCGCGCCTGCCCTCGTCGGTGAGCCGGAGCAGGAAGCGCCGGCCGTCCTCCGGGTCGCGCACCTTGGTCAGCAGCCCCCGGCGGCCGAGCCGGCTGATGACCTCGGCGATGGTCGAGCGGTCCAGGCCCACCCGCTCCCCCACGGTCCGCTGGTCGAGGCCGGGCTCGGCGACGAGCGCGTTCATGACCGCGAACTGCGGCGAGGTGATCTCCTCGGAGACCATCGTGTTCCACAGCAGGTAGTGCGCCTGCTGCAGCCGCCGGGCCAGATGCCCGGGATGGGTGGTGAGGTCCACCGCGGCCATGTGCGCTCCCCTGATCATTTCGTCGGTGCACTGAACGATACCGGTCCACCGACCTCTCTGTCTCCCGCCGGGTAGTGCGAACGGTCCATGTCTTGACGGACATCTCTTCCGGTGGCAGCGTGTGGAACACCTCGCTTAAATACTCAGTGCGCTGATTAATGGCGAAGAGATGAGGCTTCACGGATGGACAAGGTGGTCGCCACGGCCCTTCAGGCGGTGGCCGATGTGCCGGACGGCGCGTCCCTCGCGGTCGGCGGATTCGGGCTGAGCGGTGTGCCGAACGTGCTGATCCAGGCGTTGTACGAGCGCGGAGTCGGCGGGCTCTCGGTCGTCTCCAACAACTGCGGGGCGATGGAGTCCGGTCTCGCGGTGCTGCTGGCCGCGGGGCGGATCAGCCGGGTGACCGGCTCCTACATCGGCGCCAACAAGGAGTTCGCCCGCCAGTACCTGGGCGGTGAGCTGGAGCTGGAGCTGATCCCGCAGGGCACGCTGGCCGAGCGGCTGCGTGCGGGCGGCGCCGGCATCCCCGCCTTCTACACCCCGGCCGGCGTCGGCACCCAGGTCGCCGAGGGCGGCCTGCCGTGGCGCTACGACGGCGCGGGCGGCGTCGCGCTGGCCTCCCCGCCGAAGGAGGTGCGGGAGTTCGACGGCGTGGAGTACGTCCTGGAGCGCGCCATCCGCACCGACTTCGCGCTGGTCAGGGCCGCGAAGGGCGACCGGCACGGAAACCTGGTCTTCAACAAGTCCTCCCGCAACTTCAACCCCCTCGCGGCCATGGCGGGGAAGGTCACGGTCGCCGAGGTGGAGGAGCTGGTCGAGCCCGGCGAGATCGACCCGGACGCGGTGCACCTGCCGGGTGTCTTCGTGCAGCGGGTGGTGGCGCTGACCCCCCAGCAGGCGGCGGACAAGCGGATCGAGCAGCGGACGGTGAGCAGCTGATGGCCTGGACACGTGAGGAGATCGCCGCGCGCGCGGCCCGCGAGCTGCGCGACGGCCAGTACGTCAACCTCGGCATCGGCCTGCCGACGCTGATCCCGAACCACCTGCCCCCGGGCGTGGAGGTGGTCCTGGAGTCGGAGAACGGCATTCTGGGCACGGGCCCTTACCCGGCCGAGGACCAGGTCGACCCGGATCTGATCAACGCGGGCAAGGAGACCGTGACGGTCCTGCCGGGCGCCTCCTTCTTCGACTCCGCGCTGTCCTTCGCGATGATCCGCGGCGGGCACATCGACGTGGCCGTGCTCGGCGCGATGCAGGTCTCCGCCGGCGGCGACCTGGCCAACTGGGCCGTGCCGGGCAAGCTGGTCACCGGGATCGGCGGCGCGATGGACCTGGTGCACGGCGCCCGTCAGGTGATCGTGGTGATGACCCACACCGCGAAGGACGGCTCCCCCAAGATCCTCAAGGAGTGCACACTGCCGCTCACCGGCAAGGCCTGTGTGAACCGGGTCATCACCGACCTCGCGGTGCTGGACGTCACCGAGCGGGGCCTGGCCCTGGTGGAGACGGCGCCCGGTGTAGCCGTTGACGACGTCGTCGCCCGGACCGACGCCGAACTGGCCATCGTGGAGAACCTGCTGTGAACGCGGTCAACACGGTCTACCTCGTCGACGCCGTCCGCACCCCGATCGGCCGCTACAACGGTGCCCTGGCCTCCGTGCGCCCGGACGACCTCGCCGCCCACGCGATCCGTGCCCTCCTCGACCGGACCCCGGACCTGGACCCGGCCCGGATCGAGGACGTCTACTTCGGCAACGCCAACGGCGCCGGGGAGGAGAACCGCAACGTCGCCCGCATGGCCGCACTCCTCGCCGGACTGCCCACCTCCGTGCCCGGCGTGACCGTCAACCGGCTGTGCGCCTCCGGCCTTGAGGCGGTCGTCCAGGCGGCCCGTGCCATCGCCGTCGGCGACGCGCACATCGCCCTCGCGGGCGGCGTGGAGTCCATGACCCGCGCCCCCTACGTCCTGCCCAAGTCCGACCGGCCCTTCCCGGCCGGACACGCCGAGCTGTACTCCACGACACTCGGCTGGCGCATGGTCAACCCGGAGATGCATCCGCAGTGGACCGTCCCCCTCGGCGAGTCCGCCGAACTCATCGCCGACAAGCACAAGATCAGCCGTGAGCAGCAGGACGAGTTCGCCCTGGCCTCCCACCGCAAGGCGGCCGCAGCTTACGAACAGGGCCTGTTCGACGCGGAGTTGACGCCCGTGCCGGTCCCGCAGCGCAAGGGCGACCCGGTGTCCTTCGCCGCCGACGAGTGCGTACGGCCGGACGCCTCCCTCGCCGCGATGGCCAGGCTCAAGCCGTCCTTCCGGGCCGAGCACGGCACGGTCACCGCGGGCAACGCCTCCCCGCTGAACGACGGCGCCGCCGCCCTCCTCCTCACCGACGAGGAGGGCCTGAGGGTCACCGGCCGCGAACCGCTCGCCCGAATCTCGGCGACCGGGGTGTCCGCGACCGACCCGCACTACTTCGGACTCGCCCCCGTCGAGGCCGTCAACCGGGCTCTCACCAAGGCGGGCAAGGCCTTCGGCGACCTGTCGGTCCTGGAGCTGAACGAGGCGTTCGCCGCTCAGGTCCTCGGCTGCCTCGCCGAATGGCCGGAGTTCGACCCGGCGGTCCTCAACCCCCAGGGCGGCGCCATCGCCCTCGGCCACCCGCTCGGTGCCTCCGGCGCCCGCCTGGCCGGCACCGTCGCCCACCAGCTCGCCCGCCGGGGCTCCGGCACCGGCGTGGCCACCCTCTGCATCGGCGTGGGCCAGGGCCTCGCCCTCGTACTCGAACGCTGACCCCAGGACTTCCCATGACTCTCACCCAGGCCGACATCGACCTCGAAATCGCCGCCGAGCACGCCGCGTACGAGAAGCGTGTCGCCGACGGCGCCCCCGTCGAGCACCATCCGCGCCGTGACTACGCGCCCTACCGCTCCTCCGTGCTCCGGCACCCGAAACAGCCCCTGGTCGCCATCGACACCGCCCAGGACCCGGAGCTGGTGGAGCTGCACTCGCCCGCCTTCGGGGAACGTGACATCACCGCGATCGACAACGACCTCACCCGGCACCACCGGGGGGAACCGGTCGGTGAGCGGATCACCGTCTCCGGGCGGCTGCTGGACCGCGACGGGCGCCCGGTGCGTGGCCAGCTGATCGAGATCTGGCAGGCCAACTCGGCCGGCCGCTACGCCCATCAGCGCGAGCAGCACGACGCCCCGCTCGACCCGAACTTCACCGGCTTCGGCCGCACCCTCACCGACACCGAGGGCCGCTACCACTTCACCACCATCCAGCCCGGCCCCTATCCGTGGCGCAACCACGTCAACGCCTGGCGCCCCGCCCACATCCACTTCTCGGTGTTCGGCGCGGCGTTCACCCAGCGGCTGGTGACGCAGATGTACTTCCCGAACGACCCGCTCTTCCCGTACGACCCGATCCTGCAGTCGGTGACGGACGACACGGCCCGCCGACGGCTGGTCGCCACCTACGACCACAGCCTGTCGGTGCCGGAGTTCTCGCTCGGCTACCACTGGGACATCGTGCTGGACGGCCCGGCCGCCACCTGGATCGAGGAAGGACGCTGACCGCCATGACGAAGACCGACCCCAGCAGCCCGGGGCAGGTGCTGCCCACGCCGTCCCACACGGTCGGCCCCTTCTACGGCTACGCCCTGCCCTTCCCCGGCGGCGAGGAGATCGCCCCGCTCGGCCACCCGGACACCGTCACCGTGCACGGGTACGTCCTCGACGGTGCGGGCGAGCCGCTGCCGGACGCGCTCGTCGAGCTGTGGGGCCCGCGCCCCGACGGCACGGTGCCGCAGGTGGACGGCTCCATCCGGCGGGATCCGGCCACCGGCGGGTATCTGGGCCGCAACGGCGTGGAGTTCACCGGATGGGGACGCAGCCAGACCGATGCGAACGGCCACTGGTACGCGCGTACGCTGCGGCCCGGCGCACGCGGACGGAACGCGCCGTACCTGAGCGTCTGCGTCTTCGCGCGCGGCCTGCTGGTCCACCTGTTCACCCGCGGCTACCTGCCGGACGACGAGGCCGCGCTCGCCGCCGACCCGCTGCTCACCCGCGTGGGCGACCGGCGCGACACGCTGATCGCGGCCGCGGAGGGCCCGGGCACCTACCGTTTCGACATCCGCCTTCAGGGCGAAGGCGAGACGGTCTTCCTGGAGTACCAGTGACATCTGCGTCCCCTCCGTACACCGACACCGGCCTGCTCGCACCCGGGTGGGGGCTGTCGGGCGCCGCGTCCGAGACCAGTGACCACGCGTATCTGCGGGCGCTGCTCGACGCCGAGGCCGCGCTGACCCGGGCGCAGGCCGCACTCGGACTCGCCCCGGCCGGAGCCGCGGCGGCGGTGACCGAGGCGGCCGTCCCGGAGCGGTTCGACATCCGGGACCTGGCCGCGCGGACCCCGGCCGGCGGCAACCCGGTCATCCCGCTGGTGGCCGACCTGACCAGGGCGGTCGGCGAGGAGTACGGCCCCTACGTCCACCGGGGCGCCACCAGCCAGGACATCATGGACACCGCGACGATGCTGGTCGCCGCGCGCACCCTCGGCCTGGTCCTCGCCGACCTCGGGCGCACCGAGCGGGCGCTGGCCGGGCTCGCCGCCGGGCACCGGGAGACGGTGATGCCGGGACGGACGCTCACCCAGCACGCCGTACCGACCACGTTCGGTCTGAAGGCGGCCGGCTGGCGCTCACTGGTCCTGGACGCGCTCGACCGCCTCACCGGGGTACGGGACTCGCTCCCCGCCCAACTCGGGGGCGCGGCCGGCACCCTGGCGGCCTTCCGGGCGTACGGCGCCGAGGACCCCACCGCGCTGACGGGGGCGTACGCCCGCGAAGCCGGCCTCGCCGCACCGGAGTTGCCCTGGCACACGCTGCGCACGCCGATCGCCGACCTGGCGGGGTGCCTGGCCTTCACGGCGGGGGCGGTGGGCAAGCTCGCCGTGGATGTGCTGACGCTGTCGCGCACCGAGATCGGCGAGGTGAGCGAGGGCAGCGGCGGCGGCTCGTCGGCCATGCCGCACAAGGCGAACCCGGTGCGCGCCACCCTCCTCCTGGCCGCCGCCCGGCGTGCCCCCCAGCTCGCGGCCACGCTGTACGGCTGCGTCGCCGCCGAGGACGAGCGGCCGGCCGGCGCCTGGCATGCCGAGTGGGAGCCGCTGCGCGACCTGCTCCGGCTGGTGGGCGGCGCGGCCGCCCACGCGGCCGAACTGGCCGAGGGGCTGCGTGTGCACCCCGCGGCGATGCGCCGGAACCTGGACATCACCCGGGGCCTGATCGTCTCGGAACGGCTGTCGGCCGCCCTCTCCCCCGTCCTCGGCCGGGCGCGTGCCAAGGAGCTGCTGACCGGGCTGGCCCGCCGCGCCCACGCCGAGGACCGCTCGCTACGGGAACTCCTCGCGGAACAGGAGGAGCTGAAGGACATCGACCTGGACGACCTCTGCGCCCCGGCCCACTACACCGGCTTCGCCGGGACTCTCACCGACCTTGCCCTGGAGCGACGTTGACCGAGAAACTCCTCAACCACCTGGCGGAAGGTCCGGCTTCCGCGCCCCCGCTGCTGCTCGGATCCTCCCTGGGCACCTCGTACGCCCTGTGGGACGCGGTCGCGCCCGAGCTGTCGGCCGCCCACCGTGTGGTGCGCTGGGACCTGCCCGGCCATGGCGGGTCGGCGCCGGAGCTGATCGGACCGGGTGCGACCGTCGGCGACCTGGCCGCGCTGGTGCTGGCCCTCGCCGACGCGCTCGGCATCGACCGGTTCGCCTACGCGGGCGTCTCCCTCGGCGGCGCCGTCGGCCTGCACCTGGCCGTGCACCACCCCGACCGGCTGACCTCCCTGGCCGTGCTGTGCTCCTCCGCCCGCTTCGGCGACGCCACGGCCTGGCGGGAGCGGGCGGACCGGGTGCGCCGCGAGGGCATGGAGTGGCTGATGGAGAGCGCCGAAGCGCGCTGGTTCACGCCCGGCTTCACCGTGCCGAGGCTGGTGCGGGACCACCGGGAGGCCGATCCGGAGGCGTACGCCGCGTGCTGCGACGCGCTCGCCGCGTTCGACCTGCGCGAGCGGCTCGGCGAGATCGCCGTACCGACGCTGCTGGTGGCGGGCAGGCAGGATCCCGCGACGCCGCCCGCGCATCTGCGGGAGATCGCCGACGCGGTGCCCGGCGCGACGCTGGTGGAGCTGCCCGGCGCCTCCCATCTGGCGCCCGCCCAGTGCCCGCGGGCCGTGCTGAGCGCGCTGCGCACCCAGCTCGACGGGCCGCCGGCCAGCGGGATGGCGGTGCGCCGGGAGGTGCTGGGCGACGCCCACGTGGACCGGGCGCAAGGCCGGCAGACCCCGATCACCGCGCGGTTCCAGGACTTCATCTCCCGCTACGCCTGGGGCGAGATCTGGACCGATCCCACGCTGTCCCGGCGCGAGCGCAGCATGATCACGCTGACCGCGCTGGTCGCCCACGGCCACTACGACGAGCTGGCGATGCACGTCCGGGCGGCACGCCGCAACGGCCTGACGCCCGAGGAGATCGGCGCGGTGCTGCTGCAGACCGCCGTCTACTGCGGGGTGCCGGCCGCCAACTCCGCCTTCACGACCGCCCAACGGGTGCTCGAGGAGGAGGCCGGCGACGGAAGGTGACCCTGCTGGTCGTAGCTTCGACAGCACCACCCTGCCGACAGCGGGCCGTGCCTAGGCTGGCCGCATGTCCACCATTCTGATCACCGGCGCCACCTCCGGACTCGGCCGGTACGTGGCCTTCGAACTGGTCCGCTCCGGCCATGTCGTGCTCGCCCACGGCCGGGACCGGGACCGCACCGAGCGCCTGGTCGCGGAGCTGCGCACCGAGGGCCGGGCCGAGGGGTTCGTCGCCGATCTGGCCCGCCTCGCCGAGGTGCGCGAGCTGGGCGCACGGGTCGCCGAGGCGCATCCCGGCCTGGACGTGCTGATCAACAACGCCGGGGTGGGCGGCGGCACGCCCGGTTCGGGGCGGGAGCTGAGCGCCGACGGGCACGAGCTGCGGCTCGCCGTGAACTATCTCGCGCCCGTCGTCCTCACCCGGTCCCTGCTGCCGGTCCTGCGGAACAACGCGCCGGCCCGGATCGTGAACGTCGGCTCGGCCGGCCAGGAACCCCTCGACTTCACCGACCCGGAACTCACCCGCGGCTACAGCGGGATGTCGGCGTACTGCCGCAGCAAGTTCGCCCTCGCCGCGCACACCTTCGCGCTCGCCGGGGAACTCGCCGGCAGCGGGGTGTCGGTGAACGTCCTGCACCCCGCCACCTTCATGGACACGGCGATGGTCCGCGAGAGCGGCATCGCCCCGTGGAACTCGGTCGCCGACGGCGCCCCGGGCGTACTGGCCCTGGCCACCCGGGAGTCGGGCAGCGGCGGCTACTTCGACGGCACGCGACGGGCCCGGGCGCACGAGGAGACGTACGACCCCCGGGTGCGGGCGCGCCTGGCGGCGGTCACGGAGCAGCTGCTGACGGTATGAGGTCCGCCAAGGGCGCTACCGCAGCCCCGCCCCGTCTCCAGCACCTCCCTCGCCTGGGTCACCAGGCCCTCCGCGCCGCACGCCCGGGCGAGGTCCAGGCCGCGGTTCAGTTCCGTGACGGAGCGGGCGGCGATGCCGTACTCGACGCGGGCCGCCGCGTGTTCGTACTGGCAGGGTGAGGCCTCCAGGTAGGTGACGGCCCGGGCGGCGAGCTGGACCGCGCGCCCGCCGGTCTCCAGGGCGGCGGCGCAGCGCAGGGCCTCGCCGATGGCGGTGTCCGTGCCGAAGCGCTCGGCCTGCCGGCGGGCGTCTGCGGCGAGCTGGGCGGCGCGGGCCGGGTCCTGGTCGGCGAGGGCCTTGGCGAGGTCGATGGACCAGGGCGACAGGACCGGGTTGTGGCCGCCGCGCGAGGAGGCGGTCTTCTCGGCGGCCTCCAGTTCGTGGACGCCCTCCTCGGTGCGGCCGACGGCGAGCAGCAGCCGGCCGCGCACACAGCGGATGTCCGGCAGCACGATCGTGGAGGGGTAGGGCGGCGCGAAGCCGTACTGCTCGGCGATCGACCAGGCCTCGTCGGTACGGCCGCGGGCCAGCAGCGTGTCGACCAGTCCGCAGGTCGCCGACCAGTACAGCGGCAGGCGGCGGCCGACGCGTTCGGCGAGGACCAGGGCCTCGCGCAGGGTGGACTCGGCGTCGCGCAGCCGCCCCTGCCTGCGGTAGGCCAGCCCGAGGAAGGCGTTGGCGAGGGAGAGGTGGCCGCCCCGCCAGCCGGCGCCGGTGTAGACGCGCAGGGCCTCGGCGAACAGGCTCTCGGCGCGGTCGAGCCGGTCGGCATAGGCGTAGGAGCTGCCGAGCATCATCAGCAGCTCCATGCCCCACTCGGGGTCGGTCCAGCCGAGGCCGGGGGCGAGGCGGCCGTTGACGAGGGCGCGGTCGCACAGTTCGAGCACCTCGTCGGCGCTCTCGCCGTGGGTCATGGCGTCGAAGCCGCGCAGGATGAGCAGGGCGCGTTCGGCGTTGTCGCGGCCGTCGCAGGTGGAGGCGAGTTCGGCGAGGCGCCGGGAGCGGGCCGGGGAGACGGTCTCGCCGTGGATGCCCTCCCACATGAACTGCACGGCCTGCAACCGCAGCTTCACGGGGCCGGGTTCGTGCCGGGCGGCCTCGGCCTCGACCGTGCGGACGGCCTCCTCCAGCTGGTCGTTGTGGAGCAGCGCCTGGGAGAGCCGGACCACCGCGTCGACCCGCCGCTCGCCGTCGAGTCCGGGCATGCCGAGGGCGTGCTGGAGGTGTTCGATGGTGACGGCGGGCGCGGTGAGCAGGGTGGCGCAGCCCAGTTCGTACAGGACATGGGCGTGGACCTCGGGGAGCGGCGGCTCCCGCAGGGCGCGTTCGAGACAGGTGCGGGCCGCGTCCGGGGCACCGACGGCGAGGTGTTCGCGGGCGGCCTCGCGCAGCTGCTCGACGAGTTCCTCGTCGCCGTCCGGGTGCACCTTCAGCAGGTGCCGGGCGGCCTGTGCGGCTCCGCGTCCGAGCTCGGTGATGATCTGGGCGGCGACGCCGTGCATGGCGGTGCACACCCCGGAGGGGATGGAGTGGTAGACGGCGCTGGCGATGAGCGGGTGGACGAACTCCAGCTCCCCCTGCTCGCGTTCGGCGCCGGCGCCCTGTGTCCCGACGGGCTCGGGCTCGGTGAGGATGCGGGCGGTGCAGAGCAGGTCGGCGCAGTGGCGGGCGACGGCCTCGTCCATGGTGGCGAGGCGGGCGACCATGTCGACGGTGATGCCGGTGCCGAGGATGGCGGCGGCCCAGGCGAACTGGGTGGCCTCCAGGCCGAGCCCCTTGAGCCGGTCGACCAGTCCGCCGCCGCGGGCGGCGCGGTTGAGGGCGCGCAGTTCGCCGGCCCGGGCCTCGACCGGCTGCACCTCGCTGTCCTGCACCTTGGCGAGGAGTTCGACGGTCTCGTAGGGGTTGCCCGCGGTGACGGCCCAGACCTCGCGGCAGAACGCGTCGTCGGCGTGTCGGCCGAGGGTGGCGCGGGTGAGTCCGGCGGCGGCCTCCGGGGTGAGGGCCCTGAGGTTGGTGACGGGGCGGCCCGCGGCGGCGGCCACCGCGTCGAGGTGGCGGGCGCTGTCGCCGCTGACCTCGCCGGGGCGGCGGGCGACCACGACGAGGACGGAGAGGTCGTCCAGGCGCTCGGCGAACGCGGCGAGCCAGCGCAGGGTCTCCTGGTCGGCCCAGTGCGCGTCGTCGATCAGCAGCACCAGCGGCCACTCGCGGCGGGCGAGCCGGCGCACCGCGGCGACGAGTCCGTCACACACGTACTGCGGGTCGACGCTGGCCTCCTGCGGATCCGCTATGCCGAGGGCGGGTCCTGCGATGTCGTACCAGTCGCCGAGGTACTCGCGGGCCTCCTCGGGCAGTAAGGACAGCAGGGCGGGCTGGAGCAGCTGCCGTACCACGTTGAACGGGACGGACCTCAGGGTCTCCGCGCCCCGCGCGGACCACACGGCGCAGCCCCGGCGCTCGGCGATGCGGCGTGTCTCGGCCAGCAGCGCGGTCTTGCCGAGTCCCGCCTCGCCGCGGAGCACCAGCAGACTGCCCGCGGACGACTGGTCGGCGCACAGGAGGTCGAGTGCCTGTGCGACGGTGGCGATCTCCGCGTCCCGCTCCCACAGGGAAGCCGAGGCGGCCGCCGGCGGCCGTCCCTCCGTCATCCCGTTACCTCCCCAGGTCGCCCGAATGACGTACAGACCATGAGCGTAGCCGTCCGGTGGGGGGTGTGGTGGCCGGTCGGGGCAGCTGTTGCCCCGGCGGGTGAAAGCGGGTGCGGACGGGCGACGCGCACCGGGCCCGAACAGCCGGTCAGTAACGGACGGGGCGTCAACCACCGTCCGGGGGAAGCCGGTTCGAAGTCCGCTCCCCCGCCCGCGGGCCGAGGGTGCGGGCGCTGCGGTGAGGCCGGTGGGCGATCGGTTCGAGTGACACGAGTCCGGTGTACGCCGCCCCGGTGTCCTCACGCCGTGGCACGGTCGTCCCGGCGGACGTGCGCGTGAGGAAAAAAATTCCGGCTGCCGAAATGTCCGGTCCGATCGATTCGCGGCGGATCCTCTCATCACACTTTCACGGTCGCCTCATACGGTGGGGTCATGACGCAGGTGACTCCCCCCGGGTGGTACCCCGACCCCGGGCAGACGAACGACGGTCCACCCACCGAGCGCTGGTGGGACGGCAAGGCCTGGACGGACCAGACCCGCCCCGCCGGGACGGCCGCCACGTGGGGTCCCCCGACACAGCCGCCGCCGGCCGGCGGCCCGCAGCCGGCGCAGCCCGCGGCACCGGCGGCTCCCCCGGCCCATGGCGCGCAGCCCGGGTATCCGGCGTATCCGGGCTACCCCGCCCCGCCGCCGGCCGCGTCCCGGCGCCGGGTGCGCACGGGTGTGGCAGTCGTGGTGGCGAGCGCGGTCCTGGCGAGCATCGCGGTCGGCGTGTGGGCCCTGACCAAGGATCCCGGTGGCGGCAGCGCCGACCGGGCCGGGTCGCGACAGGGAGCCGCGGGCGGGCAGAACGGCGGGCCGGGCGGCGGTTTCGGCGGTCAGGGCGGGTCGGGGGGCTCGGGCGATTCCGGGGGCTCGGGCGATTCCGGGGGTTCGGGCGGTTTCGGCGGTCCAGGCGGGTCCGGCGGGGCCTCGCCGTCGCCGAACCAGTCCGAGGCACCCGAGGTCAAGGGCGGGGGCACGGTGCCGGACCCGGTCAACGGCATCAGCCTGCCGGTGCCGAAGGGCTGGACCGGGCGGACGATCAGCCTCGGCGCGGAGGTGACCGCCGACGGCTCGTACAAGTGCCCGGGCGACTCGACACAGACCTGCGTCCCGGGCGGCGCCTACTCGGCGCCGGCCCGGGCCCTGGGCACCAAGGGCGACACGGCCGAGAGCGTCGCCGAGGCGGACATCGCGGCCAACGCCAAGGAGTCGTACGGCGACGGCGGCATCACCTCGCACCGGGTGCTGGGCTCCGGCGCGGTGACGGTGGCCGGGCAGAAGGGGTACATGGTGCGCTGGAAGGCGGTCACCAGCAAGGGCGCCGACGGCTGCGTCGAGTCGGTCGCCTTCCCCTCGCCCGACGACACCAAGCAGATCGTGGTGGTGCGCTTCGGCATCGACGTCGGGAAGGACACGGCGGTCATCGACGAGATCCTCAAGGGGATCAAGGTGTCGTCCGGCAGCGGGAACGGCCAGGACGTCTGACCCACGACCGCCGGGACATGATCCGGTCCGCGGCCGCCCCGACGTGATGCGGCCGGGTGGGGCACCCCTCCGCTCAAGAGGAGCCCCACCCGGCCGGGGGGTGCGCGCCGCCCCCGTCCCCACGGTGCGGCGCGGGCAGGTCACCGTTCAGTCATCCCGTGAACGGCGGCCTGGGTCTCAGGTCAGCCCCAGCGCGGGCAGCACGGTGGCCTCCACGAACCGGCTGAGATAGTCGCCGTCGGCGTACTGGCCGCAGAGCATCGGCCGGACCCGCAGCACGCCGAACATCATGGCCGGGACGTACTCCAGCGCCGGGTGGTCGGCCCGGACCTCGCCCCGGGCCACGCCGCGCTCGAGGATCTCCTGCAGCGCGGCGATCTCCGGGTACACGAGCGCCTCGCGCAGCGCCTGGGCCAGCTCCTGGTCGGCGGTGACCGCGGGCCCGAGGGCCTGCAGCAGCTTGGTGTCCTTGCCCGACCAGTCCCCCGCGGCCCGCGCGGCCTGGCGCAGGTCCTCGGCGAGCGAGCCGGTGTCGATGCCGGAGAACCGCACCCGGCGGTTGGCGCGCAGCGCGGCCGCGACGAACTGCGGCTTGGTCTTCCACTGCCGGTAGAGCGTGGACTTGCTGCACCGGGTGCTGGCGGCGACGCCCTCCATGGTGACGGACTCGTAGCCGCATTCGCGGATCTGGTCCAGCACGGCGTCGAAGAACTCCCGCTCACGCTCGGGCGTGATCTTGGAGCGGCGCGAGGCGACGACCGTCTCCGGTCCGTCCGCGGCCTGCGACGTCATGCGGTGCTTCCCCTCACTCGTGTCCGGGTGGCCCGGCAGCGCACACCCCGCTCAAGCATCGCTGTCGCGGCGCGGCCGACCCTGTCTCCCAGTGTGTCGTACATCAAGCGATACGCAAGTGTACCGGTACTCGAGCGTATCGGTACACTGGCGTATCGGTACGATGACGTATCGATGAGCTTCGGCCGTGGGAGGCGGAGCTCCTGAGCACCACCACACGCACCACCGTCAGCGAGGGGGCCGGGGGATGAACGCCCGAACCGAGCCTGCAGAGGCAGCAGCGGAGCTGCCGGACGCGACCGCGCGCCCGGCGCTCATACGTGAGCTCCTGCTGGTCGCGGGGCTCTTCCTCGTCTACAAGCTCGGCCGGCAGCTGGCCACCGGGCACACCGCGCACGCCCTGCACAACGCCCACCGCATGTGGGACCTGGAGCGGGTGCTGCGTCTCCCCCACGAGAACGCCGTGCAGTCCGCACTGCTGCACGGCGACACCCTCGTCCGCCTCGCGAACGCCTACTACGCCACCGTCCACTTCCCGGCGACCCTGGCCTTCCTGGTCTGGCTGTATCTCAGACGGCCCGCCCACTACCTGTGGGCCCGCCGGGTCCTCGCGGTCCTCACCACGGCCGCGCTCGTGCTGCCGTTCACCTTCCCGCTGGCCCCGCCGCGGATGCTGACCGGCACCGGCCTGGTGGACACCGCCCGGGTCTACGGCCCGGACGTGTACGGCCCGCCGTCCAGCGACCACCTGTCCAACCAGTTCGCGGCGATGCCGTCGCTGCACTTCGGCTGGGCGCTGATGGTGGCGATCGGCCTGATCGCGGCCACCCGGTCCCGGTGGCGCCTGCTGTGGCTGCTGCACCCGCTGATCACCCTGCTGGTGATCGTGGGCACCGCGAACCACTACTGGCTCGACGCGATCGTCGCGACGGCCATGCTCGGCGTCGCCCTCGCGGTGATCCATCCGCCGCACCGGACGGCCGGCACGCCCGGCCGCGGCGCCGGCCGGCTGGCGCCGCCGCGCGAGCCCGTCCTGGCGGGAGCGGGCCGGTGAGCGCCGCCGCCGCGATCGCCGTCGCCCTCTCCCTGGTCTCGGCGGTCGCCTACGCGCTGGCCGCCGTCGCCCAGGAACGCCTCGCCTCCCGCACCGCCGGCACCGGTCTGCTGCGGTTGCTCGGCACCGGCGCCTGGTGGTCGGCGGTCGGCCTGAACGCGGGCGCCGCCCTGCTGCACGTCGTCGCCCTCAAGTACGGCCCGCTCACCCTCGTCCAGCCGCTCGGCGCGCTCACCCTGGTCGCGGCCGTACCGCTCGGCGCGCGGGCGGCCGGGCGCCGGGTCAGCGCGGTGGAGTGGCGGGGTACGGCGCTGACGCTGCTGGGGCTCGCCGCGCTGCTCGTCACCGCCTCCGGTCCGGCGCCCGCGCGGGTGCTGTCACTGACCGAGGCACTGGCGGTCGCCGGTACGACCGCCGCCACGATCGGCATGCTCTCCTGGCCCGGCACCCGGCCGGGCCTGCGGCACGCCACGGCGTCCGGTTTCGCCTCCGGCGTCGCCTCGGCGCTGACCCAGACCGTGACCGTGGCGGCCACGGACCGCACGGGACCGGCCCTGAGCACCGAAGTCGTCGTGGTCGCGGTGCTCGTCGCCGCATTCGCCGTCGGCGGGCTGCTGCTGTCGCAGACCGCCTACCGCGGCGGCCTCGGCGCGCCGCTGGCCGTGGTCACCCTCGCCAACCCGGTGGCCGCCGCGGTGATCGGCCTCACGCTGCTCGGCCAGGGCCTCCAGGGCGGCCCCGCCGGGATCCTGCTGGCCCTCGCCGGGGCGGGTCTGGCCTCCTGGGGCGTGGTCCTGCTCACCCGGGTCGCACCGGAGGCGGCGGCCGGGGACGACGACCACCCCGTGGCCGCGGTACTGGCACTGGAGCCGGGCACGGCGACCGCCGAACCGGCGCTGGTGCCACGGCAGCCGGAACAGCCCCCACACCTCACGGCGCTCTGACTCCCGCCTGCGCCGGCCTGACCCGGAGCGAGTCACGGGTGCGGGCGGTGCCGGGCCGGATCACTCCGGGTGCGTCAGTGCTTCCTTCTGCGGACTGCACCGCCGCCGGCAGGCAGAGCGGCGGCGCGCTCCAGACCCGGGCGCTCCTCGGGCGATGCCCCGGCCGGCGCCGCGCGCAGGGCGATCGCGACCAGGTCCGCGTCCCGGGCGACAGGTACGACGACGGCCGGTGCGCGCACTTGCGGCGCACCGGCCGCGTCGCCGTGCTCTCCGTGTCCTGTTCTCCCCCGTCGGGGCCCGCTCAGTTCCAGCCTCGCGAGTCCTGCTTGAGCGCGGTGTCGACCGTCAGGGCCGTCGCCACCACGAGGCTCAGCAGCGGCTCGGGCAGCTGGTAGTGGATCTGCAGGACGTAGTTGTCCGCGGTCGTGAAGAGCGTCTTGGCGAGGCCCTCCCAGGTCTTGGTGATCCGGGCGACCTCGTTGTCCGCGTGGTCGACGATCGCGAAGTTCCACGCCCGCCAGTTCTCCGCCTTGATCGCGCCTACCTGCCGGCCGTCCGCGTTCATCGCGAAGTTGATCTTCCCGATCATGTTCTGCTGGACGATCTCACCGACCGGCGAGCCGTCCGGACGCGTCACGATCACCCGGGACTTGAAGATCTTCGCGGGCCGGGTCAGCAGCAGCTGCGGCTGGCCGTAGGCGTCGCGGATCTCCAGCTTGTGGGTCAGGAACTGGTCCCAGTTGGAGATGAAGCGGAAGATCTTCCGCAGTACGCCCTGCCCGACCTCGGTGACCGAGCCGATGTCCCGGCCGTTCTGATCCATGACCTTGTACTCGTTGGTCACCTCGATCAGCTTGGCCTTCTGGTTCACGACCAGGACGGGCTCGGTGAAGAGGGTGCCGCCGCCGGCGCCGCCGCCCTGGATCCCGGCCTGCTGCTGCACCTGGCGCTGCACCTTGGGGTCGGCGGTCTGCGCCTGCGGGGCGCCGTAGTGCTGGGGAGCGGCCTGCTGTTGGGGGACGGCCTGCTGCTGCGGAACCTGACCGGCGGGCTGCTGCGCCGGGTTGGTGTGCTGGGTCCACTGCGTGCCGTCCCAGTAGCGGAGCGTCTGCGCCGCTCCGTGCGGATCCGGGTACCAGCCTGCCGGAGTGTTCGATTGCGTGGTCACCGGGGCACACTACCCTGATATGACCGGTACCTGACCAGTCCGCACGGAGCGGTGTTCATCGCCCGTTCACTCCGCGGCGATCGCCGGGTCGCTGACGCCGGGACGGCCGTTCTCGACGTGGCCGGCGAAGCCGCGCACGAAGGCCGGGTCGGCCTCCGAGGTGACCGTCACGTCGTACCAGCGCTTGCTCGCCGTGAGGTCCACGGTGTGCCTGACGGTCGCGCCGGGCCGTACGGTCACGGCGACCGGACCGCCGCCGTACCCATTGACGACCTTCAGCCTCACCGTGCCGGAACCCTTGTTGGTGAAGGTGAGTTCCAGGTCGTCGCCGACGTGCCGCGCGGTCGCCTCCGGCCCCGCTGCCCCGCCCTTGCCCTTGAAGACGCGCAGGAAGCCGTTGGGGCCGTGCACGGCGAGGTCGTGCACACCACCGGAGTAGGCCGAGTTCCAGGTGTCGGTCAGGGACTTGCCGGCCGTGGTGGTGTAGGTCCAGGGGCCGTCGCTGCGGTTGCCGGAGGTCACCAGGAAGGCGGCACCCGCGTGCGCCCCCGAGGCGAACGTGAGCGTGATGGTGCCGGCCGCCGTGTCCGCGGAACCGTCCACCACCGGGGCGTACTTCAGCGGACGGGCGGGCCGGCTGCCGCGCTCCTGCCGGGGCAGGGCGGGGTGGGCGGGCGGCTTGGGCACGTAGTCGGGGTGCCGCTTGTTGTCCGGCGGCTCGTAGGCGGCCGTGGACGGCAGCGTGACCGGCTTGGTGTCCTTGCGGGAGAAGTCGAAGGCGCTGGTCAGATCGCCGGTGACGGCGCGGCGCCAGGGGGAGATGTTCGGCTCGTGCACGCCGAAGCGGCGCTCGATGAACCGGACGATCGAGGTGTGGTCGAAGGTCTCGGAGCAGACGTAACCGCCCTTGCTCCACGGGGAGACGACCAGCATCGGCACGCGCTGGCCGAGCCCGTAGGGGCCGGCGACATGGCTCGCGTCGCCCTTGTACAGGTCGAGGGCGGGGTCCACGGTCGACTTGCCCTGGGCGCCGGAGGCCGGCGGGTACGGCGGGATGACGTGGTCGAAGAAGCCGTCGTTCTCGTCGTAGGTGATGAACAGCGCGGTCTTGCCCCACACGTCCGGGTTGGAGGTGAGCGCGTCCAGGACCTGCGAGACGTACCAGGCGCCGTAGTTCGCGGGCCAGTTGGGGTGCTCGGTGAAGGCCTCGGGGGCGACGATCCAGGAGACCTGCGGCAGCTTGCCGGCCTTGACGTCGGCCTTCAGCTGGTCGAAGAAGCCCTCGCCCTTGCGGGCGTCGGTGCCGGTGCGGGCCTTGTCGTACAGCGGGTCGCCGGGCTTCGCGTTCCGGTACTGGTTGAAGTAGAGCAGGGCGTTGTCGCCGTAGTTGCCGCGGTAGGCGTCCTCGATCCAGCCCCAGCCGCCGTTCGCGTCCAGCCCGTCGCCGACGTCCTGGTAGATCTTCCAGGAGACCCCGGCCTGCTCCAGGCGCTCGGGGTACGTCGTCCAGCCGTAGCCCTTCTCGTCGTTGCCGAGGACCGGGCCGCCGCCCTGGCCGTCGTTGCCGACGTAGCCGGTCCACATGTAGTAGCGGTTCGGGTCGGTCGAGCCCATGAACGAGCAGTGGTAGGCGTCGCAGATGGTGAAGGCGTCCGCGAGGGCGTAGTGGAACGGTATGTCCTCGCGGGTCAGGTGCGCCATGGTCGTGGTGCCCTTGGC
Organism: Streptomyces puniciscabiei; assembly: GCF_006715785.1. NCBI lineage: Bacteria > Bacillati > Actinomycetota > Actinomycetes > Kitasatosporales > Streptomycetaceae > Streptomyces > Streptomyces puniciscabiei. Next base: position 384,813 of record NZ_VFNX01000003.1, read on the forward strand.
CGGCACCCACTTGTCGTACTTGCCCCCGTTGAAGGCGGCGTGCGTGTCCTGCCAGCCGTGCGGCAGGTCCTGGATGAACGCGAGGCCCAGGTCGTCGGCGTCCGGGTGGAAGGGCAGGATGTCCTTGGTGCCGTCGGACTGCTTCCAGACCGAGCGGCCGTTCTGCGTCACGGAGCGGGGGTCGCCGAAGCCGCGGACGCCGCGGAGCGTGCCGAAGTAGTGGTCGAAGGATCGGTTCTCCTGCATGAGGACGACGATGTGCTCGACGTCCTTCACCGTCCCGGTGCGGTGGTGCGCGGGCAGGGCGGCGGCACGCTGGATGCTGCTGGACAGCGCGGTGAACGCCGTGGTGGCGCCCGCGAGTTGGAGGAAGCGGCGCCGGTTGACTTCGGCCATGGGTCTGAGGGTCCTCTCGTCCTGACGTACGTGATGCCGTTCAAATGACGGAATCTGCGCGCAGCGAGTGTTCCAAGAGCAGCAAACGTCAGGGAAGGGTCTGGTGGCGCCTGTGTGAAAGTCGTCGGTCCGTGCGGTGCCACCACCGTTTCCACGAAGGCTTCCGCCAGACGGAAGTTGGCATTGTGCACCGTGCCGCACCTCCCGACGATGTGGCCACCACCCACAGACGGGAGCCGCAGCCATGCCGCATATGACCGCTTTCGCGCGGAATCAGTGGTACGTCGCCGCCTACAGCGAGGAGGTCGGGCGCGAGCTGCTCGGCCGTACGATCCTCGGGGAGCCGCTCGTCCTCTACCGCGCCGAGGAGGACGGCACCCCGGTCGCCCTGCACGACCGGTGCGTCCACCGCCGCTACCCGCTCTCCTCCAGCGGCCTGGACGGCGACCGGATCGTCTGCGGTTACCACGGTTTCACCTACGACCGCACCGGCGCCTGCGTGTACGTGCCGGGCCAGAAGCGCATCCCGCGCACCGCACGCGTCGCCTCCTACCCGGTGGTGGAGCAGGACTCGCTCGTCTGGGTGTGGATCGGCGACCCGGCGCTCGCCGACCCGCGGACGATCCCGCGCGCCCGGCACCTGGACTCCCCCGGCTGGACCACCGTGCGCGGGATGGAGCCGATCGACGCCGACTACGGCCTGCTCGTCGACAACCTCCTCGACCTGTCCCACGAGACGTATCTGCACGGCGGTTTCATCGGCACCCCCGAGGTCGCCGAGACGCCCATCACCACCGAGGTGGACGAGGGCGCGGGTGTGGTCCGGGTCAGCCGGCACATGGACGACGCCGAGTGCCCGCCGTTCTACGCCCGTTCCACCGGCATCGAGGGCCGCATCACCCGCTGGCAGGACATCGAGTACCACGCGCCCTGCCTGTATCTGCTGCACAGCCGGATCGCGCCGGTGGGCGTCGTCCCCGGGCCGGACGGCAGCGACCCGCACGGCTTCCACACGGAGATCACCTACGCCATCACGCCGTCCACCGACGGCAAGGTGTACGACTTCTGGGCGGTGTCCCGGGACTGGGCGACCGAGGACGCCGAGGTCACCGAGTTCCTGCGGGGCAACAACCACACCGTCGTCATGCAGGACGTGGACGCGCTCAACCTGCTGCAGCGCACCCTCGGCACCGAACGCACCGGCTACCAGGAGCTGAGCATCAACATCGACACCGGCGGGCTGGCCGCGCGCCGCATCCTGGCCCGGCTGGTCGAGGAGGGCGACAAGCCGGTCGAGGGGGTCCGGTGAGCCCCGGCACCGGCGAGGTCTACCGGATCGACTGGCTGCCGGGCACGGATGTGCTGCACGGCACCTGCCACTGCGGTGCGGAGCACACCGCCGAGGACCCGGTGGTGATGTGGGAGTGGATGCTGGCGCATCCCGAAGGACACGACAGCGAAGAGGCCGTACGGTGACCGAGCATGAACTCGTTGTCGCGGCACGGGAGTTCGCCGCCGACTGCGTGCTGGCGCTGACGCTGCGCGATCCGCTGGGGCGTGAGCTGCCCGCCTGGGAGCCCGGCGCGCATGTGGATCTCCTGCTCGGGCCGGGACTGGAGCGGCAGTACTCGCTGTGCGGCGACCCGGCGGACCGGACGGCGTGGCGGATCGCGGTGCTGCGCGAACCGGCCGGGCGGGGCGGCTCGGCGTATGTGCACGAGCAGATCTGCGAGGGCGGGAAGATACGGGTGCGCGGGCCGCGCAACCACTTCCGGCTGGAGCCCGCGCCCCGCTACCGGTTCGTCGCGGGCGGCATCGGCATCACCCCGATCCTGCCGATGCTCGCGGCGGCCGAACGGGCGGGCGCCGACTGGAGTCTGCTCTACGGCGGCCGCACCCGTGCCTCGATGGCGTTCACCGGGGAGCTGGCACGCTACGGCGGCCGGGTGACCCTCGCCCCGCAGGACGAGACCGGGCTGCTCGACCTGGGCCCGGTGCTGGACGACCCGTCCGACGGCACCCTGGTGTACTGCTGCGGTCCGGGGCCGCTGCTGGACGCCGTCGAGGAGCGCTGCCCGGCCGGAGTGCTGAGAGTGGAGCGCTTCCAGCCGAAGGACCAACGCGGTCACGAGGACGAGGAGTTCGAGGTCGTACTCGCCCGCAGCGGCCGTACCGTCACCGTCCCGCCGGCGGTGTCCGTGCTGGACGCGGTGCGCGCCGCCGGGGTCGAGGTGCTGTACTCCTGCACGGAGGGGACGTGCGGCACCTGCGAGACCGATGTGCTGGAGGGCGCCCCGGACCACCGGGACGCGGTCCTCACCGAGGAGGAGCGGTCGGCGGGTGACACGATGATGATCTGCGTCTCCCGGTGCCGGGGCGCCCGTCTGGTGCTGGATCTGTGACGCGGTCCTGGAGTCAGGACGTCAGGTACGCCTCCACCTCGCTGAACTGCCCGGCCGGCCAGCCGGTGTTGGCGCTGACGGTGAGGCGGAGGTACCGCAGGTTCGTGGTGCCCGGCAGGGCGACGGTGGCCGTGTTCCCGGTGGCCGGGTCGAAGCGGTAGCCCTGGGCGCCCACGACGGTCGAGTAGTTCGAGCCGTCGGTGCTGCCGAGCACGGTGATGGTCTGGGTGCGGGCGCCCCACGCCGAGGACGGCGGCAGCTTCAGCACCAGGCGGCGTACGGCGTAGGACGAGCCGAGGTCGACCGCCCAGGACTGGGGAAAGGCGTTGTTGGTTGACTCCCAGTAGGAGTTCGGGTCGCCGTCGACCGCCTTGCCGGGCGTGTAGACGTCCTGGGAGCCGGTCGCGGTGGCCGGGCGGCCCTTGGCGAGGTTGCGGTTCGGGTCGGGGTCCGGGTTGCCCTGGCCGGGCTGCGGCCAGGTCGAGCAGTCCGACCAGGTGCTGGACCAGCCGGAGTTGCCGCCGCCGTCGGTCAGCGTGAAGGAGCCGGAGTTCGCCGGGTAGGGGCAGTTGTAGACGCCGGCGGCTCCCACCTGGGTGGCGGTGACGTTCTTGAAGGTGGCCGCGCCCTGTGCCTCGGCCTGGACGACGACCGTGCCGGTGTTCCGCACGGTCGCCCCGGTCACGTTGACGTTCCGGACCGGGTACCCCTGCCCGCCGCCGGAGACGAACTCGAAGGCGCTGTACGGGCTGTCGGTGATGGTGGTGTTGGTGATGTCGACGGTCGCGTTGATCGCGCTGTCGTAGGAGTCGACGCGCAGCGCGCCCATCGGATGGTTCCAGTTGGGGTTCATCGCGCCGGTGCGGACCAGGGTGTTGCCGTCCACGGTGATGGTGCCCGCCAGCGGGGAAAAGGGGTCCAGGAACTTCTGGTTGGAGATCGCGATACCGCTGCCGAGGGCGTTGGTGTCGGAGATCAGGTTGTTCTTCACGGAGATGTCGGTACCGCCGTAGATCGCGATGCCGTTGGCGAGGTTCGGCTGCGAGATCGTGTTGTTCTGGAAGCTGGAGTCGGTGTCCGGCGAGTACAGGGACCACATGGCGAGCGAGTCGTCACCCTGGTTGCGCAGGAAGTTGTTGCGGACGACGACACCCTTGGCGGTGCCGTTGAGGTTGATGCCGTCGGCGGTGGTGTCGAGGATGCGGTTGTTCTCCACCACCAGGTTGTCGTCGTTGCCCATCAGCCACATGCCGCACTTCATGTGCTGGATCCACATGCCGGAGACGGACGAGCCGGGGCCGAGCGAGCCGTTGACGAAGTTGTCCGGGTTGGAGTCGACGCGCTCGGTGACCTCGCCGATGACCGCGAAGTCCTTGAGGTGGACGTTTCCGGAGGAGCTGGACTGGTCGATGAACCGGGAGGTGTGCACCACCGAGTACCAGCTGCCGGCACCCTGGAGCGTCACGTTCTGCACGCCGTTGAGGGACGAGGTGATCCTGTAGTCGCCGGGCGGGATCCACACCGTGCCGCCCTGGGCGGCGGCGATGGCGTCCCGGAAGGCCTGGGTGGAGTCGCCGTTGCCGCTGGGATCGGCGCCCTTGGAGACGACCGACACCGAGCCGGCGGGCTGGGAGGCGGGCGCCGCGACCTGCTCGAAGTCGGCGACGTCGACGGTGACCTGGGTGCCGGCCGACTCGAAGGCGACCTTGTCGCCCGCCTGGACGCTCTGACCGAGCATCAGGCGCGCGTCGTCGAAGAAGTGATGCTGCTTGGCGCCGGGGATCCAGCCGGTGTCGACGTAGGAGTACTTGGAGGTGACGGTCAGGGTCCTCGCGAGCTTGACGCCGTTGACGTACACGTCGAGCGTGCCGGACTGGCCGTCGGGGACGCTGTAGGAGACGTTCACGGCGTTGGCTGCCCGGGGTGCCGTGAACTCGACGCGCTGTCCGGAGGTGAGGCGCACGGCCTGCCGTCCGGATGCCTCCGAGGCGAGGGTGCCCTGGGTGTAGTCGGGACCGATCTTCGTGCCGGTGGTGGTCGCCGACTCCGCCTCGACCGAGGTGAAGGGGAGGCTGGCGCCGGCGGCCGCGTGGGCGGCGGGTGCGACGGCGGCGAGCATGCCGGCGGCGAGAGCCACAGCGGCCGCAATGGTTGGCATGCTCCTGACAGTCTTGACGGCTCTGTCCCTGGTGCTCTGCATGTGCTGGTCCCTTCGGGGTGGGGTGCGGGAATGGCGCGATGCGTCGGCGGCTCAGCTCCGCAGCCAGGCCGCCGTGTCCTGCGGCAGTCGGCCCGTGTCGTCCAACGGGCCACTGGCGAGCAGGAGCTGGGAGTGTCCGGGAAGCTCGGCCGGGGTGGGCGCGAGGTTGACCATGCAGGTCATGCCCTCGGCGCGGGTGAAGGCGAGGACGCCGTCGGGGGCGGGCAGCCAGGTCAGGGGGCTGTCGCCGAAGGCCGGGCGGGTGGCGATGGCCGCGCGGTAGAGGGAGAGCATGGAGTCGGCGTTCTGCTGTTGACGGTCGACCGCATACGATGGCCAGTCGACCGGCTGCGGTAGCCACGGCTCCTGCTGCGAACCGAATCCCGCATACGGCATACCGGCGACCCACGGCAACGGCACCCGGCAGCCGTCCCGCCCGGGGTCGACACCATTCGATCGGAAGTACATCGGATCCTGTATGCGGTCGACCGGGATCTCGGCCTCCGGCAGCCCCAGCTCCTCCCCCTGGTACAGGTACACCGACCCGGGCAACGCCAGCGACAGCAGGGCGGCCGCCCGCGCCCTGCGGGTGCCGAGCGCGAGGTCCGTCGGGGTGCCGAAGGCCTTGGCGGCGAAGTCGAACCCGGTGTCCGCGCGGCCGTAGCGGGTGACCGTGCGGGTGACGTCGTGGTTGCACAGCACCCAGGTGGCCGGGGCGCCGACGGGGGCGAGTTCGGCGAGGGTGGTGTCGATGGCCGTTCGCAGCCGGGCGGGGTCCCAGGGGCAGGAGAGGAAGGAGAAGTTGAAGGCGGTGTGGAGTTCGTCGGGGCGCAGATAGCGGGCGAAGCGCTCGGCGTCGGGGAGCCAGACCTCACCGACGAAGACGCCGTCGTACGCGTCCGCCACGCGCCGCCACGAGCGGTAGATGTCATGGAGTTCGTCCCGGTCGACGAACGGGTGCGGGCCGGGGTGGGACGCGAGGTCGGGCAGGGCCGGGTCCTTGGCGAGCAGGGCGGCGGAGTCGATGCGGACGCCGGCGACACCCCGCTCGAACCAGAACCGCAGGACGTCCTCGTGCTCCTGCCGCACCGCCGGGTGGGACCAGTTGAGGTCCGGCTGCTCGGGCGTGAACAGGTGCAGATACCAGTCGCCGTCGGGCAGGCGCGTCCACACCGGTTCGGTGGAGCCGACGAACTGGGACGGCCAGTCGTTCGGCGGGAGTTCGCCGTGCGGGCCGCGCCCCGGCCGGAAGTGGAACAGCTCGCGCTCCGGGCTGCCGGGCCCGGCGGCGAGCGCCGCGCGGAACCACGGATGCCGGTCGGAGACATGGTTGGGCACGATGTCGACGATGGTCCGGATGCCCAGCTCGGCCGCCTCGGCGATGAGTTTCTCCGCCTCGGCCAGGGTGCCGAAGGCCGGGTCGACGGTCCGGTAGTCGGCGACGTCGTAGCCGCCGTCCTTCATCGGCGACAGGTACCAGGGGGTGAACCACAGTGCGTCCACGCCGAGTCCGGCCAGGTACGGCAGCCGGGCGCGGACGCCCGCGAGGTCGCCGGTGCCGTCGCCGTCGCCGTCCGCGAAGCTGCGGACGTAGACCTGGTAGATGACGGCCGAGCGCCACCAGTCGCGGTCCTTCGGGGCATGGGTGGGCTGTCCCACGGAGCTTGACCTTTCTGTGAGGCGGTGCGGCGCCTTCGGTGAGTCGGTGCGGCGGTGTCAGCCCTTGGTGCTGCCCGCGCCGAGCCCGGCGATGATGTGCCGCTGGAAGACGAGGAACAGCGCCACCATCGGGATGCTGGCGATCACCATCGCGGCGATGAGCACGGTGAGCTGGATGCTCTGCGACAACTGGACCAGGGCCACACTGATCGGCTGTTCGCCGGTGTCGGAGAAGACCATCAGCGGCCACAGGAAGTCCTGCCAGACGGCGACCAGTGCGAAGATCGACACCACGCCGAGCACCGGCCTGGACATGGGCAGCACCACCGACCACAGGATGCGCAGCTTTCCGGCGCCGTCGATCTCCGCGGCCTGAAGGACGTCACGCGGCAACTGGTCGAAGAACCGTTTGAGCAGATAGAGGTTGAAGGCGTTGGCGACGGCCGGCAGCCAGATGGCGAGGGGGTCGTTGAGCAGGCTGGTGTGGATCAGCGGCAGGTCGGCGACCGTCAGGTACTTCGGTACGACCAGGGCCTGCGCCGGCACCATGAGGGTGGCGAGGATGCCACCGAGGATCACCTCGCCGAAGGCCGGCTTCAGCCTGGACAGTGCGTAGGCGGCGGCCGTGCAGAACACCAGCTGGAACGCCCAGGCACCGGCCGCCTGCACCACCGTGTTCCACAGGTGCTGCGGCAGCTGCATCAGGTCCCAGGCGTCGGTGTAGCCGCCGAGGTGCCAGTGTTCCGGGATCAAGGTCGGCGGGGTCTGCGCCACCTCGTCCGGGGACTTCATCGCGGCCGTCACCATCCAGTAGACCGGGAAGAGGAAGGCGAGCGCGAAGAGGACGACTACGGCCGTGAAGACGGTCCAGTAGATCGCCTTGCCGCGCGGGCGGGCGAGGGTGGCCGGGGAGATCAGGGTGCGGGTGCTCATGCGCTGTCCCCCTCGGTGCGAGTGAGCCGCAGGTAGACGGCGGAGAAGGCACCGAGCAGCACCAGGAGCATGACGCTGAGGGCACAGGCGCCGCCGAAGTCGTCGTAGAGGAAGGCGTACTTGTAGATCAGGTAGAGAACGGTCACCGTCGCGTTCTCCGGGCCGCCGCCGGTGATGACGAACGGCTCGGTGAACACCTGCATGGTGGCGATGATCTGAAGGAGCATCAGCATCAGGATCACGAAGCGGGTCTGCGGGACCGTGACGTGCCGGACGCGCTGGAGCAGGTTCGCGCCGTCCAGTTCCGCGGCCTCGTACAGCTCGCCCGGGATGGACTGCAGGGCGGCGAGGTAGATCAGGACGGTGCCGCCCATGTTGGCCCACGTCGCCACGATCACCAGGGAGACGAGTGCCGTGTCGGTGCCGTTGGACCAGTTCGACGTCGGCAGGTGCATCAGGCGCAGGGTCTCGTTGGCGAGGCCGGCACCGGGGTCGTAGAACCACTTCCACAGCAGGGCGCTGACCACCGGCGGGATCATCACCGGCAGGTAGACGACCACCCGGAAGAACGCCTTGGCGTGGCGCAGTTCGTTGAGGACCAGGGCGAGCACGAAGGGGACGGCGAAGCCGATGAGCAGGGCCAGCAGGGTGAAGGTGAGGGTGTTGCGCCAGGCCGCGGTGAACTCGGGGTCGTGCAGGACCCGGGTGAAGTTGGCGGTGCCGACCCACTCCGGCTTCGAACCGGGCGTGTACTTCTGGAAGGCGATGACGACCGCGCGGATCGCCGGGTACCAGGAGAACAGGGCGAAGCAGACGAGGCCGCCGAGGAGGAAGGCGTAGGCGCGGGCCTGGTCGGCGAGGCGGCGCCGCCCCCGGCCCCCTACCGGGGGCGGCGCCGGTACCGGGTGGACGGCGGCCTTCGTCACGGGCTGCCGTTCGGCCGTCTTCGTCATGGCGGTCAGCTCCGGGCCAGAATGCCGTCGATCTTTCCGGATGCGTCCTTGAGGAGCTGGTCGATGTCGGCGTTCTTCTGGGTGAGGACGGCGGAGACGGCGGAGTCGAGGACGGAGTAGATCTGCTGCGCGTCCGGCGGTTCGATCTTCATCTGCAGCTGCTGGTTGCCGTCGAGGAAGGCCTGGTAGTTCGCCACCGGGACGTTGGCGTTGGCCTTCTTGGCCTGCTGGTCCTTGGCGTCGGCGGCGCCGGTGAACAGGCGCGGCTCGGGCAGGCCGACGGGAGCGTCGTTCTTCTTCGCGCGGGCGTAGTCGCCGAGGAAACCCGTGCCCGGCGTGAGGAACATGTGGTCCAGCCACTTCAGGCCGGCCCGGATCTGGGCGGGCGTGTCGTGCTTGTTGAACATGTAGCCGTCGCCGCCGATGAGCGTGCCCTTGCCGCCCGGCATCGGGCCGATGGCGATGTCGTCGTAGTTCGCGCCCTTCTCCTTGACCAGGATCGGGATGTTGTCGGGGGCGGCGAGATACATGCCGAGCCTGCCCGAGCCCATCATCTGCTGCACGTCGTTGATGACGAGGAGCTGCTTGCTGCCCATGGAGTCGTCGGTCCACCGCATGTCGTGCAGGTTCTGCAGGACGGCGTGGCCCTCGGGCGTGTCGATGGTGGCCTTCCTGCCGTCGGGGCCGACGACGTCCCCGCCCTGTGAGTACAGCTCGGCGGTGAAGTGCCAGCCGCCCTGGTTCTGGGCGCTGTAGTCGGCGTAGCCGACGGTGCCGCCTCCGAGCGCGGCGATCCTCTTGGCGTCGGCGCGAACCTCGTCCCAGGTCGTCGGGGGCTTGTCGGGGTCGAGGCCGGCCTTCCGGAAGAGCGTGCGGTTGTAGATCAACCCCATGCTGTATCCGGTGCGCGGGATGCCGTAGACCTTTCCGCCGACGGTGTAGATGTCCCGCAGCTGCTTCTGGATGGTGCCGTAGGACTTCAACTCCTTGAGGTACGGCGTGAGATCGGCTGCCTGGCCGATGTCCACGACGTGCTTGGCGTCGGTGAAGTACGTGTAGAAGACGTCCTCCATCTGACCGCCGGCGAGCTTGGCGTCGAACGTCTTCGGGTCCTGGCAGGGGAAGGCGTCGTGCGGCACGACGTCGATGTCCGGGTTCCGCTTCTCGAAGGAGGCGACGTCCTCCTCGAAGAAGCTCCGGTCGACCTTGGCGCTCCTGGGCGGCTCGCAGTTGACGGTGATGCGGGTCTTGCCGCTCGCCGAGCCGTCGCCGCCCGAGCCGCAGCCGGTGGCGGCAAGGGCGAGCGAGGAGCAGACGCCGATCGCGACGAAGGTACGACGGAACCCGGTGCTTGTCATCGGTGGACCCCCAGATGGCACTCATGGCAGGAGCGGTGGGCGCCGCACACTCAAGCACCGCCGACATCTCTTCGCAAGATGTCGCGCAGGCTCTGTAATTATTTGACAGATGGCTGGATGCTCACGATCACCGTCGGTCAGTCACCCACGTGGGGCTTGCGCGGTGGAGCCGCGCACCACCAGCTCCGGCTCGAACAGCAGCTCCTCGGCGGGTACGGCGGTGCCGCCGATCTGGGCGTTCAGCAGCTCCACGGCGGCGCGGCCCATGGCCTCGATGGGCTGGCGGACGGTGGTGAGCGGGGGCTCGGTGCAGTTCATGAAGGCCGAGTCGTCGTAGCCGACGACCGAGATCCGCCCCGGCACGCCGTACCCCTTGCGGCGCGCGGCCCTGACCGCGCCCAGTGCGAGCGGGTCGCTGGCGCAGATGATGCCGGTGACACCCCGGTCGATCAGCCGGGACGCGGCGGCGTGACCGCCCTCGATGGAAAAGATCGCCCGCGCGACGAACTCCTCCGGCAGGTCGCCTGCGATCGCCCGCGCGGCGGCCAGCTTGCGCGCCGAGGGCACGTGGTCGCCGGGGCCGAGGACCAGCCCGATGCGCTCGTGGCCGAGCGAGGCCAGGTGCCGCCACGACTGCTCCACGGCGACGGCGTCGTCACAGGACACGCCGGGGAAGCCGAGGTGTTCGATGGCCGCGTTGACCAGCACGACGGGGATGTTGCGGTCGGCCAGCAGCCGGTAGTGGTCGTGCGGGGCGTCCGCCTGGGCGTACAGACCGCCGGCGAAGACGACGCCGGAGACCTGCTGCTGCAGCAGCAGTTCGACGTAGTCCGCCTCCGAGACGCCGCCCTTGGTCTGCGTGCACAGCACGGGGGTGAGTCCGAGCTGGGCGAGCGCACCGCCGATGACCTCGGCGAACGCCGGGAAGATGGGGTTCTGCAGCTCCGGCAGGACCAGGCCGACGAGCCGGGCGCGTTCGCCGCGCAGCTGGGTGGGGCGCTCGTAACCGAGGACGTCGAGGGCCGTCAGCACCGCCTGCCGGGTGGCTTCGGAGACGCCGGGTTTGCCGTTGAGCACCCGGCTGACGGTCGCTTCGCTGACGCCGACCTTCTTCGCCACTTCCGCAAGTCGTCGAGTCATGGACGCAAGAGTAGCGCAACTATTGCAAGGCGCTTGCGTAAGACGGGGGGCTCCCGTGTCCCTTCGGAGCGCTCGACCCGGCGCCGCCGGCGACCTGAACGCCGGCGGTGCCGGGTCAGCTCTCGGGGGAAGGGACGATCGTGAGGTGGGTCGCCGTGCTCCGCGAGCGGCGCGGACGGCGTACCGGCGCGGTGGGCCGGCGGTTCTCGCGCAGGACCAGGGAGAGGCGCCGGTAGCCGAGGTCGAGCAGGGCCTGCGGTGTCTCCTCGACGATGCGGCACTCGGTGGGGCCGCGCCGCGGGTCGGGGTGGAGCAGCAGCCGGACGGCGCCGTCCAGCCGGGTCGCGCTCTCGCCGACGGCATGGATCCAGTGCGGCAGGCCCTGCCGGTAGGCGGCCTCCATGAGCGGGTCCTGGGCGATGTCCCGGCGGATCGCCTGGAGTTCGTGGTCGTGGCCGTACGTCTCCAGGGCGGTCCTGAGGTGGGCCAGCATCGGCAGGCACCAGCCCTGTTCGTGCTCGCCGAGGACGTCGGCCGCGTCCGGGTGGAACAGGACGAACCGCAGGAAGTTGTCCCCGGGCATGGCCGTCGCGTGCCGGCGCGCCCCGCGGAAGAGTGTCTCGAACGCGCCGTTGGCCATGACCACGTCCCAGCGGTGGTCGACGACCAGGGACGGGCAGGCGAGGGACTCCAGCAGTGCTGCGTAGTCCTGCAGATACGCCTGGTTCGCGCAGGTGTCGGGGACGGGCCGCGGTGCCGGCCGCTGCCCTCCTGCCTGATGTGCCATCGGGAGGTCACCCCTCTTGCCTCTGCGGCCTTCACGCGGCCCTGCGATCCTGCGGCCCGCGACAAGACCGTGTCAACTATCGTGGCATTTTGCGGCCGTTGACGGCTGAAATTCGCCACAGTTGTGGCTACACCTGGATGTGAGTTCGAGGCACCCGCTACTCTCCGGGAAGTTCACGGCGATCGCTCGTGAGAAGCACGCCGCATCTGAAGCCCTTGAGAGACGTAGGAGTTCTGTCGGTGACGGATGGCTACGAGGATCGGGGCGCCACGGCGACCGCCCAGCTGCCGGCCGTCGTCGCCCGCGTCACCGCGCTCGCCGACCGGCTCGGCGTGCCGCACGCCGAGGTCTTCGACGTCGGGCGGCTCTCCGTGGCCTGCGGGGTCCCGGAGCCGGTGGTCAGGGCGTTGCTCGCGGGACGGCCGGCCGGCGAACCGGACGTCCAGGCACGCTTTCTGCAGCGCCTGGACCTGCTGCGGCGCACTCGGCTGAAACCCAACGGCCGCAAGTACACCCAGCAGGAGATCGCCGACGGCGCGGGCATGTCCCGGCAGCAGGCCGGCGCCCTCATCAACGGCGACCGGCGGCCGACCATGGAGCACTGCGACGCGCTGCAGCGCTTCTTCCGGGTGCACGCCGGCTTCCTCACCGCGGAGGACCCGGAGGCGCTGGCCGGTGCGCTGCAGCGCACCGAGCAGGAGCTGCTGACCAAGCTCGCCGACCGGGAGCGGGCCGCCGCCGGGGCCGAGGAGGATCCGCTGGAGCGGTTGCTGCAGGACCACGGGGTGCGCGGAATAGCCTGGCGGGCCGCGCAGTTGCCCACCGACCAGCACCGGGACAAGGTCGCGGAGTGGCTCGACATGCTCCTGGAGAGCGTCAAACGGCCCGAGTCGTGAGCCGGGGGAGGACTGTGGGCATCGGCAGGGACATGCGCCGGCTGTGCAACGAGCTGGTGGGCGGGCTGGCGCTGCCTGCACCGGCGCCGCCGCCAGAGCTGTACCGCGCGCTGTGCGAGGCGATGAGCCGCAGACGGGGCCGGCCGGTGCATTTCCGTGCGGCCGCCTTCCCGCCGGGCACGGCGAGCGGCCTGTGGCTGGACCTGACCGACCGCGACCTCGTCGTGGTGGAGGAACGCACCGCGCCCGACCACCAGTTGGTGATCCTCGGCCACGAGCTGTGGCACATGCAGGCCGACCACCGCGGACACCACGTCGGCGGGGTCGGGGTCGCCACCCGGCTGCTGCACGACGACACCGACGAAGAGGCGCTCCGGGCCACGGTGCAGCGGGTCGCGGCCCGGACCCGCTTCGACCTCACCGAGGAGCGGGACGCCGAGACCTTCGGTCTGCTGCTGGCCACCAAGTGCCGTACCTGGCTGGCCGGTTCGGCCCTGCGCGGCCCGGTGCACCGCGACGACGTGGCCGGGCGCATCGAGGCGTCCCTGGGGTACCCGGGGCCGCAGGGCTGATCCGGCCGCAGGGCTGATCCGGCCGCAGGGCTGAACCGAGGCCGTAACGGCGCAGGGCCCCGGTGCCGTGCTGTGGTCCGGTCGGCCGGCTGTCGTGCGCCGGTCGGCGGCCGTACCGGGCCGTCACCCCTCAGGCCTCACCGAAAGGATTCGGCCTCGGCTGAGCGGGCGAACCGGGACGCGGCCGAACGGCGTTGTCAGTGGTGGGCGGCAAGCTGGAGAGGTGCGCCGCAGGGCGCACGACCGTGACGCCTACTCGGGGAGAGCCGACCGATGCCCACCGCCGTACTGACCGACCGTGAGCGCACCGCCGTACAGGCCTATCTGCGGCTGCTGCATACCGTGCGCGCCGCCTTCGACGGGCCACCGGACGGCGGCCGGCCCGGCCTGGTGCCACCCGCCGTGCTGGCCGAGGCGGACCAGGCCCTGGCGCGCGCCGGCCTCACGGGCAACGAGGAACAGTTCTTCCGGCTGCTGCGCGACTGGTGTCCGCCGGCCTGACCCGGCCGGGCGCGCCGCGCCGCGTCGCTGCCGGGGGTTCAGGGATGCGGGACGATCACAGCGGTGGCGACCAGCCCGTCGCGTACGGCCCACCGGCCGTCGAGGACCTGGAGCCGACGGCCGCCGACCCGGGGCCCCGGGACGAGGAGTTCGGCACGCAGCGTGCCGTGCGGCTCCTCGCCGGGGCCCGGGTCGAGGGTGAGGTCGGCCTCGGTGAAGTCCAGCCAGCTGCCCACCAGGGGGAACCACGCCTTGTAGACGGACTCCTTGGCGCTGAACAGGATCGTGTCCCAGTGCACGGCCGGCCGCTGCCCGGCGAGCCGGTCGAGCCGCTCGGCCTCGGCGGGCAGCAGGACGGACGCACCGACACCGTCCGGGAGCGGTCCGTGCGGTTCGGCGTCGACGCCCAGGGAGGCCAGGTCGGCGGCGCGGGCCAGGGCGGCGGCGCAGTAGCCGTCGCAGTGGGTCATGCTGCCGATCAGGCCGTCCGGCCAGCGCGGTGCGCCCCGCTCACCGCGGAGGATGGGCTGCGCGGGCACGCCGAGCTTCTCCATGGCGCGCCGGGCGCAGCCGCGTGCGGCGGTGAACTCGCGGCGGCGTTTGGCCACGGAACGCGCGACGAGCGCTTCCTCCCCTGGGTGGAGCGGGGCGTCCCACAACGGGTCGTCACCGTGTGCCTCCACGGCCACGACCGACTCCGGGAACAGCTCCTCGATCACCGGTCTCGACCTCCGTCGGCAGGATGCGGCGCGGCCTTCCCGGCGGTTCCGGGCGCTTGCGCCATTCGCGGGGATAGCCTACGGAGACCTCCTCGAAGCGGACTCCGTCGTGCCAGGTGGTGCGCGGGATGTGCAGATGGCCGTAGACCATGGTCGCGACGCGGAACCGGCGGTGCCAGTCGGCGGTCAGCAGGGTGCCGCACCACATGGCGAACTCGGGATACCAGAGCACCTCGGTGGGATGCCGGTGCAGCGGATAGTGGTTGACCGGTACGACGGGCAGGTCCGCGGGCAGTTCGGCGAGCCTGCGCTCGGTCTCGGCGACCCGCGCCCGGCACCAGTCGTCACGGGTCGGATAGGGGTCGGGATGCAGCAGGTACTCGTCGTTGCAGACGACGCCCGTGCCGTGCGCGTAGGCCAGGCCCTCGGCCTTGGTGGCGCAGCCGGGCGGCAGGAAGGAGTAGTCGTACAGCAGGAACAGCGGGGCGACGGCGACCGGGCCGCCGGGGCCCCGCCACACCGGATAGGGGTCCTCGGGCGTGACGACGCCCAGCTCGCGGCACAGCTCGACCAGGTGTTCGTAGCGGGCGACGCCGCGCAGGGTGACCGGATCCTTCGGGTGCGTCCACAGCTCGTGGTTGCCGGGGGCCCACAGCACCTTGCGGAAGCGGCCCGCGAGCTGCTCCAGGGTCCAGCGGATGTCGGCCACCGTCTCGGCGATGTCACCGGCCACGACGAGCCAGTCCTCGTCACTGGTGGGCCGCATGTCCTCGACCAGTGCGCGGTTCTCGGGATAGCCGATGTGCAGGTCGCTGATGGCCAGCAGCTGCCCGGCCCCGGCCGCAGACTCCACCCTGCACCCCTTCCGATCATCCTCCGCCGGGACCACGAGAACACATGCGCGGACACCCGGACAAGAGGCTCCCCGGTCGCCGTGTCGCGGGGGCACCGCGGCGGACCGGCGCCGATCGGAGGGACCTCGGCGAGCCTGCTGGACGAGTCCCGGAAATCCGTAACATCCGCGTTGCACGCGCGGGCCTTTGAAAGCCGTATGATCGCCCCGACACCAACACCCCATCTCCCTTTTCGCAGGGGTTGTTTGGCGTCCCTTCCTTCCTCCTGCCCGGGCACGGGCCGCTGAGCCCTGCCCGAAAACCATGAAAGGCGGCCTGCATGCTCTCTCGCGTACGCGTCTGGCTCAACCGCACGTACGCGGAGAACGTGTTCTTCATGGATCAGCTGCGCAGAAATCCCAGCGATCGCGCGGTGGAGATCCACGCCACGCACGGGGATCCCGACTCCCCCGTCCTGGCCGCCGCCGACACCGCCGACCTGGAACCGGAGGGCCTGTCCCCGGCCGCGTACGTCGAGTACGCACTCGACCAGTGCGCCCGGCGCGGCATCGACGTGTTCGTGCCCCGGCTGCACCAGGCGGCGATCGTGCGGCACCGCGCGGAGTTCGCCGCGGCGGGTACGGCGCTGCTGGCGCCGACGCCCGAGGCGGTGGCCGTGTTCGAGGACAAGGCGACCGCGTACGAGGCGGTCCGCTCGGTGGGTGTCCCGGTGCCGCCGTGGTGGCGGGTGCGGACGGCCGACGAACTCCTCGCCGCTGTCGAGGAGTTGGAGGCATCCGGGCACAAGGCGTGCTTCAAGCCGGCCGCCGGGGCCGGCGGGGTCGGCTTCCGGGTGATCACCCGCGCCCCGTTCTCGCTCGGCCACCTCGAGGGGTTCCCGAGCCCGTACGTCCAGCTGGACCTCGTCGTCGAGGCACTGCGGCGGTCCGGGCAGCCGGTGGACTGGCTGGTGATGCCGCGCCTGGAGCAGCCCGAGGTGTCGGTCGACTGCCTGACGGGGCCCGACAACCGGCTGCGGCTCGCGGTGGGCCGCACCAAGAACGGCCGGCGAAGGGGCTTCACCCTGGACGAGCGGTGGCTGGAGCCGGCCCGGCTGATCGCGGAGGGCTTCGGGCTGCACCACCTGTCCAACATCCAGTTCCGCATGCTCGGCGACCGGCCGGTACTGATGGACGTCAACACGCGGCCCGCGGGTGGCCTGCACCAGCTGTCGCTGTGCGGGGTGAACGCGCCCTGGGCCGCCGTGCAGTTGGCGCTGGGTGAGGATCCCGGGGTGATCGAGCCGCCGTTCCTGGGGCAGGACTACACGGTGGTCGCGGGGCCGCGATCGCTGCTTCCCGTGCCTGCGCTTCGGCGGCAGAGGGAGGCGGAGATGGAGTCGGAGATCGCCCTTCCGGTGTTGCCTGCGCAGGCGGCTTCTGCGGTGGAGGTCCTGCCGCTTTAGGTCGTACGCCGGCTGCGGGTCGTTCGTGGTTGTTCGCGCCCGCGCGGCGGAGCCGCATATCCACTACAGCCCCGCGCCCCTTCGGGCGCGGGCCCCCTTGACAGCAGGATTGGTCCATACCAAATTCATTGGCGCACCTCCGCACAGCCGTGCACTCCCGAACACCCCATCCCCACAGGGAGATCGCGTGCGCAATCCACTCGGACGTCACAGACGTCGGCTTCTCGCCCTCCTCGGTTCCGTCGCCCTGGCGATCGGCGGGGCCATCGCCCTTCCGGGCACCGCCCAGGCGGCCAACCTCCTCACCAACCCCGGCTTCGAGTCCGGCGGCCTGTCCCCCTGGACCTGCACCGGCAATCTCGGCTCGGTCGTCTCCTCCCCCGTGCACAGCGGCTCGAAGGCACTGCAGGGGGCGGTGACGGACAGCGACAACGCCCAGTGCAGCCAGACCGTCGCCGTGCAGCCGAACACGACGTACACCCTCAGCGGCTGGGTACGCGGCAGTTACGTGTACCTGGGCGTGAACGGCGGCGCCTCGACCTGGACGACCTCGCCGACGGCGTACAGCCGGTTGAGCATGTCCTTCACCACCGGTGCCTCGCAGACCAGCGCCACCATCTACGTCCACGGCTGGTACGCCCAGGGCACCTACTGGGCCGACGACATCGGCCTGGACGGCCCGGGCGGCGGCGGGGGCGGCGGTGACACCCAGGCGCCCTCCGCCCCGACGGGCCTTGCCTCGACCGGCAAGACGTCGTCGAGCGTTTCCCTGTCGTGGAACGCCGCCACGGACAACGTGGGCGTGACGGGATACGACATCTACAGCGGCTCGAACCAGGTGCTGACCGTCTCCGGCACGTCCGCCACGGTCAGCGGGCTGTCGCCCAGCACGTCGTACACCTTCACGGTGAAGGCGCACGACGCGGCCGGGAACGTCTCGGCCGCCTCCAACGCCGTCTCCGTGACCACGAACGCGGGCAGCGGCGGCGGCACCGGGTTCAAGCAGGCCGCACCGTATCTGTACGAGGGCTGGGGTGACCCGCCGAGCCCGACGACGGTGATGAGCGCGACCGGCATCAAGTGGTTCACCATGGCGTTCGTGCTGGACTCCGGCGGCTGCACCCCGGCCTGGGACGGCAGCCGGCCGCTCACCGGCGGCGCCGACCAGAGCGCGATCAACGCCGTCCGGTCCGCCGGCGGTGACATCGTGCCGTCCTTCGGCGGCTGGCAGGGCAGCAAGCTCGGCGCCAACTGCTCCTCGGCCGCCGCGCTCGCCGGCGCCATCCAGAAGGTGATCGACGCCTACGGCCTGAAGGCCGTCGACATGGACATCGAGAACACGGACGAGTTCGAGAACGAGGCCGTGCAGGCGAAGATCCTCACCGCGCTGAAGACGGTCAAGGCCAACAACCCCGGCCTGAGGACCATCGTCACCTTCGGCACCTCGACCACCGGGCCGACGTACTACGGCAACCGGCTGATCGAGCAGGCGCAGTCGCTCGGCGCGAACATCGACGTGTTCACGATCATGCCGTTCGACTTCGGCGGTGGCTCGGACATGTACGGCAACACCGTCAACGCCGCGGAGGGCCTGAAGAACAAGCTGAAGTCGACCTTCGGCTGGGACGACGCGACCGCCTACGCCCATATCGGCATCTCGGGCATGAACGGCCTGTCCGACCAGCAGGAGACGACCACCCCGGCGATCTGGACCCAGATCCGCGACTGGGCGAACTCCCACCACATCGCGCGGCTCGCCTTCTGGGCGGTCAACCGGGACCGGCCGTGCGCGGGCGGCGGTGTGGTGAGCAACTGCTCCGGCATCAGCCAGAACAACTGGCAGTTCACCTCGATCACGGCCGGGTTCACCGGCTGATCCGTACGGTCGAGCGCGCGGGGGTGCCCAGACCGGGCACCCCCGCGCGGCGACCCCCGGATCAGAACCGGCCCGAACCGCGGTACAGCTCCAGCTCCCCGTCGAGTTCCACGGCCAGCACGGTGGCGTACGGGTCGAGGTCCGCCGCGGCCGGCGGGTCGATCCACAGCACGCCGACCGCCTCGTGCAGGCCGCCGGTCACCCGGTGGCCCAGTTCGGTGCCGGTGCCGAGCACGGTGACCCTGCGGACCGCCGTCGCCAGGCCCCGGACGCCGATCTCGGCGCGCGGGATGTCGAACAGGGTGAGGTAGAGGGTACGGCGGTCGGCGGAGAGGGTGCTGGGGCCGTAGTGGTGCCCGGCGGGCAGGCCGCGGACCGTGCCGTACACCGCCTCCGCGTGCCCGCGGATCCACTCCCCCAGCGCTTCCAGGCGCTCGGCCTGCGGCTGCGGGATGGTGCCGTCCTCCATGGGGCCGACGTCGAGGAGCAGGTTGCCGCCCCCGCCGATGGTCTCGGTGAAGTAGCGGATCAGCTGCGACACCGACTTGTGGTTGTGGTCGTGGTGCTGGTAGCCCCACGAGTCGTTGATCGTGAGGCACAGCTCCCAGGGGCCGTCCGGCGGCACGAGGGGAGCACCCTGCTCGGGGGTGGCGTAGTCGCCCTCGCCGAGCATGCGCGCGTTGAAGACGACGTCGGGCACGTACGACCGGACGAGAGCGGCGAGTTCGGGGATGCGCCACTGCTCCTCGCTGCGGTCCCACTCGCCGTCGAACCACATCAGGTCGGGCCGGTAGCGGGAGGCCAGCTCGCGGATCTGGCCGTCCCGGTAGGCGAGGAAACGCTCCCAGGCCTGAAGGTCCTCCTCCTCGGCGGCGACCTCGGAGTAGCGGTTGTCCGCCAGCTCCGGTGGGCGGCCCGGTTTGCGCGTCGAGGCGTAGTCGGGGTGGTTCCAGTCGGAGTGCGAGTAGTAGAGGCCGACCTTCAGGCCCCTCTCGCGCAGGGCCTCGGCGTAGGGGCCGATGTAGTCCTTGCCGAGGTTGAGGTCGCCGTACCGGGTGTCCCACAGGGCGACCCCGTCATGGTGGCGGCTGGTCAGGACGGCGTACCGGGCGCCGGCGCGGGCGAACAGGTCCGCCCACGCCTTCGGGTCGTACCGGGCGCCCGTGAATCGCTCCAGCTGGGACATGTACCTCTCGTGCGGGACGACGCCGTCGTAGAACGACCAGGACTCCTGGACGCCGTCGACGGCGTAGATGCCCCAGTGGACGAAGATGCCCAGCTTGGCGTCGGTGAACCAGGGTTGCATGGGCACGGGGTCAGCCCCTGCGCAGCCGGAGCGTGAGGATCTGGAAGGGCCGCAGCTCCACGGGCACACCCCCGTCGGCCACCTCGGCCTCCTGCAGCGGGCGCTCCAGCAGGTCGGTGACCGATGCGCCCGCGAGCGGGAAGCCGGTCCGCAGGACGCCCCGGGCCCGGCCGCCGCGCGACTCGTAGAGCCGTACGACCACGTCGCCCGACGCGTCGTCGGCGAGCTTGACCGCCTCGACGGTCACGCCCGCCCCGTCCACGGAGACGACCGGCTCGGGCTCGCCCGCCGAATCCGCCGTCCGCAGGGGGAGGTTGAGGGCGTAGCCCTCGGCGACGGCGTCCTCGATGCTCGCGCCGGGGAGCAGGGAGTAGGTGAAGCGGTGGCGGCCCTGGTCGGCCCCGGGGTCCGGGATGCGCGGGGCGCGCACCAGGCTGAGGCGGACCGTGGTCGTCGTCCCGCCGTCCTCGCGGACCGTGCGGGAGACGTCGTGGCCGTAGGTGGAGTCGTTGAGGACCGCGACGCCGTAGCCGGGCTCGGCGATGTGCACCCAGCGGTGGCCGGAGACCTCGAAACGGGCCGCCTCCCAGCTGGTGTTGGTGTGCGTCGGGCGCTGGACGTGGCCGTAGGCGATCTCCGCGCAGGAGTGCGGGGCCCGGATGTCCACCGGGAAGCCGGCCTTGAGGATCTTCTCGGCCTCGTGCCAGTCGATGTCGGTCTCGAAGTCGATGCGGGGGCTGCCGGCGCGGAGCGTGATCGTCTGGGTGATCGTCGAGCCCTTGCCGAAGGAGCGTGAGACGCGGATCGAGCCGAGCAGCGGGTCCTGGTCGACGATCTCGATCTCCGAGGCCTCCAACAGGTCCGTGTAGCGGTTCTTGTAGTGCTTGTCGATGTCCCAGGCGTCCCAGTAGTTCGGGAGGTCCGTGTGCAGGCGCAGCAGGTTGCCCTGGCCTGCGAGGACTTCGCGGTTCGCGCGCAGGTCGACCACGGAGGACAGGGTGCCGTCCGCGGCGACCTCCACGCGGACCAGGCCGTTGTCGAGGACCCGCCCGTCGACCGTCACCGGGTGCGGGGGCTCGGCGCCCGTCAGGGGGGCGCTGCCGCTCGCGGGTACCTCCACGTAGGCCGGTGCGCCCGCCGCCGTGCGGATCACCTCGGCGCGGTCGAACGGGCTGGTGTTGAACACGCGGGTCCCGCCGTCGCCGAGCGCGGCCACCGCTTCGGCCGTCAGCTCCTCCACCTCCCTCGCGACCCGGGCGTACTCGGCCTCCGCCTCACGGTGCACCCAGGCGATCGAGGAGCCCGGCAGGATGTCGTGGAACTGGTGCAGCAGCACCGTCTTCCACAGGCGGTCGAGCTTCTCGTACGGGTAGGCGTAGCCCGGCGCGTGCAGCGCGGCCGTCGTCGCCCACAACTCGGCCTCGCGCAGGCGGTGTTCGGAGCGGCGGTTGCCCTGCTTGGTGCGGGCCTGGGAGGTGTACGTGGCCCGGTGCAGCTCCAGGTACAGCTCGCCGACCCACACCGGGGCGTCCGGGTACTCCTCGCGGGCCTTGGCGAAGAACGCGTCCGGGTGCTCGACGACGACCTTGGGCGAGCCCTCCAGGTCCCTCAGGCGCCTTGCCCGCTCCATGATCTCGCGGGTGGGGCCGCCGCCGCCGTCGCCCCAGCCGAACGGGGCCAGGGAGCGGGTGGCGCCGCCCTTCTCGGCGTAGTTGCGCACCGCGCGGGACATCTCCTCGCCGCTGAAGCGGGCGTTGTAGGTGTCGACCGGCGGGAAGTGCGTGAAGATGCGCGTGCCGTCGATGCCCTCCCACCAGAAGGTGTGGTGGGGGAACCTGTTGGTCTGGTTCCAGGAGATCTTCTGCGTGAGGAACCAGTCGTTGCCCGCGAGCTTGGCCAGCTGCGGGTAGGCGGCGCTGTAGCCGAAGGAGTCGGGCAGCCAGACGCCCTTGGTCTCGACGCCGAAGTGCTCGATGAAGAACCGCTTGCCGTGGATCAGCTGGCGGGCGACGGCCTCGCCGCCGGGCAGGTTGCCGTCGGCCTCCACCCACATGCCGCCGACGGGCGCCCACTGGCCCTTCTCGACGGACTTCTTGATCCGCTCCCACACCCGCGGGTAGTGGTCGCGCACCCACTCGTACTGCTGGGCCTGTGAGCACGCGAAGACGAAATCCTCGTACTCGTCGGCCAGGGACGTCACGTTCGAGAACGTCCGGGACGTCTTGCGCTTGGTCTCGCGGATGGGCCACAGCCACGCCGAGTCGATGTGCGCGTGGCCGACGCCGGAGATGATGTGCGCGCTGGCGTGGGCGGGCCTGGACAGCACCGGCTTCAGGGATTGCCGTACCGCAGGGGCCGAACCGGCGATGTCGTCCAGGTCCAGCAGGTCGAGGGCGCGGTCCAGCGCGTGCAGGATCTCGTGCCGGCGCGGCTCGTGCTCGCCGAGTTCCACCATCAGCTCGCGCAGCACCTGGAGGTCGAGGTCCAGGTGCCAGACCTCCTCGTCGAGGACGGCGAGGTCGGCGCGCCTGAAGGTGTACAGCGGCCTGTCGCCGGCGGTCAGGACGTCGCCGAGCGGAGTCGGCGCCGCGAAGCCGCCTGCCAGGATGTCCGGGTTGGAGGCGGCCTCGACCAGGTAGTGCACGGCCTCGCCGCCGTCCGCGGGGTTGGCGACCGGCACGTACTGGTTGAGCGGGTTGACCGCCTTCAGCGGGGTCCCGTCGGTGAGGTGGACCAGGGCCTCGGCCTGGTTGCCGGGCCAGTCGCCGACGAAGCCGAGGTCGATGACCGCCTCGACGCGCCTGCCGGCCCACTCCGCGGGCACCCGTCCGCTCATCCGGAACCAGGTCGTGCCCCAGGGCGGCCCCCAGGGGGTGTCCATCGCGAAGGGCTCGTACGGCGCGGCGGCGGCCTCGGCGAAGGGCACCGGCTCGCCCGGCGCCTGCCAGGCCTCGACCGCGAGGGGTGTGGTGGCCGCGTAGATGGCGGGCTTGATGCGCTGGTGGTGGAGACGCTCGGCGCGCTCCTCGATCCTGCGGCGTTCGTCGTGCATCAGGGGTCTCCAGTGCGGGGGAGCAAGCGGTGGGCAAGCGGGCCAGCAAGCGCTTTCCGACGGGCGTTCACCCAAGGTACGCGAGGCCCGGATGGACCTCGATGTACCCCTCGACCAGCCGACGGGCCACGTTCACGGAGTCGACCAGGGGGTGCAGCGCGAAGGCCTTCACGGCCGTCGCACGGGAGCCCGACTCGGCGGCGGCGAGCACCTCGCGCTCGACCGCCTTCACCGCGCAGACCAGGCCGGTGGCGTGACCGGGCAGCGGGTCTGCGGCGACCGGGTGGGCGCCGTTGGCGTCGACCAGGCAGGGCACCTCGATGACGGCGTCCGTGTCCAGGACCGACAGGGTGCGCCGATTGCGGACGTTCAGGATGAGGGTCGTGCGCTCGTCGCGGGCGATGGCCCGCATCAGGGCCAGGGCGACCTTCTCGTAGCCGCCGGAGAGGTCGTCGGCCTCGCGCTCGCCGGCGCCGGCCGTCTCCCGGTTCTCCGCCATGTACGTCGCCTCGCGCTCGGCCCGGGTGCGGTCCCAGGCCTCGAGGGCCGACACGCCGGCGCGGACGGCCTCCTCGTAGAAGCGGGCCTGCTGGTCGCGCAGGAAGGCCCCGCGTGTTGGGGCGCCGCTCCTGTATGCGCGGACGGCCTCGCGGTTGAAGTAGTAGTAGTGCAGGTACTCGTTCGGGATCGCCCCGAGCGACTGCAGCCAGTCGACGCCGAAGAGCTTGCCCTCCTCGAAGGAGCCGAGCAGGTCGGGGTCGGCGAGCAGGCGCGGGAGTTCGTCGCGGCCGGCGATGCGCAGTCCGCGGACCCAGCCGAGGTGGTTGAGGCCGACGTAGTCGATCCAGGCCTCCTTCGGGTCGGCACCGAGCACACGGGCGATACGGCGGCCGAGGCCGACCGGTGAGTCGCAGATGCCGATGACGCGGTCGCCCAGGTGGCGGGACATGGCCTCGGTGACAAGACCTGCCGGGTTGGTGAAGTTGATGACCCAGGCGTCCGGGGCGAGCCGGGCGACCCGGCGCGCGATGTCGACGGCGACGGGGACGGTCCTGAGGCCGTAGGCGATGCCACCCGCGCCGACCGTCTCCTGGCCGAGCACGCCCTCGGCCAGGGCCACGCGCTCGTCGTTCGCCCTGCCCTCCAGGCCGCCGACGCGGATCGCCGAGAAGACGAAGTCGGCGCCGCGCAGGGCCTCGTCGAGGTCGGTCGTGGCGGTCACCCGGGGAGCGTCCTCGGCGCCGGCGGCCTGCTCGGCGAGGACGCGGGTCACCGCGGACAGCCGGCCGGCGTCCAGGTCGTGCAGCACGACCTCGGTGACCCGCCCCTCGCCGCGGTCGCCCAGCAAGGCGCCGTACACGAGCGGCACCCGGAACCCGCCGCCGCCCAGAATCGTCAGCTTCACGCCTGTACCTTTCCCGCCAGGACCACCTCGACGCCCGCCTCCTGAAGCGAGGAGCGGGTCACCGGGTCGACCGGCGCGTCCGTCACCACCACGTCCAGCTCCTCGGGACCGCAGACTCTCGCCATGCCCGTACCCGGGAACTTGGCGGAGTCGGCCAGCAGGACGACCTTGTCGCCGGCCTTGATCATGGCCCGCTTCACGGGCACCTCCACGACCGTCGTGTCCATCACCTGCCCGCCCGGGCGCACACCGCTGGTGCCGAGGAAGAGCCAGTCCGCGTGCAGCTGACGCAGGTTGTCCTCGGTGAGGAAGCCGACCAGGGAGCGGTACTCGCGGCGGACCATGCCGCCGAGCAGCACCAGCTCGATGCCCTCGTCCTCGGCGAGCTCCTCGTAGACCACCAGGTTGCTGGTGATCACGGTGAGGCGGCGGCCGTGGAGCTGGCGGGCCAGCCGGTAGGCGGTGGTGCCGATGTCGAGCAGCACCGACTGGCCGTCGCGGACCATCGCCGCCGCACGCGCCGCTATCGCGTCCTTCTCGGCCACGCGCACCTCGGCGACCTCGGCGAAGGGCTGGTCGCCCTCCTCGACGACCGCACCGCCGTGCACCCGCGTGAGCAGACCGTCCTCCTCCAGCTTGACCAGGTCGCGCCGGACCGTCGCGGGGCTCACACCCAGCTGCTCGGAGAGGTCGGTCACGGACGCGGGGCCGCCGGAGCGCAGGGCCCGCAGGATGAGTTGGTGTCGTCGTTCTGCCAGCACGCCATGAACACTACTCGTCATCTTCAATCATTTCTATGCTCAGTTCTGCTCGGCTATTGACCAATCTCCCCCGGCGGCGCACGATTCCCGTCATCGAAAATGACGAGGTTTGACGAGAGGCGTGCGCGTGGACGACGACAGGCCCGACGTGCTCCTGACCGGGCTGCTCTTCTACGACCTCGTCCTCACGGGGCTCGGGAAGCCGCCGACGCCCGGCGAGGAGACATGGACGGCCGGCATGGGCTGCGGCCCGGGCGGTATCGCGAACCTCGCGGTGGCCGCGTCACGCTTCGGTCTGCGCACCTCGCTGGCCACCGTCTTCGGGGACGACTTCTACGGCGTGTACTGCCGTCAAGTCCTGGGCGACCAGGAGGACGTCGACCTCTCGCTCTCCCGCACCGCCGACGGCTGGCCCACCCCCGTCACCGTCGCGCTCGCCACCGGCCACGACCGGGCCCTGGTGACCCACGGCCAGGAGCCGCCGTACTCGCAGGACGCGCTGATGGGCGACCCGCCCCAGGCGCGCACCGCCCTCGTGCACCTGGAGGCCGAGCCCCGCGAGTGGCTCGCCAAGGCCGCCGCGCACGGCACCCGCGTCTACGCCGACGTCGGCTGGGATCCCACCCAGGAATGGTCCGCCGACCTCCTCGACCAGCTGAATCTGTGCCACGCCTTCCTCCCCAACGAGAACGAGGCGATGGCCTACACCCGCACCGACAGCGCGCGGGCCGCCCTCGCCGCGCTCGCCGAGCTGGTCCCCGTGGCCGTGGTCACCCGGGGCGGAGACGGGGCGATGGCCGTCGACCAGACGACCGGCGAGTACGCGGAGGCCCCGGCCCTCGACGTGGACGTGCTGGACGCGACGGGCGCCGGCGACGTGTTCGGCGCGAGCTTCGTGGCGGCCTCGCTGGGCGGCTGGCCGCTGGCCGAGCGGCTGCGGTTCGCCGTCCTCGCCGCCGGACTGTCCGTCCGCCACCACGGCGGCGCGCTCGCCGCCCCCGGCTGGTACGGCGTCGACCGCTGGTGGCGCTCCGTGACCGAACCCGGTCTGAGGCGCGCGTACGGCTTCCTCGCGGACCGGCTCCCGGCGGACGTCGGCCCGCCGGTCCGCCGCGCCCCCGTGACCCCGCCCGCGCGGCCGCACTGACCCACCCCCCTCGTTCGCATGCCAAGTCCCGTGAAGATCCGAAAGGCGGTGGGAGCTGTGCGGCTCTCACGAAGAGGCCTGCTGCGCGCGGGCCTGGCCGGTACGGCCGCCACGACCCTCGGCGGGCTGACGTCCGGCTGTGCCGTACCGACCGGCTCGACCGGCCGGAACATGGTCCTGTGGTACTGGGACGGCGGCCTCGGCGACACCGTCCTGAAGAAGGCCGAGTCCCGCTACCGCTCCTCGGTCGACCTCCGGGCGATCAAGGTCGGCGGCTACTACCGCTCCAAGCTGATCACCACGCTGGCCGGCCGTGCCCGCATCCCCGACATCGCGGGCCTCAAGGGCGAGGACATGGCGTCCTACCTGCCCGACGCCGACCAGTTCGTGGATCTGCGCAGCCTCGGGGCGGAGAAGTACAAGAGCCGGTACCTGACCTGGAAGTGGGAGCAGGGCATCGCCGACGACGGCACGATGGTCGGCTTTCCGATCGACTGCGGGCCGGTGGCGCACTTCTACCAGTACCCGGTGTTCCGGAAGGCGGGACTGCCGTACGAACCGGCCGACGTCTCCAGGGAGTTGAACACCTGGGAGAAGTTCTTCACGGCGGGCGAGCGACTGCGCAAGCGGATCCCGGGGACCTCGCTGCTCACCGACGTCAACAGCGTGTTCGAGAACGTGGTGCAGCAGGGCGGCAAACGGTACGTCGACAAGGACCGCAATTTCATCGGCGACCAGGAGCATGTGCGCCACGCCTGGGCGCTGGCCGTGGAGGCCAAGCGGCGCGGGATCGTCTCGAACCTCGTCACCGGCACCCCGGACCAGATCTCCGCCGTGGACGACGGCAGGCTCCCCAGCCAGCTCGGCGCGTCCTGGGCGACGTACGACATCAAGAACGGCAACCCGAAGACCAAGGGCAGGTGGCGGATCGCCGACATGCCGGTACGGCCCTCCAACAACGGCGGCTCGTTCCTGTCGATCACCAAGGCGTGCCGGGAGCCCGAGCGGGCCTTCGAGATCATCGCGTGGATGCTCGACGCGGCCAACCAGGCCTCGGGCTACGTCGACGCGGGCCTGTTCCCCTCCACACCCGCCTCCTACGGCCTGCCGCAGCTGCGCGAGCCCGACCCGTTCTTCGGCGGCCAGGTGACGACGGACGTCTTCGGTCCGGCCGCGCAGAAGATCGCGGTGGCTTACAACAGCCCGTACGACGTGGCGCTCGGGCAGCCCATCAAGGACGAGATCAAGAACGTCGGCGTCCTCGGCAAGAACCCGGACAACGCCTGGAGTGACGCCATGAGCAAGTGCCGGCGCATCGCGAAGCACCTGGGGGTGAACTACTGATGGCCACCGCGCTGGAGAAGCCCCAGCCCCCCGTCGTCGCGGAACGGACAGCGGCCGCCCGACCCCGCACGGGGTTCCGCACGTACTGGCACCTCTACGCCGCGATCTCCCCGTTCTATCTGCTCTTCCTCGCCTTCGGCCTGGTCCCCGTCGGCTTCTCGCTCTACCTGTCGTTCCACCGCTGGGACGGCCTCGGCCCGATGGAGTGGGCGGGTCTGTCGCAGTACCGGTACCTGCTGAGCGACAGCGACTTCTGGAGTTCGATCGGGAACACGATCGTCATCTGGACGCTCGCGACCTTCCCCATGATCTTCCTGGCGATGGTCACGGCCGTGATGCTCAACTCGGCGGTCCGCTTCAAGAACGTCTACCGCTTCGCGTACTTCCTGCCGAACGTGACCTCGGTCGTCGCCGTCGCGATCGTCTTCGGCTCGGTCTTCTCCACCAACTTCGGCCTGGTGAACGCCCTGTTGCAGGCCGTGGGGCTGGACCAGGTGGCGTGGCTGAACACCCCGTGGGGCATCAAGGTCGCCATCGCGACGCTGATGACCTGGCAGTGGACCGGCTACAACGCGATCATCTTCCTCGCCGGCCTGCAGACCGTTCCGAGCGAGTTGTACGAGGCGGCGCGGGTGGACGGTGCGGGTCCCGTGCAGACGTTCTTCCGGATCACGCTGCCCATGCTGCGGCCGACCCTGCTCTTCGTGCTCGTGGTCTCGACGGTCACCGGTCTGCAGAGCTTCACCGAGGCGCAGGTGCTGCTGCAGAACACCTCCAACGACTCGACGTTCTCCGGCGGCCCGGGTCACGCGGGCCGGACGATGGTCCTCTACTTCTTCCAGCAGACCTTCGACAACAACGACTTCGGTTACGGCGCCGCCGTGGCGTGGGGGATCTTCCTCGTCGTCGTCATCTTCTCGATCATCAACTGGCGCCTGGTGCGGCGCCGGGGCGAAGACCAGGAGGCCTGAACGCCATGGCATCCCTCCAGGACACCAAGCGGCCCGGGGGCATCAAGGGAACCCGCGGCCGGGGCATCGCGCTGCACGCCGTGCTCGTCGTCGGGCTGCTGCTGTCGGCCTTCCCGTTCTACTGGGCCGTGATCATGTCGACGCACACGTCGACCGAGATCTTCTCCTACCCGCCCAAGCTGCTGCCGGGCTCGCACTTCCTGCGGAACGTCCGCAGCCTCTTCGACAACGTCGACTTCTTCGGCTCGATGCTCAACTCGCTGCTGGTGGCGTCGGCGGTGACCTTCCTGGTCCTGTTCTTCGACTCGCTGGCCGCGTTCGTCTTCGCGAAGTTCGACTTCCCGGGCCGCAGGCCGCTGTTCGCCCTGCTGATGCTGATCTTCATGGTGCCGACGCAGCTGGCGATCATCCCGCAGTTCGTGATGATGGCGAAGATCGGCTGGATCGGCTCCATGACGGCGCTGATCGTGCCGGCGGCGGCGAACGCCTTCGGCATCTTCTGGATGCGCCAGTACATGAGGAGCGCGATCCACGACGAACTGCTGGACGCCTCCCGGATCGACGGCGCGAACTTCCTGCGCCAGTACTGGCACGTGGCACTGCCGGTCGTCCGGCCGGGCCTGGCCTTCCTCGGCATCTTCACCTTCATGGGCCAGTGGAACGACTACGCCTGGCCCCTGGTCGCCCTCACCAACCCCGACAACGTCACCCTCCAGGTGGCGCTGTCCCAGCTCAACGGCGTCCACGGCACCACCGACTACGGCATGGTCATGACCGGTGCCCTGCTCGCCCTCGTCCCGCTGCTGATCGTCTTCGCGATCGGCGCCAAGCAGATCATCGGCGACCTCGGCAAGGGGGCCATCCGTTGACGGATCCCCTCTCCGCCCTCAGCCCCTGGCGGACACCCGAGCTGACCTCGTGGGGCCGCCTGCCCATGAACGCCGTCGACCGGCGCTCCGGCGCACTCCCCCTGGACGGCGACTGGCGCTTCCAGTTGCTGCCCACGCCGGACGCGCCGGTCGGCGATGCGTGGTCCTCGGCGCACGTCCCCGGCGCCTGGACCCTGCAGGACACCGGCGACCCGCCGCGGTACACCAACGTCCGCATGCCGTTCGCCGACTTCCCGCCCGGCTCGCCCGCGGCCAACCCGACGGGCGTGTACGAGCGTGCGGTGGACGTGCCCGGCGAGTGGGCCGGGCGACGGATCGTGCTGCGGGTCGGGGCCGCCGAGAGCGTGCTCCTCGTGTACGTGGACGGGCGGCCCGTCGGCGTCTCCAAGGACTCCCACCTGGCCGCCGAGTTCGATCTGACGGAGGTGGTGCGCGCCGGTGAGCGGTCGGTCGTACGGCTGACCGTCATGAAGTGGTCGGACGCCTCGCACATCGAGGACCAGGACCAGTGGTGGCACGGCGGGATCACCCGCTCGGTGCTGCTGTACGCGACCGACCCGCTGCACCTGGCCGACGTGACCGTGCGGGCCGGGTACAACGGAGAGCTGCGCGTGGACTGCCGGGTGCGTCACGCCCGCGGTGCGCTCCCCGGGGGGTGGTACGTCAGCGGCGAGCTGGAGGGTGAACTCCTGCTCCAGGACGGCGAGTTCGACCGCGCCGCCATCGAGGACGAGCGCGTCTCCGACTTCCTCGGCGAGGCCC
This sequence comes from Streptomyces puniciscabiei, assembly GCF_006715785.1. Lineage (NCBI taxonomy): Bacteria > Bacillati > Actinomycetota > Actinomycetes > Kitasatosporales > Streptomycetaceae > Streptomyces > Streptomyces puniciscabiei. The sequence goes on from NZ_VFNX01000003.1 coordinate 415,141, forward strand.
GTCTGCGCACCACCGTCCCGCACGTGCGCACCTGGAACGCCGAGACGCCCGAGCTGTACGACCTCACCGTCCGCCTGCACCGCCCGGACGGAACCGTCGCCGACACCTCGCGGCACCGCATCGGCTTCCGCGACGTCGGGATCGCCGGCCGGGACCTGCTCGTCAACGGCGAGCGGGTGTTCATCCGGGGTGTCAACCGGCACGACTTCCACCCGCTGACGGGCCGCACGGTGTCGTACGAGGACATGCGCGCGGACCTGGTCCTGCTCAAACGATTCGGCTTCAACGCGATCCGCACCTCCCACTACCCGGGCGACCCGGCCCTGTACGACCTCGCCGACGAGCTGGGCCTCTACGTCGTCGACGAGGCCGACATCGAGTCCCACGACCACGCCCACGAGATCGCCGACGACCCGCGCTATCTCAACGCCTTCGTGGACCGGGTCTCGCGGATGGTGCTGCGGGACAAGAACCACCCGTCGGTCATCATCTGGTCGCTGGGCAACGAGTCCGACTACGGCGCGAACCACGACGCGGCGGCGGGCTGGCTGCGTCGGCACGACCCGACCCGGCCCATCCAGTACGAGGGGGCCGCCAAGCTCGACTGGGCCGCGACGGACGACGTCTCCGACATCGCCTGTCCGATGTACGCGCCGATCGAGGACTGCGTCGCCCACGCGCTGTCCGGGCGGCAGACCAGACCCCTCGTCCAGTGCGAGTACTCCCACGCGATGGGCAACAGCAACGGCACGCTGGCGGACCATTGGGCGGCCATCGAGTCCACGCCGGGTCTTCAGGGCGGGTTCATCTGGGAGTTCTGGGACCACGGGATTCTGCAACGCGTGAGCGACGGCAGACCCGCCGGGCGCGCGGGCGCCGGGCTGTACGACAACGGTGTCACCGCACCCGGCCACCGCTGGGCCTACGGCGGCGACTTCGGCGAGACGGTCCACGACGGCGCGTTCGTCGCCGACGGCGTCGTCTTCCCCGACCGCACCCCGAAGCCCGCGCTGTACGAGCACCGGGAGATCGCGGCGCCCGTACGCATCGAGTGCTACAAGCACGAGGGCATCGTGCTCGGCAACCACCAGCACTTCCGCGGCCTGGACTGGCTGGCCGGCGAGTGGGAGCTGGTGCTGGCCGACGGCAGGAGGCTGACCGCGCCGGCCGAGCTGCCCGACCTGCGTCCCGGCCAGACGGCCGCGGTGCCGCTGCCCTTCGAGGTGCCGCGCGACGGCGGCGAGGCCTGGCTGACCCTGCGGGTGACCGTGGCCGAGGAGCAGCCGTGGGCGCCGCGCGGCACCGAGGTGTGCGTACCGCAGGTGCGGCTGCGCGGGCCCGCCGTGGTGGCCGACGTGCCGGCGGAGGGGCACGTCGAGGTCGACGGCGAGGGCCTGCTCGTGCACCCGCTGCTGACGGCGGCACCGACGCTGTCGCTGTGGCGGGCGCCCACCGACAACGACGAGCTGGGCGGCATGGCGCGGCGCTGGCGGACCTGGGGACTCGACTCGCTGGTCCGCAAGGTCGTGTCGGTACGGCAGGAGCACGGCCGGGTGACCGTGGACGCCGAGTACGCCGGCACGGTCGGGGTCGTACGGCACCGGCAGGTGTGCACGCCTGTCGAGGGCGGCATCCGCATCGACGAGGAGGCCGAGCTGCCGCAGGAGTTCGACGACGTGGCCCGGGTCGGCACGGTCTTCGAGACGGCGGGGGGCCTGGACCTGCTGGAGTGGTTCGGGCAGGGGCCCTGGGAGTCGTATCCCGACCGCTGCGCGGGCGCGCCCGTCGGCCACCACTCCCTCCCCGTCGACGCCTTGTTCACCCCCTATCTGCGTCCGCAGGAGAGCGGCGGCCGGCACGGTGTACGGCGGTTCACGCTGTCGGCGCCGGACGCGACCGGTCTCGCGGTCGAGCTGGACGAGCCACGGCAGGTCTCGGTCACCCGGCATCGCGCCGAGGACCTGACGGCCGCGGCGCACCACGACGAACTGGTGCCGCGTTCCGGGTGCGTGGTGCACATCGACGCGGCGCACCGAGGGCTGGGCACGGCGTCGTGCGGCCCGGACACCTTCCCCGAGTACCGCATCCAGGCGGGCGTCCATCGCTGGAGCTGGACCCTGCGCGTTCTGTGACCCCCCGCGCCGTTCCCCGTCACGCCACCCCTCACGGAGCACACGTGTGTACTTCGCATGACCACAGCCGGGGCGAGGCCCCACAGGCCGGTGCCGGCAGACGCGGTTTCCTCAGGGCCACCGCACTGCTCGGCGCCGCCGCCACCGCCGGGGTGGCGCTGCCGGCCGTCGCCGATGCGGCCGGGAGCAGCCGGCGGCCCGACACGGAGAGCCGTCGCTTCACGCTCGCGGTGATGCCCGACACCCAGTACCTGTTCGACGGACCGAGCATCCACCCGGCGCCGCTCGAAGCGTCGCTCCGCTATCTCCTGGAGCACGGCAGGGACGACAACATCGTCTTCCTGACCCACCTCGGCGACCTCACCCAGAACGGCGCCGAGGACGAGTTCGCCGCGATCGGCGAGGCCTTCGGGATCCTCGACCGTCGCAGCGTCGGCTACAGCGTGCTGGCCGGCAACCACGACGTCAGGTCGTCGACGGACGACCAGCGCGGCCCGACGCCGTACCTGGACACCTTCGGGCCGCACCGCTTCCGGGGCAAGCCGACGTTCGCGGGCGCCTCGCCGGACGGCTACCACACCTGTCACCTGTTCCGGGCGGGTGGCCGTGAGTGGATGGTGCTCGCGCTGGACTGGCGGCTGTCGGCGCGGGGGTACGCCTGGGCGAAGGACGTGCTCGCCCGGCACCCGAGGACGCCGGTCGTGCTCACCACGCACGAACTGGTCGTCGGGGACGAGCAGTTGTCGGCGTACGGGCAGCAGCTGTGGGACCAGTTGATCGAGGACCACGACCAGATCTTCCTCACTCTGAACGGCCACTACTGGCCCGCGGGCCGCGCGGTCCGCAAGAACGCGGCCGGCAACGAGGTGCACCTGCACCTCACGAACTACCAGAACCGCTACTTCGGCGGCGCGGCGATGATCCGCCTCTACCACTTCGACCTGGACCGGAACGTCATCGACGTGGAGACGGTCTCGCCGTGGATCCTCGGCCGGGCCGGGAAGGGGCTGGGCGAGCTGGAGCGGCAGGAGATCGAGCTCAGCGGCGACGCGGACCGCTTCTCGGTCGAGATCGACTTCGCCGCCCGTTTCTCCGGCTTCGATCCGGTGCCGTCCCGCCCGGCGCGGCCCGCGTCGACGATGCTGATACCGGGCACGGTGGCCTACTGGCGCTTCGAGTCGCCCGTCTCCGGCACCGTCCGCGACCTCTCCGGCCGTGGCAACGACCTCACCGTGGTCGCGGTGGGCGGCGGCACGCTCGGCTGGTCGGCCGACCACCATCCCGACCAGCCCGGCCACGGCAGCCTGGAGTTCCGGGGCCACAAGGCGCCGCTGAGCGGCGCGTACCTGCGCACCGTCGACTCCGCCCCGCTCAACTCGGCCACGTTCGAGAACGGTTACACGATCGAGGCCTTCTACCGGCTGCCCGCCGACTGGGACCCGGACCACAACGCCTGGTCCGGGATCGTCGGCCGCACCGGCACGGGCGGGGCGGCCGGCAAGACCGCCGACGATCCCGACGAACCGCTCGCCACGCTCTCGCTCTCCAACGACCGCGAGCCCCAGTGGGCGATGCGCCCGCTCAACCAGGAGGGCATCGCCACCAACTGGGGCCAGGAGACGCCCCTGGAGACCTGGTGGCACCTCGCGGTGGTGAACGACGGCAGGCACACGACCCTGTACGTCGAGAGCTGCCCGGTCGTCCGCAACCCGGGGGCCGCCGCGGTCGGCATCACCTCGGTCGGCCTGCCGTGGCTGCTCGGCGGCTACGAGTACGCCGGGAAGATCGACCAGATCCTGCACGGACGGCTCGGCGACGTACGGATCGTCTCCCGGGCGCTTCCCGTCACCTCCTTCATGACCCACTGACGCACCCGGAAGGGCGGGGCGGCACGCCGCGGTCGAGCAACGCGGAGCGGCGTCGGTTACGATCCCGGCCGGGACGAAGGGTGACCGGGGCGACAGGGTGAGGTGTCCGTGAGCGATCGGTCCGCGGCCGACCGGTTGCTGGCCGTGCTCGGCGCGTTCGACCATGAGCACCCCGCCCTCTCCCTGACGGACATCAGCCGCCGGGCCGGGCTCAGTCTGACCACGGCGCACCGGCTGGCGGGCGCCCTGACCGCATGGGGCGCGCTGGAGCGGGACGCGGCCGGGGTGTACCACGTGGGTCTGCGGCTGTGGGAGGTGGCCGCGCTCGCGCCGCGCGGCCTGGGCCTGAGGCAGCTGGCGCTGCCGTACCTGGAGGACCTGTACGAGGCGACGCACGAGAACGTGCAGCTGGCGGTGCGGGACGGCACGGAGGTCGTCTACATCGAGTGGCTGTCGGGCCGTTCGGCGGTGGGCGTGCACATCCGGGTCGGCGCGCGCTGGCCGCTGCACGCCACCGGCGTCGGGCTCGTCCTCCTCGCCCACGCGGGCCCGGACCTGCAGGAGGAGTACTGCGCCGGGCCGCTGGCCGCCTTCACCCCGTACACGATCACCGATCCGGGGCGGCTGCGCCGTACCCTCGCCGAGGTGCGCCGCTCCGGCGTGGCGGTGAGTGAGCGTCAGGTGACGGAGGACGCGCTGTCGGTGGCGGCACCGGTGCGCGGGCCGGGCGGGGACGTGGTGGCGGCGGTGTCGGTGGTGGTGCCCCGGGCGGGTGCCCAGGTCCCGGCGCTGGCCCCCGCGGTACGGCTGGCGGCCCGGGGGATCTCCCGGGCGCTGGGCTGGCGGCCGCAGTAGGACGAGCGCCGAAGGACCCGCTGGGCCGGCTCACGCCCTCCCGCCGAAGAAGACCTGTACCTCCCGGATGAGCCCGTCGCGGACGGTGATCGCCTCCATGTTGCGGTACCGGTCGCCTCCGGCGAGTTCGTACTCGTACTGGACGAACACCACCTCCTCGTCCACGGCGACGAGGTGCAGCACACGCTGCTCGGCGAACCGGTCCGCGGTGGGAAAGCAGCGCTCGAAGAACGCCGCCTTGTCGATGCGGTCGTCCTGCGGGCTGGTGAAGGTGAAGTCGTCGGCGTACAGCGGGAGGGCCGCCTCGCGGTCCTGTGAGCGGTAGTGGCGGAACGCCGCCTCGACGACGCTCGCCGGGGATCCGTTCATGCGTTTCTCCTCGGCCGGGAGGGCGTGTCCTCACCGGAATCTCAGGGAGCGCCCGCCGGATTCAAAGGAGCGTCCCAGACAAGCCTCGCAGGATGCCCACGCACCGTCGGAGAACCCAGGAAGGCGTGTCGTGGCAGTGGCGCACATATCGAACCGGTCCACAGGGCAGCCACGGAGGTGGGCTGTGTCGGGCTGCATGACGCCAAGGGCGCGGGCGACAGCTCGGGCGAGCGGACCGTCGACCCGGCCAACGGGCTCAACGGATGGAATCTGTCCTGGGCGGACTGGAAGGCGGGCAGCGCGGTCTGAGTCGGATCCGAGCCGGGTCTGAGCCGGTACGGGCGGCTTCACCCCCTGAACTCCCCTGCGGATCAAGGACTTTCTTTGTTTCATCTCTTGACGACCGCAGGGGCGGGGAGCACATTGGCGGCACCTTGAGAGCGCTCTCAGCCGAATTGTGGGAGCGCTCTCACACTGCCCCCGCACACTCCCCGTACCGAGAGGCCCCCATGAGCGATTCCTCCGGCACACCCAGAACCCGCCGCCCCCTGCGCCGCGCGTTCGCCGCCGCCGTCGCCACGCTCGGCCTGGCGGCGGCGATCGCCACGGCCGCCACCGCGCCCGCCGGCGCCACCGCTCCCACGCCCCCGTCCGGCTGGAGCCAGGTCTTCCTGGACGACTTCAACGGCGCGGCGGGCTCCGGCGTCAACACCGCCAACTGGCAGTACGACACCGGTACTTCGTACCCGGGCGGTGCCGCGAACTGGGGCACCGGCGAGGTCGAGACGATGACCTCCAGCACGAACAACGTGGCACTCGACGGCAACGGCGACCTGCTCATCACCCCGCGCCGCGACGCCTCCGGCAACTGGACCTCCGGCCGGATCGAGACCACCCGGACGGACTTCCAGCCCCCGGCCGGCGGCAAGCTGCGCGTGGAGGCCCGCATCCAGATGCCCAACGTGACCGGGGACGCGGCCGCCGGCTACTGGCCCGCCTTCTGGATGCTGGGCGCGCCCTACCGCGGCAACTACCAGAACTGGCCGAGCGTCGGCGAACTGGACGTCATGGAGAACGTCCAGGGCCTGAACAAGACCTGGGCCACCATGCACTGCGGCACCAACCCGGGCGGCCCGTGCAACGAGACGACGGGCCTCGGCAACTCGACGGCGTGCCCGAACACCACCTGCCAGTCGGGCTTCCACACCTACACCATGGAGTGGGACCGCTCGGTGAGCCCGGAGGCGATCGGGTTCTACGTCGACGGCGTCAACTACCAGACGGTCACGGCGAACCAGATGGACGCGACCACCTGGGCCAACGCCACGAACCACGGCTTCTTCGTCATCCTGAACGTGGCGATGGGGGGCGGCTTCCCCGCGGCCTTCGGCGGCGGTCCGACCGGCGCCACGGACCCCGGCCACCCGATGGTCGTCGACTACGTGCAGGTCCTGCAGTCCTCGGGCAGCGGCGGCACCACTCCCCCGCCGTCCGGCAACCGCGACGCCTACAGCCCCGTCCAGGCGGAGTCCTACGACAGCCAGTCGGGCGTCAGCACCGAGACCACGAGCGACACCGGTGGCGGCCAGGACATCGGCTGGATCGCGAACGGCGACTGGGCGCTGTACAAGGGCGTGAACTTCGGCTCGGCACCGGCCACCCAGTTCTACGCCCGGGTGGCGAGCGGTGCCGCGTCCGGGGTGAGCGGTCTGGTGGAGGTGCGCCTGGACAGCCGGTCCAGCCCACCCATCGGCAGCTTCGCCGTCGGCAACACCGGGGGCTGGCAGTCCTGGCGGACGATCCCGGCCAACATCGGCTCGGTCACCGGAACGCACGACGTCTACCTGACCTTCAGCAGCGGCCAGCCTGCCGACTTCGTGAACGTCAACTGGTTCGACTTCGGCCACTGATCAGCCGACGACAGGGGGTGGCCCGCGCCCGTGGGCCAACCCCCGACTCGTCATGTGCGGGACGGTCGGGGCGCGGGGACGTGCGCTACCGCAGTTCCGCCCGGAACGCCACCGGAGTGTGTCCGGTGTGCAGATGGAAGAACTTGGTGAAGTTCGCCGCGTCGGGGAAGCCCACGGCCGCCCCGACGCGGCCGATCGGCAGATCGGTGTGGGCGAGGAGGCGCTTGGCCTCCAGGACGACGCGTTTGTCGATGAAGCCCTTGGGGGTCTCGCCGGTGGCGGCGCGGACGGCGCGCACGAGGGTGCGGCGGGAGTAGCCGAGGGCGTCGGCGTAGGCGCTGACGCTGTGATTGGTGGCGAAGCCCTGCTCGACGGCGTCCCGGAAGCGGGTGAAGGTGCTGTCCGCCGGCGGCCGGCCCGCCTCGGCGGAGCTGGCCGCGAGGTGCGCGAGGCGCAGCAGGCACGCGGTGAGGGTGTGCCTCAGGACGGCGGTGTGCAGGCTGAGCGGGAGCGTGGCGGTGTCCTCGTACTCGCGCCGCAGCTGGTCGAGACAGGCCTGGAGCGCGGCGAGCCGGTCCGGGTCGGGGTGCAGCAGGGGCGGCAGGTCGTAGCGGTACAGGCCGGTGGCCTCGACGGTGGCGCGCGGCAGGAAGCCGGGCTGCATGGTCAGGACGGTTCCGCGGTACACGGCCTCGCGGGAGAAGCGGTGGACCTGTCCGGGGCGGATCCACAGCAGGTCGCCGGCGCCGGCCTCGTACTCGGCGAAGTCGATCATGTGCCGTACGGGTCCGTCGGTGAACAGCATGACCACGTGGAAGTCGATGCGGTGGACGCGGTGCAGGGGGGCGTCGGCGTGCCAGGTGTGGTCGGTCCCCATGGGGCCGATCTGCATGCCGACGCCGCCGACGGCCAGCTCGGTCGGGAAGGGGAAGGTCCTGATGCCCTCACCGCCCGCACCCGACTCCTCACTTTGGGGCGTTCTATCAGCCATGTCCTTTTCGTGCCGTCCCTGTCGCGCGATCACTGTCCCAGATTCACCACAGGCTGACACACCCCGACCTTTCCCCGAAAAAGTCAGACTTTTAAGTTTGAACGCGTCAGGCCAGCTTTCCCGCACTGAACGAGGACTTCTTGAAGATGACCACGCAGACTTCCGACGGCTTCGAGTGGACCGACCTCGACCGGCGAGCCGTGGACACCGCCCGTCTTCTGGCGGCCGACGCGGTGCAGAAGGTGGGCAACGGCCACCCGGGCACGGCGATGAGCCTGGCGCCTGCCGCGTACACGATCTTTCAGAAGGTTATGCGTCACGATCCCGCCGACCCCGAGTGGACCGGCCGGGACCGCTTCGTCCTCTCCCCCGGCCACACCTCGCTGACCCTCTACACGCAGCTGTTCCTGGCCGGGTACGAGCTGGAGCTGGACGACCTGAAGGCCTTCCGCACCCATGGCTCCAAGACCCCGGGCCACCCGGAGTACGGCCACACCGCCGGCGTCGAGACCACCACCGGCCCGCTGGGCCAGGGCGTCGCCAACGCGGTCGGCATGGCGATGGCGGCCCGCTACGAGCGCGGCCTGTTCGACCCCGAGGCCCCCGCGGGCACCTCCCCCTTCGACCACACCGTCTGGGCGATCGTCTCAGACGGCGACCTTCAGGAGGGCGTCTCCGCCGAGGCCTCCTCGCTCGCCGGCCACCAGAAGCTCGGCAACCTGGTCTTCCTCTACGACGACAACCACATCTCCATCGAGGGCGACACCGCGACCGCCTTCTCCGAGGACGTGCTGAAGCGCTACGAGGCCTACGGCTGGCACACCCAGCGCATCGAGCCCACCGCCGACGGCGACATCGACGTCCCCGCCCTGTACGCGGCGCTCAAGGCCGCGCAGGCCGAGACCGAGCGGCCGTCGATCATCGCGATGCGCACGATCATCGCCTGGCCCGCCCCGAACGCGCAGAACACCGAGGCCTCCCACGGCTCCGCGCTCGGTGAGGAGGAGATCGCCGCCACCAAGCGCGTCCTGGGCTTCGACCCGGAGCAGACCTTCCAGGTCGCGGACGAGGTCCTGAAGCACACCCGGCGGGCCCTGGACCGGGGCGCCGAGGCGCACGCCGCCTGGGACAAGCGGATCACCGAGTGGCGCAGCGCCCAGCCGGAGCGCGCCGGGCTGTTCGACCGGGTGAGCAAGGGCGAGCTGCCCGAGGGCTGGGAGCAGAGCATCCCGGTCTTCGAGGAGGGCAAGTCGGTCGCCACTCGCGCCGCCTCCGGCAAGGTGCTGCAGGCGCTCGGCCCGGTGATCCCCGAGCTGTGGGGCGGCTCCGCCGACCTCGCCGGGTCCAACAACACCACCATCGACAAGACCAGCTCCTTCCTGCCCGAGGGCAACCCGCTGCCCGAGGCCGACCCGTACGGCCGTACCGTCCACTTCGGCATCCGCGAGTTCTCCATGGCCGCGGAGATGAACGGCATCGCCCTGCACGGCAACACCCGGATCTACGGCGGCACCTTCCTGGTGTTCTCCGACTACATGCGCAACGCGGTGCGCATGTCGGCGCTGATGCAGCTGCCGGTGACGTACGTGTGGACGCACGACTCCATCGGCCTCGGCGAGGACGGCCCCACCCACCAGCCCGTCGAACACCTGGCCTCGCTGCGCGCGATCCCCGGCCTGAACGTCGTCCGCCCGGCCGACGCCAACGAGACCGCGGTGGCCTGGGCCGAGATCCTGAAGAGGCACGCCGTGAACCCCGCCCCGCACGGGCTCGCGCTCACCCGCCAGGGCGTGCCGGTGTACGCGCCGAACGAGGACGCGGCCAAGGGCGGCTATGTGCTGCGCGAGTCCTCGACCGAGGTCCCGGAGGTGATCATCATCGCGACGGGCTCCGAGGTGCAGCTGGCCGTGGCCGCGCGGGAACGGCTGGAGGCCGAGGGGATCGGCACGCGGGTGGTGTCCATGCCGTCCGTGGAGTGGTTCGAGGAGCAGCCGCGCGAGTACCGCGAGCGGGTGCTGCCGCCGTCCGTGAAGGCCCGGGTCGCCGTGGAGGCCGGGATCGGTCTGACCTGGTACCGGTACGTGGGCGACGCGGGACGCATCGTCTCCCTCGAGCACTTCGGCGCCTCCGCCGACGCCACGACCCTGTTCGCCGAGTTCGGCTTCACCCCTGAGAACGTCGCCGCTGCGGCCCGCGAGTCCCTCGCCGCGGCGCGCGCCTGACACCGACGCCCGATACGACCCGAAAGAAGAATGATCACTGTGACCGAAGCAATCGCGACCCCGGGAGCCCTCAAGCGCCTCGCCGACGAGGGCGTGTCGATCTGGCTCGACGACCTGTCGCGCAAGCGGATCACCTCGGGCAGCCTCGCCGAGCTCGTGGCGAGCGGGAGCGCCGTCGGTGTCACCACGAACCCCTCGATCTTCCAGGCCGCCATCGGCTCCGGCGAGGGCTACGAGGAGCAGCTGAGCGACCTCGCCGTACGCGGGGTGACCGTGGACGAGGCCGTGCGGATGATGACGACCGCCGACGTGCGCGACGCCGCCGACATCCTCCGTGACGTGTACGACGCCACCAACGGCCGGGACGGCCGCGTCTCCATCGAGGTCGACCCCCGCCTCGCGCACGACACCGGGGCCACCGTCGCCGAGGCCAAGCAGCTCGCCTGGCTCGTCGACCGTCCCAACGTGATGATCAAGATCCCGGCGACCAAGGCGGGCCTGCCGGCCATCACCGAGGTCATCGGCCTGGGTATCAGCGTCAACGTGACCCTGATCTTCTCCCTGGAGCGGTACCGCGAGGTCATGGCCGCCTACCTGGCCGGCCTGGAGAAGGCCCGCGAGCGTGGCATCGACCTCTCCACGATCCACTCGGTGGCGTCCTTCTTCGTCTCCCGTGTGGACTCCGAGATCGACAAGCGGCTGACCGCCCTCGGCACCGACGAGGCCCTCTCGCTCAAGGGCCGCGCGGCCCTCGCCAACGCCCGGCTCGCCTACGAGGCCTACGAGGAGGTGTTCGCCTCCGAGCGCTGGATCGCGCTCGCCGGTGCCAGGGCGAACAAGCAGCGCCCGCTGTGGGCCTCCACGGGTGTGAAGGACCCCGCCTACAAGGACACCCTGTACGTGGACGAGCTGGTCGCGCCGGGCACGGTCAACACCATGCCGGAGGCCACCCTGAACGCCGTCGCCGACCACGGCGGGATCACCGGCGACACGGTGACCGGCGGCTACGCACAGGCCCGCGCCGACCTGGCCGCCGTGGAGCGGCTCGGCATCCCCTACGACGAAGTCGTCCAGCAGCTGGAGGACGAGGGCGTCGCCAAGTTCGAGGCCGCCTGGCAGGAACTGCTGGACGCCGTGGCGACGTCCCTGAAGAGCAAGGGAGCTGACGCCCGATGACCGAGAACGCACCCGCCGCCGAGGCACCCGCGCCTCAGGCGCCCGCACCCGAGGCGGTGCAGGTCCCGGTGGGTCCGGCCGCCGGCTGGGAGAACCCGCTGCGGGACACCAGCGACCGCCGGCTCCCCCGGATCGCGGGCCCGTCCGGGCTCGTCATCTTCGGGGTGACCGGTGACCTGTCCCGCAAGAAGCTGATGCCGGCGGTGTACGACCTCGCCAACCGCGGTCTGCTGCCGCCGGGCTTCTCCCTCGTCGGGTTCGCCCGGCGGGACTGGGAGAACCAGGACTTCGCGGAGGTCGTGCACAGCGCGGTGAAGGAGCACGCCCGCACCCCGTTCCGCGAGGAGGTGTGGCAGCAGCTGGCCGAGGGCATGCGGTTCATCCCCGGAGACTTCGACGACGACACCGCCTTCAAGCAGCTGAAGGACGCCGTCGAGGAGCTGGACGCCTCCCGCGGCACCGGCGGCAACTTCGCGTTCTACCTGTCGGTGCCGCCGAAGTTCTTCCCCAAGGTCGTGCAGCAGCTGAAGAAGCACGGGCTGGCGAACCCGCCCCAGGGCTCCTGGCGGCGCGCGGTCATCGAGAAGCCGTTCGGCCACGACCTGGACAGCGCCCGCGAGCTGAACGCGATCGTGCACGAGGTGTTCGAGCCGGACCAGGTGTTCCGCATCGACCACTACCTCGGCAAGGAGACCGTCCAGAACATCCTGGCGCTGCGCTTCGCCAACCAGATGTACGAGCCGATCTGGAACCGGTCGTACGTCGACCACGTGCAGATCACCATGGCCGAGGACATCGGCATCGGCGGGCGCGCGGGCTACTACGACGGCATCGGCGCCGCCCGTGACGTCATCCAGAACCACCTGCTGCAGCTGATGGCGCTGACCGCCATGGAGGAGCCGATCGCGTTCGACGCGGAGGCGCTGCTCACCGAGAAGCTGAAGGTGCTGAAGTCGGTGCGGCTGCCGGAGGACCTCGGCAGGCACACCGTCCGGGCGCAGTACGCGGATGGCTGGCAGGGCGGCGAGAAGGTGGTCGGCTACCTCCAGGAGGAGGGCATCGACCCGAAGTCGAAGACCGACACCTTCGCCGCGATCAAGCTGGGCATCGACAACCGCCGCTGGGCGGGCGTGCCGTTCTACCTGCGTACCGGCAAGCGGCTGGGCCGCCGGGTCACCGAGATCGCGGTGGTCTTCAAGCGGGCCCCGCACTCCCCCTTCGACTCCACCGCCACCGAGGAACTCGGGCAGAACGCGATCGTGATCCGCGTCCAGCCGGACGAGGGCATGACCGTGCGGTTCGGCTCCAAGGTGCCGGGCACCTCGATGGAGATCCGGGACGTGTCGATGGACTTCGCCTACGGCGAGTCCTTCACCGAGTCCAGCCCGGAGGCGTACGAGCGGCTCATCCTGGACGTGCTGCTCGGCGACGCGAATTTGTTCCCCCGTCACCAGGAAGTGGAAGAGTCCTGGAAGATCCTCGACCCGATCGAGGAGTACTGGGCGGCGCACGGCAGGCCGGCGCAGTACGCGTCGGGCAGCTGGGGACCGAGTGAAGCGGACGAGATGCTCGCACGAGACGGACGGAGCTGGCGCAGGCCATGAAGATCGACCTGACCGACACCACGGCAAGCAAGATCAACAAGGCGCTGGTGCAGGGCCGCCGCGCCATCGGCACCCCCGCCGTGGGCATGGTCCTGACGATGGTCATCGTCACGGACGAGGAGAACGCCTACGACTCGATCAAGGCCGCCGAGGACGCCTCGCACGAGCACCCGATGCGGACCCTGGTCGTCATCAAGCGGCACGTGCGCACCCTGCGCGACCGCACCCACTCCCGGCTCGACGCCGAGGTCCGGGTCGGCTCCGAGGCCGGCACCGGCGAGACGGTCGTGCTGCGCACCTACGGCGAGGTGTCCGACCACGCCGACTCGGTCGTGCTGCCGCTGCTGCTGCCGGACGCGCCCGTCGTCGTGTGGTGGCCGGTGGACGCGCCCGACGCCCCGTCCGAGGACCCGCTCGGCGCGCTCGCGCAGCGCCGGATCACCGACCTGTACGCGTTCGAGCGGCCCATGGAGGTCCTGGAGACCCGCGCCCGCAACTACGCCCCCGGCGACACCGACCTCGCCTGGACCCGGCTCACCCTGTGGCGGTCCATGCTGGCCGCCGCCCTGGACCAGGCCCGGGTGCCGATCACGACGGCCGCCGTCGAGGCCGAGGCGGCCAACCCCAGCGCCGAACTGCTGGCCCGCTGGCTGGAGGCCCGCCTGAAGGTGACCGTGGACCGCGTGGTCACCGCCGGACCGGTCGTCACCGCCGTACGGCTCGGCACCCAGAACGGCGAGATCCGCATCGACCGCCCCGAGGGGCCGCTCGCCACGCTGACCCTGCCGGGCCAGCCGCCGCGCACCCTGGCCCTGAAGGTCCGCCCCACCTCCGAACTCATCGCCGAGGAGCTGCGCCGCCTCGACGCCGACGAGATGTACGCCATCGCCCTGAAGGGCGAGGCCGCCAAGGAGAACGCCTGAGATGGCCCAGTCCGAGTCTGTCAAGCTCACCCACCGGCCCGAGTGGACGGCCCTCGCCGACCACCGCGCCGAGGGGCAGCCGCACCTGCGCGAACTGTTCGGGGCGGACCCCGGCCGCGCCGAGCGGTACGTCGTACGGGTCGGCGACCTGTACATCGACTACAGCAAGCACCTGATCACCGACGAGACGCTGGCCCTGCTGCAGGAACTCGCCACCGCCACCGGCGTGTTCGCGCTGCGTGACGCCATGTTCCGCGGCGAGAGGATCAACGTCACCGAGAACCGTGCGGTCCTGCACACCGCGCTGCGCGCCCCCCGGGACGCGGTGATCGAGGTCGACGGGGAGAACGTCGTCCCGAAGGTGCACGCCGTCCTCGACAAGATGACCGGGTTCGCCGGCAAGGTCCGCTCGGGCGAGTGGACCGGCCACACCGGCAGGCGCATCAAGAACGTCGTCAACGTCGGCATCGGCGGCTCCGACCTCGGCCCGGCGATGGCGTACGAGGTGCTGCGCCCTTACACCGCACGGGAGTTGACGTTCCGCTTCGTGTCGAACGTGGACGGCGCGGACCTGCACGAGGCCACCCGGGACCTGGACCCGGCGGAGACCCTGTTCATCGTCGCGTCCAAGACGTTCACCACGATCGAGACGATCACCAACGCGACCTCGGCCCGTTCCTGGCTGCTCAAGGCCTTCGACGGCGACGAGAAGGCGGTCGCGAAGCACTTCGTGGCGCTGTCCACGAACGCGGAGAAGGTCGCCGAGTTCGGCATCGACACGGCCAACATGTTCGAGTTCTGGGACTGGGTCGGCGGCCGCTACTCGTACGACTCCGCGATCGGCCTGTCCCTGATGATCGCCATCGGCCCGGACCGGTTCCGGGAGATGCTCGACGGCTTCCGGCTGGTCGACGACCACTTCCGCACCGCGCCCGCCGAGGCCAACGCCCCCTTGCTGCTGGGCCTGCTGGGCATCTGGTACGGCAACTTCCACGACGCCCAGTCGCACGCGGTGCTGCCGTACAGCCACTACCTGTCGAAGTTCACCGCCTACCTCCAGCAGCTGGACATGGAGTCCAACGGCAAGTCGGTGCAGCGGGACGGCCGGCCGGTGGAGTGGCAGACCGGGCCGGTGGTGTGGGGCACCCCGGGCACCAACGGGCAGCACGCCTACTACCAGTTGATCCACCAGGGCACCAAGCTGATCCCGGCGGACTTCATCGGCTTCGCCCGGCCCGTCGGCGAGCTGAGCGAGGAACTCAAGGCCCAGCACGACCTGTTGATGGCCAACTTCTTCGCCCAGACCCAGGCGCTGGCCTTCGGCAAGAGCGCCGAGGAGGTCCGCGCGGAGGGCGTGCCGCAGGAGCAGGTCACCCACCGCACCTTCCGCGGCGGCCACCCCACCACCACGATCCTCGCCGGTGAGCTGACCCCGTCCGTGCTCGGCCAGCTGATCGCCCTCTACGAACACAAGGTGTTCGTGCAGGGCGCCGTGTGGAACATCGACTCCTTCGACCAGTGGGGCGTGGAACTGGGCAAGGTCCTCGCCAAGCGCGTCGAGCCCGCCCTCACCGAGGGCGCTCAGGTCCCCGGTCTCGACCCGTCCACCACGGCCCTCGTCGCCGCCTACCGCACCCTCAAGAACGCATCGGAAGTGAACTGATATGCAGCTCGGTCTCATCGGTCTCGGCAAGATGGGCGGCAACATGCGCGAGCGGATCCGCCGCGCCGGCCACACCGTCATCGGCTACGACCGCAATCCCGAGGTCTCCGACGTCAAGTCGCTCGCCGAACTGGTCGAGAAGCTGGACGCGCCCCGCCATGTGTGGGTGATGGTCCCGGCCGGCACCGCCACGCAGACCGTCATCGACGAGCTCGGCGACCTGCTGGAGCCCGGCGACACGGTGATCGACGGTGGCAACTCCCGCTGGACGGACGACGAGAAGCACGCCGCCGCCCTCGGTATCAAGGGCATCGGCTTCGTCGACGCAGGTGTCTCCGGCGGTGTGTGGGGCCTGGAGAACGGCTACGCCCTCATGGTCGGCGGCGACAAGCAGCACGTCGAGCCGCTGAAGCCGATCTTCGAGGCGCTCAAGCCGGAGGGCCCGTACGGCTATGTCCACGCGGGCCGGGTCGGCGCCGGGCACTTCTCCAAGATGGTCCACAACGGCATCGAGTACGCCATGATGCAGGCCTACGCCGAGGGCTGGGAGCTGCTGGAGAAGGTGCACTCGGTGGAGAACGTGCGCGAGGTGTTCCGCTCCTGGCAGGAAGGGACGGTCATCCGTTCCTGGCTCCTCGACCTCGCGGTCAACGCCCTGGACGAGGACGAGCACCTGGAGAAGCTGCGCGGCTACGCGGAGGACTCCGGCGAGGGCCGCTGGACGGTGGAGGCGGCGATCGACAACGCCGTACCGCTCCCGGCGATCACCGCCTCTCTCTTCGCCCGGTTCGCCTCCCGGCAGGACGACTCTCCGCAGATGAAGATGATCGCGGCGCTGCGCAACCAGTTCGGTGGCCACGCGGTCGAGAAGAAGGACTGACCCGCCGTGGGGGACCTCCTGCTGGTCCGCCACGGTGAGACGGAGTGGAGCAGGTCGGGACAGCACACCAGCTTCACCGACCTGCCCCTGACCGGGCACGGCGAGGAACAGGCCAAGTCCCTCGCCCCGCTCCTCACCGGCCGGACCTACGCCCTGACACTGGCCAGCCCGCTGGACCGCGCGCTGCGCACCGCCGAACTCGCGGGCCTCGTCGGGGTCGTGCCCGATCCCGACCTGCACGAGTGGGACTACGGCGGCTACGAGGGCATCACCACCGTCGACATCCACCGCACCCGCCCCGGCTGGGACCTGTGGACCGACGGCGTGCCGCCCGGCCCCGAGGGCCACCCCGGCGAGTCACCGGAGGAGATCGGGGCCCGCGCCGACCGCGTGCTGGCCCGGGTGTCCCCGGCCCTGGCGGAGGGGGACGTGGTCCTCGTCGCCCACGCGCACTTCCTGCGCGTGCTCACCGCCCGCAGGCTGGGCCTGCCGCCCGCCGAGGGCCGGCTGTTCCAGCTGGCCACGGGCACGGTCAGCCGACTGTCGACCGAGCACGGACGACCCGTGATCGCCGAGTGGAACAGACGGGCCTGACGGCCCGTCGGCCGCGGCCCGGTTCACCCCAGGTGAACCGGGCCGCTGTCGTACAGCAGCGGGGATCACGGGCGGCCGCCGGCAGTGCCCTCCAGCACAGCAGCCGGGCACGCGGCCGCCAGCGCCCAGACGGAACGCACAGCCCTGACCGCCCCTCTCCCACACCCCCGGCTCACCCCCGGTGAGCCAGGCCGCAGTCACACAGCAGCCGGGATCACAGGCGGCCGCCGGCAGTGGGCGGCGCTCCGGCACAGCAGCCGGGCGCGGCCGCCAGGGCGCAGACGGAACGCACGGCCGTGACCGATCCTCGCCCGCAACCCCGGCTCATCCCCGGTGAGCCGGGCCGCAGTCGTAGAGCCGGTGGGACCGGTCGCCGGAGTGGTACGCCGACGGGGGGACGAGCGCGCAGTGGACGGTCGTCCAGCGCACGAGCCCACCGACGGGCGTGTCGTGCCGGTACCCGGCCAGGACGTCCCCTCGGGACAGGACGACGTAGCGCAGCCGGCCGGAGCGGATCAGCCGGTGGAAGCGGGCGGGCGAGGGGTACGGGACCCGCCCGGTGAAACCGCCCATGGGCATGACGTGTGCGTTCGCCGATATGACGTAGGGCGCGGCGGACCACCAACCGGGGATCGCGGCCACATACTCGGCGCTGCCGCGGTGGGCGGTGAGGTAGGCGAGCAAGTGCCGCTGGTCTGAGTTCAGTCGGGCGAGCGGATTGCCCTGGCGGTGGCTGCTGGGGCCGACGCGGCCCAGCGAGCCGGGCTGGTTGTAGCGCGGTGACAGCGCCGACGCCGACCACGCGGCGGGCACCAGCAGGACCGCGGCCAGTCCCACGGCCAGACCGGCGGTGACCATGCGCGGGCGGTGCCGGACCGCGGTCAGGGCCAGACCGGCCAGCGCGAGGGTGGCGGCGACCGGGGCCGACCAGGGCAGGAAACGTGGGTACCACAGGGTCAGCGCCACACACCAGGCGGCGTTCCCGGCGAGCGCCACCGGCAGTACCCAGGCCCGTCGGCCGCCCCTCAGGGCCGCCCGCCAGGCCGGTACGACACCGGCGCCGGCGAACGCCGCGAGGGGCACCGCGACCACGCCCATGTAGTAGGTGTGCCCCGTCACGCTGCCGAAGCTGAAGACGAGGAAGAACGTCGCCAGCCATCCGCCCCACAGCACCTGGCCCGCGAGCACGCGGTCCGTACGGGGGACGCGCCGCCGCCACAGTGCCACCGCGCCGCCGGCCAGGCCGAGCGCGGCGAGCGGGTAGAGCCACCCGGTCTGCGTGGCGAGCCCCGGGCTGAACATCTTCCACACGCTGTCGCCCATGCCGGGGCCCGAACCGGCCGCCCGCAGGATCTCGTTGGGCGTGACGCTGCCGGTGCCGGCCGCGTCGACACCGACGGTGTGGAAGCGGGTGAGGAAGTTGTAGCCGACGACCAGACCGAACGCCGAGTTGTCCGTGGTGCCGTCGAGATACGGCCGGGCGGAGCCCGGGGTGAGGGTGGCCACCACCATCCACGACACCGACACCGCGAAGGTCACCGCCGCGGCGAGTGCGAGATCGCGCAGCCGGCGGCCGAGGCTCCGGGGAGCGGCGACCAGGTAGGTGGCGGCCAGCGCGGGGAGCACCGCCCAGGCCTCCAGCATCTTGCACTGGAAGGCCACGCCCACCCAGAACCCGGCGAGCAGCAGGGGGACGAGCCTGCCCCGCTCGGTCGCCCGCCAGACGGCCTCGGCGGCGAGAAGCAGCAACAGGACGAACGGCGCATCCTCGGTGACGGACCGCCCAAGGCCGACGGTCACCGGAGTGAGGGCCAGGAAGGCGGCGGCCAGCAGCCCGGCGGGCACGCCCGCCCAGCGACGCACCAGCACATGGAGCACGACCACCGAGGCCACGCCCTCGAGCGCCTGCGGCAGCACCAGCGCCCACGGGTGGAAGCCGAACACCAGCGCCGACAGGGCCTGCGGCCACAGGAACCCGGGCAGCTTGTCGATGGTGAGGGTGTTGCCCGGGTCGAAGGAGCCGTAGAAGAAGGCGACCGGGTTGTCCGTCATGCTGCGCACCGCGGAGGCGTAGAACCCGTGGTACGCGCTGTGGCCGAGGCCCCACAGGGACAGCAGCGCGGCGAGCGCGGCGATGGCCGCCAGCGCCGGACGCTCGTACCGGCCGGTACGCGGGCGGGGCGGGGCGGCGGGCGGCGGCCCGTCGCCCCGGACGACCGACTGGGTGGGGGTGGTCAGCATGAACGGCCTTTCGGGCTCCCGGAAACGCAGTGATCCGGGCGCGGCGCGCATGCCGGATCTCGCGGAGTATCCGCCGCCTGACGTGTACGGAGCCTGAACCGCAGCTGAACCCGGTGGAGGTCTCACCGGCCTCTCACTCGTACGACAAGTCCGGTAAGACGCCGGTCGGTTCAGTGCAAGAGCCGTCCCGCGTGCTGGGCCGCGAGGCGTACCGGGGCGTTCGCGGCGCCGTATCCCTGGTAGCCGGGGTCGCGCTGGACGAGTTCGAAGAAGACCCGGCCGACGGTCTCGGTGTAGCAGTGCCGGAAGGCGCCGCCCGCGTCCCGGTCGTACAGGATGCCGAGGTCGCGGTACGTCTCCAGCTCGTCGTCGGGGAGGTCGTACCGGGCGGCGAGGTCGTCGTGGTAGTTGGCCGGCACGGGCAGCAGCCGGCCGCCCGCGGCGCGGAAGGCGCGGGCCGCGGCCACCACGTCGTCGGTGGCCAGCGCGATGTGTGCCGCGTGCACGGTGTCGTCCGCGGGTGCCGCGCCGACGCCGAGGGCGATGCGGACGCCGCCGTCGGCGCTGGTGACGGCGCGACTGCGCATCAGGCCGTAGGGGTCGGCGAGGTCGACGCTCTGCTGGGCGGTGAGGCCGAGGACGCTGCGGTGGAAGAGGGTGGCCTCGTCGAAGTGGTGCCAGGGCTGGGTGAGGGCGAGGTGGTCGATCCGGGTCGCTTCGATGCCGGTCGGGGAGGGCTCCGGGGCATCCGGCAGGTCGGCGAAGTCGGCCCGCCAGTCGGAGAGTTCGGGATCACCGGTGGCACAGAAGAACAGTTCCGTGCCGTCGGGGGCCGCGACGGCGTCGAGCGGGGCGTCCTCGGGGGCACGGCGGCGGGGCAGGACGGGGGCGAGCAGGGCTTCGGCGCGGCGGGCGGCAGCGGCGGGGTCCGGGGACTCCAGGCCGATCGCGGCCAGCCGGGTGCCGTCGCGGCGGGCGGTGGCGGCGCTGTTGACCAGGATGCGGGCCTCGCCGCGCTGCCACAGGTCGACGGGCTTGCCGCGGTGCCGGGCGGCGCGGGTGAAGCCGAGGGCGGTCAGCAGCGCGGTGACGGGTTCGGCGTCCGGGGTGAGGAGTTCGGCGAAGGCCACCCCGGTGGGCACGACGGGCGGCGGCAGCTCGGTCGCACCGGCGGCCTCCTCGAGGAGCAGCAGGGAGCGGTGGGCGTCCACGGCGGTGGGGCCGGCGTCGGCCTGCCGGAAGACGTCGTTGAAGACCTCCAGGGACAGCGGCCCGCGGTAGCCGGTGGCGAGGACCTGCCGCACCAGCCCTGTGACGTCGAGGCCGCCCTGTCCTGGGAAGCAGCGGTAGTGACGGCTCCACTGCAGGACGTCCATCGCGAGCAGCGGGGCGTCGGCGAGCTGCAGGAAGAAGATCTTCTCGCCGGGGATGTCCGCGATTCCCTCGAGGTCCTTCGGCTCGCAGGCGCGGGAGAGGATGTGGAAACTGTCCAGACAGACGCCGAGCGCCGGGTGCCCGGCGGCCTCGACGATCCGCCACGCGTGCCGGTAGGTGTTCACGTGCCGCCCCCAGGCGAGCGCCTCGTACGCCACCCGGATCCCGAACCCCTCGGCCAGCTCGGCCAGTCGGGCCAGCTGTCCGGCCGCTCGGGCGTCGTCGTCCACGGCGTGGGGCGACACGCTGGAGCACACGAGGACGGTGTCGGCGCCGAGCCGGTTCATCAGCTCGAACTTGTGCCGGGCGCGCCGCAGGTTGCCCACGAAGACCTCGTCGGGCACGCCCTCGATGTCCCGCATCGGCTGGTACAGATCGATGCTCAGCCCGAGGTCGGCACAGCGCGCACGGATCTCCTCGGGAGCGAGCGGGCACGCCAGGAGATCGTTCTCGAAGATCTCCACCCCGCCGAACCCGGCCCGCGCGGCCGCGGCGAGTTTCTCGGTGAGGGTGCCGCTGAGGGAGACGGTGGCTATGGAGGTGCGCATGCCTGTGCTCCTCGTCATCCGACCGCACTCCCCGAGCGCTCGACGCCCACCAGCTCCTCGAAGTCGGCCAGCATCCGGCCGCTGTCCGGCTCTCTCCCCGTGAACAGCCGGAACGCGTCGGCGGCCTGGAACACGGCCATCCCGCCCCCGGGCAGAACGGCGCACCCACGCGCGTGAGCGACCCGCAGCAGCTCCGTCCGAAGCGGCCGGTACACCACCTCGGCAACCCACAGACCGGGATGCAGCAGCTCGGCCGGCAGAGGCAGCCCGGGGTGCGCGGCCATACCGGTGGGCGTGGCATGCACCAGGCCGCCACAGCCGTCGGCCGCGCCGAGCAGCGCCGGAAGCCGGTCCACCGTCGCCGCCTCCGCCCGGCCGGGGCCGAAGTGCCGTACCAGGGAGTCGGCGAGGCCGGCGGCCCGCGCGGGCAGCGCGTCGACGACGGTGACCCGCCCGGCGCCCAGGGTGAGCACGGCATGCGCGACGGCCGCCCCCGCGCCGCCCGCGCCGAGCTGGACGACCCGCTCCAGCGGGGCGTCGGGCAGGCCGCGCGCGAAGGAGGCGGCGAATCCGGTCACGTCGGTGTTGTGGCCGACGGCCCGGCCGTCGTCGAAGACCACGGTGTTGACCGCGCCGAGTGCCTCGGCCCGCGGGTCGAGCGCGTCGAGGTGGTCGATGACCAGCTGCTTGCAGGGATGGGTGATGTTCAGCCCGTCGTAGCCGAGGTCGCGGGCGGCGCGGACCAGATCGCCGACGGCCTCCGGCGCCCGGCCGAGGGCGTCGAGGTCGAGGAGCCGGTAGAGGTGGCGCAGGCCCTGCCGGTCCGCCTCCCGCTGGTGCAGGGCGGGACTGAGTGAGGGGCCGATCCCGGCCCCGATCAGCCCGACGAGATACGAGTCCTTGGCCACGTGGCCCTCCTGAGGCGGCACTAATGTACGAACCAGTACGTTAGCTATATCAGCCACCGGTGCGGCACGGAAGACCCGGGCGGCCTCCGGGCCCCCTGCTTCTACAATCACCGGCACGCACCCAGCGAGCGCGCCACCCAGGCGCCCACCGGCCCGAAGGACAGCGATGACCAGCGTCGAAGAGCCCGTACGACCCGGGGGACGGGTGCGCGACGCGGCCCGCACCAAGGCCGAGATCCTGGACGTGGCCACGCAGGAGTTCGCACGGGCGGGCTACGACGGAGCCCGGGTCGACGAGATAGCGGCCCGCACCCGCACCACCAAGCGAATGATCTACTACTACTTCGGCGGCAAGGAGCAGCTGTTCACGGCCGTGCTGGAGCGGGCATACGGGGTGATCCGCGAGGCCGAGCAGCAGCTGGACGTCGAGCACCTGGACCCCGTCGCGGCGATCCGGCGCCTGGCCGAGCTGACCTTCGACCACCATGAGCGGCACCCGGACTTCATCCGGCTCGTCAGCATCGAGAACATCCACGGCGCGGAGCACATCGCGGCCTCCGAGAAGCTCGGGAAGATCGGCTCCCCGGCCCTGGAGGTGATCCGCCGGATCCTCACCGCGGGACAGGAGTCAGGGCTGTTCACGGCCGACGTCGACGCGGTCGACCTGCACGCGATGATCAGCTCGTTCTGCTTCTTCCGGGTGGCCAACCGGCACACCTTCGGCGCCCTGTTCGGCCGGGACCTGGTGGACCCCGGCCGGCGGGAGCACTACCGGACCATGCTGGGCGACATGGTGATCGCCTACCTGACCGCGGAGCGCACGGCCGGCTGACCCCGGCAGGCCCGCACTCCCGCACGGACCGCTGCACGGACTCTTGACAGCGGGGAAACACGGGCGCAACATCCCACCCACCACGACTAACTATCCAGTGGGTTAATTAGCGCCGAGATCCGGCCCTCGCCCGCTCCCTCCCCTCGTCGCTCACGCCGCCCTTCCGTAGGGTGGACGTCCCCCGAAGGAGCACCGCCGTGTCCGTCCCCGCCCCCGCGTCCGCCGCCGACGCCCCTCCCGGACAGCCCTGGAAGGCGGCGACGGCCGCCTGGATCGGCAGCGCCCTGGAGTACTACGACTTCTTCGTCTACGGCAGCGCCGCCGCGCTGATCTTCCCGAAGGTGTTCTTCGACTCCTCCGACCCGGCGACCGCGACCCTGCTGTCGCTCGCCACCTTCGGCGTCGCCTATGCCGCCCGCCCGCTCGGCGCGCTGGTCCTCGGGCACGTCGGCGACCGGCTCGGCCGCAAGAAGATCATGGTGTTCACCCTGATCCTCATGGGCGTGTCGACCTTCCTCATCGGCTGTCTGCCCACCCGCGCCCAGGCCGGCTCGCTCGCTCCGGTGCTGCTCGTGCTCTGCCGTGTGCTGCAGGGCATATCGGCGGCCGGCGAGCAGGCGAGCGCGAGTTCCATGAGCCTGGAACACGCCCCGCCGGACCGGCGGGGCTTCTTCACCAGCTTCACGCTGAGCGGCACCCAGGGCGGTCAGCTCATCGCCACGCTGGTCTTCATCCCCGTCTCCCGGCTCCCCGAGGACCAACTGCTGTCCTGGGGCTGGCGGGTGCCGTTCTGGCTGAGCGTGGCGGTCGCCGTCACCGGTTACGTCATCCGGCGCCGGCTGCGCGAGACCCCGGCCTTCGCGAAGCAGGCGGCGACCGAGGGCGTGGTCCGGCTGCCGCTCGCGGTGCTCATCCGCGAGCACTGGGCGGACGTGCTCCGGGTGATCGCGGGCGCGCTCATCGCCTCGGTCAGCACGGTCTTCACGGTGTGGGCGCTGGCGTACGCCACCAGTGATTCGGTCGGTATGTCCCGCACGTTCATGCTGTGGGTGGGCGCCCTGGCCAACCTCTGCGCGCTGGCCGCGATCCCGCTGTGGGCCACGCTCTCGGACCGGATCGGGCGCCGGCCGGTGTTCCTGTTCGGCGCGGTGGGCAGCGCGGCCGCGATGGCCGGCTATCTGTGGGCGATCTCCACGGGCTCCCGCCCGCTGACCCTGATCCTCGGGATCGTCGCCTTCGGTCTCGTCTACAGCGCCGCCAACGGGGTATGGCCCGCCTTCTACGGCGAGATGTTCGCGACCCGGGTGCGGCTGTCGGGCATGGCCGTCGGCACGCAGATCGGCTTCGCGGTGGCCGGGTTCGCGGTCACCTTCGCCGCCGAGATCGCCGGTCCGGGCGGCGACGACTGGTCGGCGGTCGCCCTGTTCACGGCCGCGCTGTGCCTCCCCCCGGCCCTCGCCGCCCTCACCGCCCGCGAGACACACAAGGTCCCCACCGAACTCCTCGGCGAACGGCCGGACAGCCGGCCGAAGCGGGCGGAAAGGGTCACGGCGGCCTAGGACCGCACGGTCCGAGGCCCGGGCCCACCGGCCGCGCGTGCGAACACGCCTGCGCGACCCGCCCGTCCGCCGTCTGCGCCGTTCCCCCTACGGCCTCGGATGCCTGGGCTCGTACAGGACGAGCTCGCCGCCGCCCGGCAGGCGCAGCGCGGTCACCCGACCCCAGCGGGCCTCCTCCACCTGCCGGGTGAACTCCACGCCACGCTCGGCGAGTTCACGCCGCGTCGCGTCGAGGTCGTCGCACATCAGCATCAGCTCGTGCGCGGGCTCGCCGTCGGTGGGGTGGCAGGCCACCTCGGCGGGCGGCGCCCGGAAGATCAGCCATCCGTGGCCCGCGTCGGCATGCGTCCACCCGAGCGTGTCGCGCAGGAAGACCCGGTCGGCCTCCGCGTCCCGGCTGTAGAGCACCACATGTGCACCATTGATCACGCGCGGAGGGTAGAGCGACGGGCGGGGCCGGGCAAGCACCGCGCCCGCGAGCCGCTGCACCCCGGGTGGCCGCGACAGGGTTTCGCACCGGCCGCACTCCACACCGGCGCAGTCACCGCATGCCCGGCACCGGCACCATCGCCGCTCCCCTACGCCGGCCGCACCACCCCCAGCGCATCGCGCACCCCCGCACCGGCCGCGTGCGGAGGGCCGCCCCTCCGCTCACCCGCCCGGCCGGACCGCCGCGTCGAGCAGGGGCCCGAGTTCCCGTACCGCCGTGGTCAGGGGGCGGGCGTCCTGTTCGGCACGGGCCATCAGGATCGCGCCCTCCAGGGTGCTGATCATGAGGGTGGCCAGGGATTCGGCACGGGCCGCGGGCACACCCATGCCGGTCAGGGCCTCGGCGAGCGGCGTCCGCCAGGTGGTGAACGCGGCGGCCACGGCCTCGCGGGTCGAGCCGTCGGCCGAGGCGCAGTCGATGGTGGCGGCGGCGACCGGACAGCCCCCGACGAAGCCGCGCGCCGCGTACTCGTCGGTCCACTGGGCGACCATCGCCGCGAACAGACCGCTCGGCGTCGGCTCCGCGAGTCCCGCGAGAAAGCGGGCGATCCGCTTGCCCGCATACCGTCCGGCCCAGCCGACCGCCTCGTTGACCAGCTGTTCCTTCCCGCCCGGGAAGTAGTGCTGAAGCGAGCCGCGCGGCGCCCCGGCGTGCGCGGCGACCTCCCGCATGCCGGTCGCGGCGACGCCGTCGCGCCGGATGAGCTGGGCCGCGCTGAAGACCATCCGCTCCCGCGGTCCGTGCCTCGTCTCGCTCATCGCCGCCCTCCCGGTCCTCGTCGCACCCACCCTATGACCGGCGTCATAACCGCCGCTACTATGACAGCGGTCATAGTCGGCAACCTGAGCGAGGGGCGGTCCCCGTGAACGTCGGTTTCATCGGTCTCGGAGTGATGGGCCGCCCCATGGCACAGCGCCTGGTGTCCGCCGGCACTCCCCTCGTGGTCTGGAACCGGACCGCCGAACGCGCCGCACCCCTGCACGCGGCCGGCGCCACGGTCGCCCGGGACCCGGACGAGCTGTTCGCCCGGGCGGACGTGGTGCTGCTGATGCTGGCCGACGAGGCCGCCGTGGACGCCGTCCTCGGCCGGGGCACGCCCGCGCTGGCCGCACGGGTCGCCGGGCGCGTCGTCGTCCACATGGGCACCACCTCCCCCGAGTACTCCCACGCCCTGGAGTCCGACGTCCGCGCCGCCGGCGGCCGGTACGTCGAGGCACCCGTCTCCGGGTCACGGGTGCCGGCGGAGGAGGGCCGGCTGGTGGCGATGCTCGCCGGGGAGGCGGACGCCGTGGAGACCGTGCGGCCGCTGCTCGCGCCGTTGTGCCGGGAGACGTTCGTGTGCGGCCCGGCGCCCGGTGCGCTGCTGATGAAACTGTCCGTGAACCTCTTCCTGATCACCCTGGTGACCGGACTGACGGAGGCCTTCCACTTCGCCGAGCGCCAGGGCCTGGACCGGCGGCTGTTCCTGGACGTCCTCGACGCGGGACCGATGGCCAGCGGCGTCTCCCGGATGAAGGCGCCGAAGCTGTCCGACCGGGACTTCTCGGTGCAGGCGGCCGCGCTGGACGTCCTGAAGAACAACCGGCTCATCGCCGAGGCGGCCCGCAAGGCACACCTGGCCTCACCGCTCCTCGACGTGTGCCACGCCCTGTTCGAGGAGACGGTGACCCAGGGGTACGGCGGCGAGGACATGGTCGCCGTACTGCGGGCGATCGAGACGCGGACCGCCGGGGCGCCGTGACCGGGGACCGGTCAGCGCTTCGGGATGCCGTACACCCGGTCGACGCGCAGCCGCACCACCAGGCGGCGGTCGCGGACCATCGCCGCCCGGTAGTCGTCCCAGTCCGGATGCTCGCCCTGGACGTCCCGGTACAGGCGGATCAGTTCCTCGACGGTGGCGTCGTGCGGGTCCCGGGCGACCGGGGAGAGTTCGGCCGTGCCCTCGGCGACGGTGAAGGCCCAGCGGTCGGCGCTGGTGACGTGGTAGGAGGCGCGGGGGTCGCGGCGCAGGTTGCGGGTCTTGGCGCGGTCATCGGTGACGGAGATGCGGATGACGCGCTCGTCGGGGTAGTAGGCGTGGTTGACGTTGGACAGCTGGGGGCGGCCGTCGCGTTTGAGGGTGACCAGCAGGCCGGCGTTGCCTTCGGAGAGCAGGTCCAGCAGCGCGTCCTGGGCGGGGGCGGAGTCTTCACTCATGACACCGTCAACTCGGCGGAACCGTCCCCGCATTCCCGCACCCGCGGTACTTAGTAGACAGTGTCTACGTCTGCCTGATAGACACGGTCCATGACTGAGTCCGAGATCGGCTTGCGGGAGCGTCTGGTCGACACCGGCGTGGAGCTGCTGGAGGCCGAGGGGCTGCAGGCACTGACCCTGCGCGAGATCGCCCGGCGCGCCGGCGTCTCGCACGGGGCGCCGCGCCGCTACTTCCCCACCCACCTGGAGCTGCTGTCGGCCATCGCCCGCAGGGGCTTCGCCGACCTGGCCGAGCGGGTGAGGGCGACACTCGCACGCGGCCCGGCCGGTCCGCGCCCGCGGGTGGCGGCGCTGGCGCGCACGTATCTGGAGTTCGCGCTCGACAACCCCGGCATGTACGAGCTGATGTTCCGTCACGACCTGCTGGAGAGCGGACACCTGGGGTTGCGGGAGACGAGCCTTCCCCTGTTCCGCGTGTTCGCCGGGCTCGTCGGCGAGGCCCTGCCCGGGGCCGACGCCCGGCGGGTCACGGGCGCCCTGTGGGCCAATCTGCACGGGATCGCCCAGATGTGGCGCTGGCGCAGCCTGCAACTCGCCGTCGGCGACGAGGACTTCGGGCCCCTGCTCGAGGCCGTGCTGCTGGCCCACCTGGGCCCGGAGGGTGGCCGGTGAACCGGCGGTGGACGCTGGCGAGCAGTGTCGCGGGCGCGGTGGCCGTCGCGCTGGACGGTACGGTCCTCACGGTGGCACAGCCCCGTCTGCAGGGGGAGTTGGGGGCGTCGTTCGCCGAGGTGCAGTGGACCAGCACCGCGTATCTCATCGCCGTGGCCGGTCTGCTGGTGTTCGCGGGGCGGCTCGGTGACCGGTACGGGCAGCAGCTGGTCTTCGCGGTCGGCATGCTGGGGTTCGGGGCGGCGTCGGCGGGGATCGGCGGCGCGCCCGGTGTCGGCTGGGTGATCGGGCTGCGGGCCGTGCAGGGGGTGTTCGGGGCGCTGCTGCAGCCGGCGACGCTGGGCATGCTGCGGGCCGCGTACCCGCCGGACCGGCTCGCGCGGCCCCTGGCCCTGCGGACCGCCGCGATCGGGCTGGCCGCGGCAGCGGGGCCGCTGGTGGGCGGGGCGCTGGTGACCGGCCTGGGCTGGCGGGCCGTGTTCTTCGTGAACGTCCTGCCCGCGCTCGTCTTCGGCCTGCCGCCGCTGCTGCGGCCGCAGCGGCCCGCCGCGGGCTCCCGGACTCCGCTGGACGTGCCGGGTGCCGTACTCCTCGCGGTGACCCTCGCCTGCCTGGTGCACTCGCTGACCGCGCGGCCCGCCTCCGCGGCGGGACTCGCCGTCGCCGCGGTCACCGCCGCCGTCCTCGTGCGGCACGAGCGGCGTACGGCGAGCCCGCTGCTGCCGCCCGCGGTCATCGGCTCGCGCGCGGCCGGGGCGGCGCTCGGCGTGCTGGTGGTCGTGTCCGCCGCGTTGTTCGGCACCCTCTTCGTGGCCACCTACCTGCTGCAACGCCGCCTGGGCCTGGACCCCTTGGACAGCTCGCTGCGCAGTCTGCCGCTCGCGGTGCTGATGGTGGCGTCCGCCGCGCTGTGCCCATTGCTGCTGCGCCGCTTCGGGACCCGTGCTACGACGACGGGGGCGACGGCGCTGCTGGCGCTCGGTGTCCTCGTGCTGTCCGGGCTCCGCTCCACGCCCGCGCTGAGCTGCGCGTTCGCCCTGCTGGGCGCGGGTTTCGGGACGGTGATGGTGGCGGCCACCCAGGTGGTCGTACGACAGGCCGAGGTGGCGGTGGCCGGCGTGGCGGGCGGGCTGCAGCAGACGGCGCTGAACATCGGCCCGGCCCTGGGAGTGGCCACGGCGACCGCGCTCATCGGCGCCGGGACCGCGACCGCCCTGCTCAGCCTGGCGGCCGTCGCGGCACTCGGCGTGCCGCTGGCCCGCGCGCTGCCGGGCGCCGACGGCGGCGACGGCGACGACACACTGCCCGGGGCCGACGGCGTCGCGTCGCTCACAAAAACCGCTGATGAACGGGTGCATGGTGGTGTTCCTGGGCGACGATGAGAGCCGGGTGCGTCCGGCGGGCAGCCGGGGGCATCGCGTACGAGCCGACCGGAGGAGAGCGATGGCAGGGCTGCGGCAGGAAGTCGACCCGGACGAGGCGGGGCTGGACGTCAAGGCGCTGGACCGCCTGGACCGGCAGATCGCGCACCATGTCGACGAGGGGCGGCTGCCCGGCTTTCTGGTGGCCGTGTCGCGCCGCGGCCGGGTCGCCCACCTCACCACGTACGGCCTGCGCGATGTCGCGGCCAGGCTGCCGGTCGAGGCGGACACGCTGTGGCGGATCTACTCCATGACCAAGCCGGTCACCGCGGTCGCGGTACTGCTGCTGGTGGAGGAGGGCAGGCTGTCCCTGGACGACCCGCTCGAACGTCATCTGCCGGCGTTCGCCAACCCCCGGGTGTACGACGGCGGTTCGGGAGCGGACCTGCGCACGCGCCCGGCCGCCGGCCCGATCCTGATCCGGCACCTGCTCACCCACACCGCAGGCCTGACCTTCGGTTTCTACCACCAGCACCCCGTCGACGCCCTCTACCGCGCATCCGGCCTGGAGTACTCGGTCCCGCCGGGCGCCGATCTGCCGGAGACGGTGGAGGTGTACGCGCGGATGCCGCTGCAGTTCGACCCGGGCACGCAGTGGAACTACTCGGTGGCATCGAACGTGCTGGGCCGGGTCGTCGAGGTGGTGTCCGGGCAGCCACTGGACGCGTTCTTCGCCGAGCGGATCCTGGGTCCGCTCGGCATGACCGACACCGGCTTCCACATCGCGCCCGAACAGGCGGACAGACTGGCGGAGTTGTACGGGGAGACGGACGAGGGCGGGATCGAGCCGGTGCCGGGGCTGCCGGTGCGCGGCCGGCCGAGGTTCCTGTCCGGCAGCGGCGGCCTGGTCTCCTCGGCGTACGACTTCCACCGGTTCATGGAGATGCTGCGCCGGGGCGGCGAACTGGACGGCGTACGGCTGCTGTCCGCGGACGGCGTCGGCATGATGACCCGCAACCAGCTGCCCGGCGACGCGGTGCTGCGCTCCTTCGGCGCCCCCGCCCACCAGGAGCCCGGCAACGACGGGCTCGGCTTCGGCTTCAACGTGTCGGTGGTGACCGACCCGTCCCGCACCCTGGCCCCCTCCAGCCTGGGCACCTACGGCTGGACCGGCGCGGCCACGACCGCCTTCTGGGTCGACCCGGCCCATGAACTGACGGTCCAGTTCATGACACAGGTTCGCCCGAAGACGCTGAAGATCTTCCCGGAACTGCGGCGGCTGGTGCACGAGGCGCTGACGGACTGAGCGCGACCGCCGGGGCGCCCGCCGCCCATGGGGGAGGCGGCGGACGCCGGTACGGCCGGCCTCAGGAGCCGTGGGCGACGGCGTCCAGATGGGGCAGGATGTGGTCCATCCGCTCCCGCTTGGTCCGCAGATACGTGATGTTGCTCTCGCACGGCTCGATCAGCAGCGGCACCTGCTCGGCGACCTGGATGCCGTGCCGCACCAGCGCCTCCCGCTTGCGCGGGTTGTTGGACATCAGGCGCACCGAGCGCACCCCGAGGTCGTGCAGGATCTGAGCCGCGACGCCGTAGTCACGGGCGTCGACGGGCAGGCCGAGCGCGAGGTTCGCCTCCACCGTGTCCAGGCCCTCCGCCTGCAGCGCCATCGCGCGCAGCTTGGCGAGCAGTCCGATGCCGCGGCCCTCGTGGCCCCGCAAGTAGACGACGATGCCGCTGCCTTCGGCGACGA
Source organism: Streptomyces puniciscabiei (assembly GCF_006715785.1). NCBI lineage: Bacteria > Bacillati > Actinomycetota > Actinomycetes > Kitasatosporales > Streptomycetaceae > Streptomyces > Streptomyces puniciscabiei. The sequence continues at coordinate 446,322 of NZ_VFNX01000003.1, forward strand.
CGGCACGCAGCGCGGACGCCAGCTGGTCGCCGCACTCGCAGTGCCGGGAGCCGAACGCGTCCCCGGTCAGGCATTCGGAGTGCAGCCGCGTCAGCACGTTCTCGGTGCCGATCTCGCCGTACACCAGGGCCACTTGTTCGTCACCGCGGTCGTGGTCCAGGTAGCCGATCGCCTGGAATTTCCCGTACACGGTGGGCAGCGGGGCATTCACGACGCGTTCCGCGCCCGAACGCCGCGGGGACTTCTTGCCGACTACGCCGATGTTGACGCCGGAGTTTTCTGTCATGATCTGATTCCTAAGCAGAGACGAAAGGCCGTGAAAAGATGAGTGGTTCGGGCGCGCGTGCGGCGGCAGGTGGGGGAACAAACGGCGTGGCGCACGGGGTGCTGCCGGCGGACACCACCGAAGAGGTACGGACGCGGGGGGCGGGCGTTTCAACACAGGTGGCCGTCCTTCCCGTGGGCAGTTTCGAACAGCACGGTCCGTTCCTTCCGCTGGCGACCGACACGCTCGTCGCCTGTGCCGTGGCGCGGGAGATCGCCGCCGCGTACCCGGTGCACCTCCTTCCTCCGGTGACGGTCTCCTGCTCGCACGAGCACGCGGGCTGGCCGGGGACCGTCAGCATCTCCGCCGTGACCCTCCATGCGGTGGTCTCGGACATCGCCGCGTCGCTGCGCCGCTCCGGCGTCGACGCGCTCGTCGTCGTCAACGGGCACGGCGGCAACTACGTTCTGGGCAACGTCGTCCAGGAGGCCTCCGCACGCGGTGAGCGGATGGCGCTGTTCCCGGCCGCCGAGGACTGGGAGGCGGCTCGGGAGCGGGCGGGGGTGCGTACCTCGCTGCTCACCGACATGCACGCCGGGGAAATCGAGACCTCGATTCTGCTGCACGCTCATCCCGAATTCGTCCGCCCTGGTTACGAGTCCGCTGATTTCACCACTGACGACCGTCGTCATCTGCTCACCGTGGGAATGTCCGCCTATACCGAATCGGGCGTCATCGGCCGTCCTTCCCTCGGATCGGCGGAAAAGGGGAAGGCACTGCTGGCGAGCCTGGCGGAATCCTTCGAGCCGTATTTCGCACTGCTCACGTCGGCGACGGAACACGGGTAGCCGGGGGCGAGCGCCGGGCCCGCGCCGACCGCAGTGTCCCGTCCGGACGCCGAGTCGTGCGCGGACACGGGGCCGCGCGAGGGCGCGGTGTCCGGCGCGGGCGCCGTGGCTTGCCCGCGCGCGGCGCCACGCGAGAGCACGGAGTCCGGCGCGGGCGCCGTGGCTTGTCCGCGCGCGGCGTCATGCGAGAGCACGGAGTCCGATGCAGACTCCGTGGCTTCTCCACGCCTGACGCCATGCGTGGGCGCGGAGTCCGATGCAGACTCCGTGGCTTCTCCACGCCTGACGCCATGCGAGAGCACGGAGTCCGCCGCAGACGCCGTGGCTTGCTCGCGCGCGGCGCCACGCGAGAGCACGGAGTCCGGCGCGGGCGCCGTGGCTTGTCCGCGCGCGGCGTCATGCGTGGGCGTGGGGCCATGCGCCACCCAGTCCTGTCCGGGCGTCGCATCCTGTCCGCGCGCAGGGTCATGCGCGCGCCCGGGACCGTGCGCGGACGCGGGGTGCTGTGGAGGCCGTGGGTCGTGCGGTACGGAAGCCGGGGCCGGGTCCGTCGGGGCGGGGGCCGGCTGGCCGGTGGCCTGGGGAGCCGCCGTGGCGCGCAGGCCGGAGTACCAGCGGACGGTGAGGACGATGGCGCCGGGCAGGCTCGCCACGAAACTCAGCACGCCGTACACGACGGCGACGGCGACCCCGGTGCTCGCGCCGAGTCCCGCGGCGCCGAACGCCCAGGCGGTGACGCCCTCGCGGGGCCCGAAGCCGCCGACGTTCAGCGGCAGCCCCATGGCGACCAGGGCGAGGACCGCGAGCGGGACCAGCTCCACGACGGCGGCGGCGGAGCCGGCGACCCGGGCCGCCACGACGAACATCGCCACGTGCCCGGCCAGGACGACGGCGGAGGACAGCGCGATGCCCGGACCGCCCCGGCGGGAGAACAGGCCCTGGCGCACCTCGCCGAGGGCGGCGCGCACACCCCCGGCCCGGCGGGAGGACGTACGGTTCATGCGCACGGCGAGGCCGACGGCGAGCGCGCCGACCACCGCGAGGGCCACCATCGGGGCGAAGTCGCGGGCCTCGGCGCGGACCGGGGACGGCAGCGTCGGCAGCGCCGCCACGGCCAGCACGGCCAGCGCGAGCTGCCCGGCGACGCGTTCCAGTACGACGGCCTTCACCCCCCGCCGCAGGTCACCGGTGCTCTGTCCGTGCCGGACCGCCCGGTGCACATCGCCCAGGATCCCGCCGGGCAGCGCCGCGTTCAGGAACAGCGCCCGGTAGTAGTCGGCGACGGCCGGGCCCAGCGGCAGCCGGATGCCCAGGCCCCGGGCCACCAACTGCCAGCGCCAGGCGCTGAGTACGGTGGTCACCGCGCCGATGCCGAGCGCCACCAGCACCGTCGCGGTGTCGATCCGCCGCAGCCCGTCGACGAGCACGCCCGTACCCAGCCGCCACAGCAGCGCCCCGAGGATGACCGCACCGGCGACGGTCCCGAAGTGCGTACGCAGCGCGCGGAAGCGGGGGCGCCGGGGCGCGGAGGGCTGGGGCGGCTGCGGGAGCGAGGGCTGCGGTTGCGTAACCCCGGTCCCGGCCCTGCGAGCCGTCCGCGCGGTGCCCGCAGCGGCCACGCGCGCGTGCATCGTGCCGACGCCGTACACGCACACATCGGCCGGCCCGCCGCCGTGCACGCGTGCGTGCGCCGTGCCGGAGGGCGTCGCCGGCCGCGAGCTCATGACGCGCCGCCCGTCGGCCGGGGCAGGGCCAGCAGGTCGCTGTGGTGGACGACGGCCCGCAGCTCACCGGCCGCGCAGGCGGCGAGCCGGTCCCGCAGATACCGCTCGGCGCGGTCGCGCAGCGCGGGCCGCTGTTCCACGGCCGCGCCCACCCAGCCGCGCAGCCACTGCTCGATCAGCGCCGACTCCCCGGGACCGAGCCGCCAAGGGCTCGGGTGCACGCGTACGGAGGCTCCGCGCGCGGCGAACGCCTCGCAGGCCACGGTGACCGCGTCCGGGCCGAGCAGCCCGGCGCGCCGCTGATGGGCGTTGAACGCCTCGGCGATCTCCGCGTCCAGCGGGTCGGCCGGGGTGAGTTCGACGCGCCCGGCGACCGAAAGGGTGAGCAGCGCGGGGCAACCGGCCCCGGCGCAGGCGTCGACGAGGGTGACGACCTCCTCACGGGTGAGCACGTCGAGCAGCGCGGAGGCGGTGACCAGCGAGGCCCCGGCCAGCGCGTCCGGCGTCAGCCGGGCGACGTCGCCGCGCCGGGTCTCCACGGTGACGCTGCTGCCGTCGGCGGCGGAGCGCGGGGAGCCCACGGCGGCGAAGTGCAGCAGATAGGGGTCGCGGTCGTGCAGGACCCAGTGCTGGGGGCCGTCCAGGCGGGGCGCGAGCCAGCGGCCCATGGAGCCGGTGCCGCAGCCCAGGTCGTGCACGGCGAGGGCGCCGGTGTGGCCCGGCAGGTTCGCCAGCCGGATCCGCAGGGGGTCCAGCAGGTCCTGCGCGCGGGCGGTGGCGTCGGCCCCTTCCCGCAACCTGAGCCATTCGGGCGCGTAGCGGGGCGCCTCCTCGGCTTCGTCGTGCCGCAGCCGCACGGTGGCCCGCTCACCGGGACGGCCGACGGGCCCGGCCCCGGCGACGACCGGGGCGTCCACGCCGCGCGGCCCCTCGTCGACGGCACCGTTGCGCCCCGTACCGGACGCCTCCGAACTCGCCCCGTCGTCCGGGACACCGGCCCTCTTGCCACCGGCCTCGCGCGCCGGCTCCCTCTCGTCCTCGGCCTGCCGCAGCGGACCCACCGCCCTCCGTCCGGTCTGGGCCGGGATCGACGCCATGCCGTTCGTCGTGGTCTCCGGCGTGGTCATGCCGCCCTCCTCGGGGCTTCGGGGAGTCGTGCGAGGACTCCGGCCAGGCTGCGGGCGGTGGTGGCCCAGCCGTCGAGCGCGGCGCGGCGGCCGCGCGCGGCGGCCTTGAGGCGGCGGCGTACGTCGGGCTCGCCGAACCAGCCGCGCAGTTCGGCAGCGAGAGCGGCGGGGTCCTCCGGCGGGACGAGGATGCCGGGCACCCCGCCGTCGGGGGCGCGGCCGACCGCCTCCGGCAGTCCGCCCACGTCGGTGGCGAGGACCGGGATGCCGCGGGCCAGGGCCTCGGTGACCGCCATGCCGTAGGTCTCGGCGTAGGAGGTGAGGACCATCAGGTCGGCGGCCGCGTACGTGGCGTCGAGGTCGGCGCCGGAACGCGGGCCGGTCAGGTGCAGCCGGTCGCCGAGGCCGTACCGGGCGATCAGCTCCCGCAAGTGGGCCACGTACGCGGGGTCGTGGCCGAGTCCGCCGACCAGCTCGCAGGTCCACGGCAGGTCCCGTACCGCCGCGAGCGCCTCCACGAGCCGGTGCTGGCCCTTGCGCGGGGTGACGGCGGCCACGCACAGCAGCCGGGAGACGCCGTCGGTGCCGGGCGCGAGGGGCGCGATGTCGGCGCCGGGGGCTGCCACGTGCACCCGTTCGGGGGCGAGCCCGTGGTGGGAGACGAGCCGCCGTACGGCCCAGTCGCTGGTGGCGATGACGGCGGGCGCGGCGCGCAGCACGGCACGTTCGCGGGCGTCGAGGTCGGCGGCGACGGCCGGGTCCAGGCCCGTCTCGTCGCCGAGCGGCAGGTGGACGAGCACGGCGAGGCGCAGGCGGTCGGCGTGCGGGGTGACGATGTCCGGGACGCCGCAGGCGACGATCCCGTCCAGCAGCACCACCGCGTCGTCCGGCAGCTCGCCCAGGGTGCGGGCGAGGTGGTCGCGGGCGGCCCGGTCGGGGCGGGGCCAGGTGCCGGGTGCGCCGTGCCGGGTCACCTGCCAGCCGAAGCCGGGCAGGTCCAGGCAGACCCGGCGGTCGTAGGCGTTGCCGCCGCTGGGCGCGGCCGGGTCGTCGACGCCGCCCGGCACGACGAAGTGCACCGTGCGAAGGGACATGGGGATGATTCCGGGCTTCTCGGAGGTGGTGGGCTGTGCCGGGACGTACGACAGCCGGGTCCGCGTGGTCGCCCCGGTCACAGGCCACGCTCGTAACTCGCCCAGGCGATGTGCGACTCGTGGAGGGTGACGGTGAGGCCGGCGAGGCCCTTGGCGCCCTCGCCGAGGGCGCCCTTGTGGATGCGTTCGGCGAGCCGGTCGGCGATGACCTTGGCGAGGAACTCGGTGGACGTGTTGACGCCCGCGAACTCGGGTTCGTCGTCCAGGTTGCGGTAGTTCAGCTCGGCGGTGATGAGGCGCAGTTCCTGCGTGGCCAGACCGATGTCGACCACGATGTTGTCCTCGTCCAGCTGCTCGCGGCGGAAGGTGGCGTCCACGAGGAACGTGGCGCCGTGCAGTCGCTGCGCGGGCCCGAACACCTCGCCGCGGAAGCTGTGGGCGATCATGATGTGATCGCGGACGGTGATGCTGAACAACGGACGCCCTCCAGGTACGACGCGTCTGGCCCCCCTGTCCTTACCCGTCGGGGGATGCCGTGTAGTACGGCTCTTCGCTTCCCCGCGTTCAGCCCGATCTCACTCTTTTCTCAGGTCAGGCCCGTCTCGGCGTACCGGATCCGGTGGCACAGGGCGGGGATCTCGCCCGAGGCGAGCTTCGGCATGACCTCCGGGAGTTGCTCGAACGCGGTCTCCCCGGTGATGAGCGCGTCCAGCGCCGGGTCGGCGAGCAGGTCGAGGGCGAGCGCCATCCGGTCGGCGTAGTCCCGGCCGGCGCGGGCGGCCGGGGAGACGGTGCCGACCTGACTGCTGCGCACGGTGAGCCTGCGGGAGTGGAAGGCCTCGCCGAGCGGCAGGGCGACGCGCCGGTCCCCGTACCAGCTCAGTTCCACCACCGTACCCTCCGGGGCGAGGAGTTGCAGGGCGCGGGTCAGACCGGCCTCCGTGGCGCTGGCGTGCACGACGAGGTCGCAGTCGCCGAGCGCCCCGTCGGGCGTGGCGAAGTCCACCCCGAGCGCCTCGGCGGTCCTGGCGCGGGCCGGGTCGGCGTCGACGAGCTGCAGCCGGACTCCGGGGAAGCGGGCGAGCAGGGCGGCGACCGAGCAGCCCACCATGCCGCCGCCGACCACCGCGATCCGGTCGCCGATCAGCGGTGCCGCGTCCCACAGGGCGTTCACGGCGGTCTCCACGGTCCCGGCGAGCACGGCGCGCTCGGCCGGCACGTTCTCGGGCACCACGGTCACGGCGTTCACCGGAACGGCGTAACGGCTCTGATGCGGATACAGGCAGAAGACCGTACGCCCGACGAGCTCGGCCGGGCCCTCCTCCACCTCGCCCACGCTGAGGTAGCCGTACTTCACCGGGCCGGGGAAGTCGCCCTCCTGGAACGGCGCCCGCATCGCGGCGTGTTGGCTCTCCGGCACCCCGCCGCGGAACACGAGCGTCTCCGTGCCGCGGCTCACCCCGGAGTACAGGGCACGCACCAGGACCTCGTCCTCGGCGGGCTCCGCGAGGGTGATGTCGCGCAGCTCGCCGTGGCCGGGTGAGCGCAGCCAGAACGCGCGGGCCGAGCGGTTCATCGGCATCCTCCTGAACAGTAGGGAAGTTGTTCACGTACCGAGAAGTGCACAGGCCGCGCACAGTACGCGGCGTTGATCGACTCTGTCACTCGGCCGGAGGGTGTGCGGTGGCCCTGAACAACACGTATGACGCCAGGCCCCAGCAGGAAACGGCGGTGGGAGCGGGCATACAGCTCCTGCTGCTGGCCCTGCTCGGAACGGCGATAGGCATGGGGCCGGCCGGCTGGCTGACGGGGCTGGCGTTCGCGTTCGCCACCTGGGCGGTCCTGTCCCGTGCCCTGCACCGCGCCAGCCTGCGCAGCTTCGGCCCCGCGAACCGTGTCACGCTCGGCCGGGCGACCCTGGTGGGCGGGGTGACGGCCCTGGTCGCGGACTCCTTCGAGAGCGCGCCACCGGTGACCCTGCTGGTCGGCCTGACCGCCGTCGCCCTGCTCCTGGACGGCGTCGACGGCAAGGTGGCCCGCCGCACCGGCACCTCGACGGCGCTCGGCGCACGCTTCGACATGGAGGTCGACGCGTTCCTGATCCTGGTCCTGAGCGTGTACGTCTCCACGCAACTGGGCCCGTGGGTGCTGCTGATCGGCGGCATGCGCTACGCCTTCGTCGCCGCGGCCCGCGTGGCCCCCTGGCTGAACGCTCCGCTGCCGCCGTCCTTCGCCCGCAAGACCGTCGCCGCGGTCCAGGGCATCGCCCTGCTCCTGGCCGGCGCCGAGCTCCTCCCCCATCCGGTGAACCTCGCGATCGTGCTCCTCGCCCTGGGGTCGCTGCTGTGGTCCTTCGGCCGGGACGTGCTGTGGTTGTGGCGCACCTCCCGCATCTGCGTGGAGGCTGTGGCCGAGGAGGGCAAGGTGCTGGAGCTGGTGGGGCACTGAGCGACGACCCCCTGGTATCAGGAAGGGCCCGGACCGAATGCCGGTCCGGGCCCTTCCTCATGTACTCGGTGGTTACGACCGCGCGCCCCGGCTCCGTACGACGGCGAACGCGGCGGCCGCGAGGCCGAGGACACCGACGACCAGCCCGGCGATGCCGAGCCCGCGGGCGGTGGAGTCGCTCGCGTCGGCGGCCTTGGCGCCGGTGTTGGCGGAGGCGGTGGCGGTCTTGGCGGACGCCGGCGCACCGCTCGCGTCACCGGCGGTCAGCTTCAGCACCGGGGCCGGGTTCTCCGGCTCGTCGCCGCCGGCCGGTTCCTCGATCCAGCGCACGACCTTGCCGTGGGAGTAGGTCTGCAGGGTCTTGAACACCAACTGGCCGGTGTCGTCCGGCAGTTGACCGAAGGCGACGTTGAAGTCCTCGTACTGCCCGGCACCGATCTTCCCGCCGCTGAAGGTGATCTCGGAGGCGGCCTCGGTGATGGTGCCGTCGTCGGTCTTGACCGGCGTCTTGAGCTTGGTGGTGGTGACCTTGGCGGTCCAGCCGTCCTGCGGGTGGACGAGCACGCCGAGGACGGGGTGGTCGGTGGGCAGGAAGACCTGCACCTTGGTGGTGGAGGCGCTGTCCTCCTCGTTGGGTACGCGGAAGGTGAGCACGCCGTCGGTGGCTCCCTTGGCGTAGCTCTCGGGATGGACGGTGACGTGCGCGGAGGCGGCACCGGCGGCGATCAGGACCGTGGCGGCGGTGAGAGCGGTGACGGTTCCGGCGCGGCGCATGGCGATACGTGTGGCGGGCATGGGTGTGTCGATCTCCGTACGGTGACGTGTCGTTCAGGGTCAGGGCGAGTACGGGATCGGTGCGGGGGGTCCGCGTCTGCTGACGGCGTGCCGCAGCAGGGTCAGGCGCAGCGGTTGGGCGGCCGTCGGCACGCGCGGGGCGCGATCGACGGGGGCCGGCAAGGGCGTGTCGCGCCACCAGGCGACGAGGCCGGGAACGAGCGCGGCGGCCCGCCGCAGCAACGACCACAGCGCGGCCTCGCCCCGCCGCAGCCACCAGGAGGCGGCCAGCGCGGCGAGGAGGTGCGCGGCGGTGGCGGGGCCGGTGAGGTGCGGGTGGACCGTGGCGTGCGCGTGCATCCCGGCCATGGCGTGACCGGGCATGACCACGCGCCCCCCGCCGGCGCGGGCGGCGTCGAAACCGAGGTGCAGTCCGGCCTGGGTCAGCAGCATGGCCGCGCCGATGCCGGCCAGCGACCGTTCCCCGCCCCCGAGGAGCCAGCCGACCGCGAACACGGCCAGAAAACCGGCCACATCGGCCCACAGCGGCGGCATGGCCCCCATGGCCAGCCCGTGCCCGGCGGCGGCGAGCAGCACACACACCGCGGCGAACACCGCGGCACGCAGGCCTCTCACTGCCGGGGACGGGCTCATGGTGAGGGATCCTGCCACGGTTGGGTGATACGTGTGGCATGGATGTGCTGTTCAGCCGCCGGGGCACGGCACTGATGGCGCCCCGCGGCGGAGCCGCTTGGCTGGGTCCAGCCGCGAGAACTGCGCTCCAGACACGGATAGTGCAGCGGCCCGACCACAACCCCGACGAACGCGGCGCTTTCGCCCGCGGCTGCTTTTCCACGGCGGGTCTCTGCTTGTCGCGCCAACTGCCCTGGTGCCGACACGCTACGGAATTCGGCGGGGCAACGAGACCATGCTCGGTGAAGGGCCGAAAACGATCAGTGGCGCCTTGGTTCTGGACTAGTGTGGTGCTCGCTGCGCACCTTCCCGGAGGGTACGTCGGCGGTGTTCGGTGCCGGTCCTCTGTCGTGGCTGGCGAGTGGTTTCCATCGCGTATGAAGCGCGGTGTGAGTGCGGATGCCCGGTAGGGCTGTCCCTGCCATTCCCAGCTCACGCCGAGGAGTGGTCACGCATGAACCCCGTTGAGTACAAGCCTGCGCGTCGTATCTGGCTTCGCAAGTTGCTGGTCGACGTCGCCGTTGGGGTCGTCACCAATCTTGTGGTGACGGCTCTGACCGCGGCAGCGAGCCTGCTCTTCTGACGCAGGCATGTGGCGGGCCCGGAGAGCCCGCCACTCCGCGTTCTCTGCCACGGGTGTCAGAAGAGCCGTAGCTCAGGCGGATTCTGGCCGCCCGGGCCCCTGCCCCTTCTGCGGGGCCGTCGTCCTCGCCGGGGTCTGGGCAAATGGTGCACGCGTGCTTCCTGGGGGAGGTTCTCCCAAGTAGGGCGCAGCCCATGGATCTCGACCTCGCCCACGACCTTCTTCAGATAGGCCCGAGTCTCCTCATCCGTCGAGTAGAGCACCGTGGCACGGCTCGCTCTGGTCATCAGTACGTGGTAGGCGTGGCGCACGAGGCGAGCGAACTCCTGGTCGTCGACGCTCCCGGCCTTCACCTTCGGGTCGAACGATCCGGGTACGGCGACGCGCTTGACGCCCGTGTCCGGGTCCTCCCGCTCCTTGCCCCGGCGGAACACCCATCGGTCGCCCCGCCGCACCATGTCCTCGCCCATGATCACGCCGCACCAGTCCCATTCGAGGCCCTGCGCCGTGTACACACAACCGATCTGATCCAGCCCATTCTCGTGTACGGACCAGATCTTCGACGGTGGAGCGTCGTTCTCGCAGAAGCTGTCGCTGTCCGCGTTCCACGGACGGTGCCAGTCGCCGATGCGCACGTCTGCCTCAAGGCGCTTCTCGTCGCCCAGAGGTTTCGTCCAAGGCCAGCAATAGCCCGCGACCATGCGCGCGGAGGCACCCGCAAGTGCTTCCGTGCGGATGATCTGCTCGAGATCCCCCGGGCTGTCTGCCACCTCGATGTGCATCAGACCATCGGGACGCCACTGCCACGGCCGCGCCTCGGACACACCCAGCATGTCGCGGACCCAGCGGACATAGGAATCGCTTCCGCCGCACCGGAACTGTTCACGCAGGCCGTAGCATGCCAGGTGAGCGTTGTGCCGTGCCGCGGCATCCTTGATCAGGCCGACGGTACCGACTTCGTTCGGCCGCACGGACTGCCCTTCGTCGAGGAAGAACACGGTCAAGCGAGACGCGTTGAGAAGCTCGTCCACCTGGGGCTGTGTGCCCTGCTGCTCGGGCTTCCAGAAGCGGCTGGTCGAGCGGTCCCGCAAACGGTGCGCCTCATCACAGATCAGCACGTCCAGAGGCGGATCCGGTGGGGTGACGAAGTTACTGAAGAAGGTGAAAGTTTCCCTGAAGTCTCGATCTCCATAACCCACGTGTTCTTGGATCGCGCCGTTGAAGGCCCGGCTGCCGCTGGCGTACTTGACTGCCCTGCCCTGGGCTTCCAGCTCGGTTTTGATCTGCAGACCGATCGCGCTCTTGCCCGTGCCGGCGCCACCTGTCACCAGGAAGACAACGCGGCGCTCATCAGGAACCAGGGTTGGATTTCGGGGGTCGGGGAGCACCTTGGAGGCCGTTTTCAGAATCTGGTCGGCTACTTCCTTCTGCCGTCCGCGCAGCGTGAACACCGTGTCCTCTCCGCGCGACCAGATCATGGCGTCGAGCAGAGGTGTGTTGCGTATACCCATGCCACGCAAAAGCGATTCGGCAGCCGAGGCGCTGCCTTCCTCCGCGAAGCTTTCCCGGAGGTCGGCAAGCAGCCGGTCCCGCCCGTCGTTCGTGTAGACACGGGCGTAGGCCCCCGTCGGCGCATCTACGTCGATCAGGGGCCGCACCGAGTCATCGGTGGCGTTGTGCAGGTAGGCGAAACCACCGCACTCGAATTCATATCCATGCAGCGGGCCCCTACCGCTCGTGAATGCCTCATAGTAATCACGCAGTTGGAGGGCAGGGTGCTTCTTGTTGTCCATTCCCGGCACTTGCACCAGTTCGGCAGTCGCTTGTTCCACCCTCGTCACCGTCGACCAGCGTTTCAATTCGACGAGCTGCACGGACGGGTGATGTTCCCTTGGATGACGGCCCACGAGAACGACGTCGATCAGCCGTGGGTCACCTGGACGCTCGCTCTCGTCGAGCGTGGCGGCGCACTCGACGATCATTTCCACGTTGCCACGACCTGCCGCCACCAGATCGTTGGCAAGGCTCACCAAGCTCTGCGCCCAGGCGGAGCGCTCGCTCTCCGAGGCATCGGTGCCGCGGAAGTGTTTCCATCTGGCGGCGAGATGGGGCACCATGCGGTGCCTTGCGTTGAGAGTGAGCAGATCCTGCGCCGCCAGCTTCAGCAGGAGCATGGACACGAAGTGGTTCCCCCAGAGCACGAGTGACTCGTGCGGGTGGGGGCGTGTCCTCGAGGAAGCCCGTCGGGCCGCAACCGGTACGGACGATCTTAGGAAGTGCTACTGCCGGTTGAAAAACAGCGGGCCGGATGTCGGCGTGAACTGCCGGTGCCGTGGCTTGATCTCTCACGCCACGACGGGCTGACGCTCGGGCCGGCCTCCCGCCAGCTCCCGCAGCTTCCTCCGCGTCTCCGGATCCGTCGAGTACACGATCGTGCCGATCATCCCGCGAGTGAGCAGCACCTTGTAGGTATTGCGGATGAGACGGTCCACATCCGTGTCGGAGGTCGACTTCTTGAAGACCGGGTCCTTGGACTTCGTACGGTCCGTGATCCAACGGTCGCCGCGCCAGACGAGGTCGGGGCCGATGATCACGCCGGACCAGTCGTACTCGAAGCCTTGGGCCGTGTAGACGCAGCCGACCTGACCGAAGCCAGCCGGGTCGGTTGCCCAGAGGGCGGACGGCGGAGCTCCGGAGACCGCGCGCTCGCCGCGGAGGTTCCAGGGGCGGGCCCAGTCACCGATCACCACGTCGGCCGGAAGGGGATTCCCGGGCTTGGGTTCCGGAGACCAAGGCCAGCAATAGCCGGCCGACATACGGGCGCCGTACCCCTGGGCTCGGCGAGCCTCCAGGAACGCCTCCATCTCCTGAGGACTGTCGGCAACCAGCAGCTGCATGCGGTCGTCGGGTTCCCAGACCACCGGCCCCCCGGGCTGAAGCCCGAGGAGGCGAACCACCCACCGCAGATACGCGTCGCTGCCTCCGCAGCGGAACTGACTCTCCAACGGTACGACACAGCACGTGAGGTTCTGGGCCGCCGCGGCCGCCTTGATGTCTTCCACCGTTCCCATCTCGCCGGGACGCACCACCTGGTGTTCGTCGAGGAGGAAGACGGGGACACGGGCGACGTCGATGAGCTCGTCGATCTGCCGCTTGCCGGTTCTCTGAGCCGCGGGTGTGTAGCGATTGGCGGATGTCTCGCGAATGCGGTGCGCCTCGTCACAGATCAGCACGTCGAGGGAGTTCCGTTCGGCGGTCATGAAGCTGTTGAAGTACTTGAAGAGGTCCTGCACCTCACGCTTGCGAGTGCCGGCCACCTTGCGCATCGTCTTGGTGAATGACTGGGACCCTGTGGCGTGCAGGGCCGTGACCCCTTGCCGGTACAGCTCGCCGAGCAGGGAGAGAGCGATGACGCTTTTGCCGGTGCCGGGGCCGCCGGTGACGACCACGACCTCCTTGTGGTTGGACTGCTTGGCCTTGCGCACCGCGTTGAGCACCAGGCGGTATGCGACCTGCTGCTCGTCCAGCAGCACAAACTGCTCTCGGTCGCGCACCTCCTGAGCCGCGACGGACATCAACTGCTTCGACGGCACCGTCCTGCCCGCCTGCAGTTCGTCGGCCGCGCGGGCGCCAGCCGCCTTCGCGCTGAGTTTGGCGCGGAGATAGTCGATGAAGTCGCCGCGCCGGTCACCTGTGAACATCTGGCCACGTTGGTCGAGTTCGATCGCCCGGAGCCCACCCACTCCGAACTCCGTGGCATTGTGAAGATAGGCCACGCCACTGACCCGGTCCGGATGCTCGGCCACCGCGCCGTTGAAGTTGACCAAGTACTCGCAGTAGCGGCGTACCTGCTCTATGGGGTTGAGGACCGGGTGCGCACGGGTGTCGATCCAGCACAGCGTCGGGTCTTCCTCATCCGGTTCGGCCTGGCTCCACTGTTTCAGCTCGACGACGACGTACGAGGGCTCACCCGTGTCCGGGTGTACTCCCGCGAGGACCGCGTCGGCACGCTTGCTGTTCAGTGGTAGCGCGTACTCGAGCATCACCTCGACCGAACCGAGGCCCGCGTCGTTGAGCGCGGCAGCCAGGGCAGGGATGCTCCGCTCCCAGGAGCGGACCTCGGCGCCGCTGGGTCGGTGGCCGTGCATGTGGACGAACTGCTCGGTGAGGTGGAGGTACAGCGAACTGTCGAGCGCCCTCGCGGCGATCGATTGCGCGGACTCACGGAACAGCAAGAACTTCCCCCAGGCAGCACGAACTGACTCGTGCGGGTGGGGGCATGTCCTTCGAGACCCCGCCGAGGCGGAGCGGAAGCCCGTCGGGCCGCTGTGACGACGCGATCAAGCCTACCTGGCGCCTGGTCTGTGGAAACAGAGAGGATGCCGGATGGACCGGGCGCTCGTGGGAGCCGGTCCACTTCCTCCAGCCCGCAGGGTGGGCGCCGCCCAGGGCCAGGTTGAGGATCACGTACTGGTTGTGGTCGTAGACCCACTGGCTGCGGGAGGGTTCCAGTACGTTGCGGGTCGTCTCCTGGACCAGGTGGTCTTCGACGGAGAAGTGCATCGCCGTCGGGGTCCATTCGACGGCGTAGGAGTGCCACTCGTCGGTTGTGCCGCCGTTCGGCTAGGTCTGACGGGCGCCGATGTTGCCGTCGGCCAGGTAGCCAAGGCCGTGTGGTGGGTGCTGGTCCAGTCCGGGTAGCCGGCCGGTGGGCACGGGCTTCCCTCCCGTGCCCACCAGCCCGCCGGCCCCCGCTCACGCCGCCCGGCGTGTCCTGCCGCGGTGGACGCGGACGATGTCCGCGTACCGGTGGCCGCTGCCCTTGATCGTGCGCGCCTGGGTGCGGTAGTCGACGTGGACCAGGCCGAAGCGCTTGTCGTAGCCGTACGCCCACTCGAAGTTGTCCAGCAGGGACCAGGCGAAGTAGCCGGCGAGCGGGGCGCCCTTGCGGGCGGCGGAGGCGCAGGCGGCCAGGTGGCGTTCCAGGTAGTCCTGGCGTTCGGGGTCGTCCACGCTGCCGTCGGGGCGGACCACGTCCGGGAAGGCCGAGCCGTTCTCGGTGACGTAGATCTTCCGGGCGCCGTAGTCCTCGGTGAGGCGGAGCAGCAGCGTCTCGATGCCGCTCGCGTCGATCTCCCAGTCCATGCCGGTGCGCGGGACGCCCTCGCGGCGCACGGCGTGGATGTACGGTGCGGGGGCGTCGGGGGCGTCGGCGACGTACGCCGGGAAGTAGTAGTTCAGGCCCAGCCAGTCCAGCGGGGTGGCGATCGCCGCCAAGTCGCCGCTTCGCAGCGGGAGTTCGACGCCGTACGTCTCGACCATGTCGGCCGGGAAGCCGCGGCCGTGGACCGGGTCCAGCCACCAGCGGTTGACATGGCCGTCGTGGCGGCGGGCGGCCGCGATGTCCTCGGGGCGGTCGGTGGCCGCGTGCACGGTGGAGAGGTTGTTGACGATGCCGACCTGGGCGTCGGGGGCGGCGGCGCGGATCGCCTGGGTGGCCAGGCCGTGGCCGAGCAGGAGGTGGCAGGAGGCGCGCACGGCCGCGGTGAGGTCCGTCCAGCCGGGGGCCATCCTGCCCTCCAGGTGGCCGATCCAGGCGGAGCAGCTCGGCTCGTTGAGGGTCGCCCAGAGCTTGACGCGGTCGCCGAGGCGGGCGGCGACGGCCGAGGCGTACTCGGCGAGCGCGAAGGCGGTGTCGCGTTCGGGCCAGCCGCCCCGGTCCTGGAGCACCTGCGGCAGGTCCCAGTGGTAGAGCGTGACGGACGGGGTGATGCCGGCCTCCAGCAGGGCGTCCACCAACGCGTCGTAGAACGCGAGGCCCTTGGGGTTCACCGGGCCCGTGCCACCGGGGAGCACGCGGGGCCAGGCCACCGACAAGCGGTAGGCGTTGACGCCGAGTTGCCGCATCAGGCCGATGTCCTCGCGCCAGCGGTGGTAGTGGTCGCACGCGACATCGCCGGTGTCGCCGTTCGCGACCTTCCCCGGGGTGTGCGAGAAGGTGTCCCAGATCGAGGGGGTACGGCCGTCCTCGGCGACGGCTCCCTCGATCTGGTACGCCGCGGTGGCCGTGCCCCACAGGAAGTCGTTCGGAAGTGCGGCGAGGTCGATGGGTTCGGACACGGAAGTCCCTTCGGGATCAGGGGCGTTGGTCACTCGGGTCACTTGACGGCACCTGCCGTCAGACCCGCGACGAGATAGCGCTGCAGGAGGAGGAAGCCGGCCACCACGGGCACGCTGACGACCAGCGAGGCGGCCATGATCTGGTTCCAGTAGACGTCGTTGAGGGTGGAGTAGCCCTGCAGGCCGACGGCGAGGGTGCGGGTGGTGTCGTCGGTCATGACGGACGCGAAGAGCACCTCGCCCCAGGCGGTCATGAAGGCGTAGACGGCGACCGCGACGATGCCGGGGATCGCGGCCGGTACGACGATCCTGAGCAGCGCGCCGAGCGGTCCGCAGCCGTCCACCAGGGCCGCCTCGTCCAGGTCGCGCGGCACCGAGTCGAAGTACCCGATCAGCATCCAGATGGAGAAGGGGAGGGAGAAGGTCAGATACGTCAGGATCAGGCCGCCTCGGGAGCCGAACAGGGCGATGCCGGTGGCGTTGCCGATGTTGACGTAGATGAGGAAGAGCGGGAGGAGGAAGAGGATGCCGGGGAACATCTGCGTCGACAGGACCGTCACCGTGAAGACGCGCTTGCCGCGGAAGTCGTAGCGGCTGACGGCGTAGGCCGCGAACACGGCGATCACGACCGAGCAGGCCGTCGCCGCGCCCGCCACGATCAACGAGTTCACGAAGTACTTCGCGAGCGGGACCGTCGACCAGATGTCGATGTACGGGCGGATGGTCAGCCCGCTCGGCAGCCAGCGGAACTTGCCGGTGACGTCCGCCAGCGGCTTCAGCGAGCTGGAGACCATCACGTACACCGGGACCAGCACGAAACCGGTGAGCAGGGTGAGGAAGACCCGCCGGGACCACAGGAAGGAACGCGGCGGCGCCATCGGGGAGTTGCGCGTGGGCCGGGCGAGGGGCGGGCTAGACATCGGCAGTCCTCCGTCCGCGCGAGGTGAACAGCAGGTAGCCGCCCGTGACGACGAGCAGGAAGAGCAGCAGCAGGACCGACATGGCGGAGCCCGTGCCGAAGTTCCAGGTGACGAAGGACGCCTGGTAGATGTGGACGGAGATGAGGTCGGCGGCCTCGGGAGCGGACTTGCCGAACAGCACGTACGGCGTGTTGAAGTCGTTGAACGTCCAGAGGAACAGGACCAGGACCAGGACCTGGTTGACCGGGCGCAGGGACGGCAGGGTGATGCGGCGGATCTGCTGCCACATCCCGGCGCCGTCCAGCGCTGCGGCCTCGTACAGTTCCCGTGGGATGTTCTGCAGGCCGGCCATCACGATGAGGAAGGCGAACGGCCAGCCCTTCCACACCGACACGGTGAGCAGCGCGTAGAAGCTGTTGTCGCCGATGAGCCAGAAGGAGGGCTTGCCGGTGAGGTGCAGCTGGTCGTGCAGGACGTGGTTCACCAGGCCGTTGTCGTGCTGGAACATGAACACCCAGGTGATCACGGCCGCGTAGACCGGCAGTGCGTACGGCACCAGGAACAGGGCCCGGAGCAGGCCGCGGCCGCGGAAGGTGTCCTGCATGAAGAGCGCGGCGGCGGTGCCGATCAGCCAGCACAGGCCGACCGACAGCAGGGTGAAGCCGACGGTGACGAAGAAGGAGTGCAGCAGCGCGTCCCCGACGGGCGCGTCGAAGTCCACCGACACCTTGTAGTTGCCGAGTCCGGACCAGGGGGCGCTGGACCAGTCGCGGATGTAGAACTGGGTGAGTTCCTTGAAGCTCATCACGATGCCGATGACCATCGGCACCAGGTGGACGAGGAGTTCGAGCAGCAGGGCGGGCAGGAGCAGCAGGTACGGCAGGGAGACGCGGCGCAGCCGCCCGGCGCGGCGGCGGGGCTCGCGCGTGGCCGCACTGGACGGTGTCTGCCGCACCGGCTCCTTGAAGGCGGTGGTCGTCATCTTCGCGCTCACGCCGCCGGCATCTGCTGCTGGGCCTTCTGCAGGGCGGCCCTGACCGAGTCGGTGGTCACGGCGCGCCCGGCGGCGGCGTCGGCGAACAGGTCCTTGACGGCCGTACCGACCGCCGTCTCGAACTGCGACTCGGACGGGACCTGCGGCAGGGCGGCCGCGCTGGTGGCGAGGGTGTTCTTCAGTACGGCGGTGGCGGGTGCGCTGAAGGCGGCGTCCGCCTGCGCGGACTTGACCGGCGGGATGGAGCTGTAGGCCTTGTTGAGGACCTTCTGCTCCTCGTCGGAGGTCATGAACTTCACGAACTTCGTGGCGCCGTCGAGGTTGTGGGTGTTCTTGAAGACCGCGAGGTTGATGCCGGCGACCATCGAGTCGACCTGGGTGCCGGTGCCGGGAGTGCCGGAGATCACGGGGACGGGCGCGATGCCGTAGGCGTCCTCGCTCATGCCCTGGGACTTGAGGTTGGCGGCCGCGGACTGCCACAGCAGCATCGCCTGCCTGCCCTTGGCGAAGTCGCTGACGGACTGGTTCTGCGCGTACTCGGCGTCGCCGGTCGGGATGACCTTGTCCTTGGCCATCAGGTCGACGTAGCTCTTCACCGCGTCGACCACCTTGGGGTCGGTGAAGTCGGGCTTGCCGTCGGCGGTGAAGAAGTCGGCGCCGTGCTGCTTGGCGAAGACGAAGACGTGGTGGATGTTCTCCGACAGGTTCGAGCCCTCGGCGCCGAGCGCGGACTTGCCCTTGGCCTGGATCTTCTTGCCGTCGGCCACCAGTTCGTCCCAGGTGGCCGGGGGCTTGGATATCCCGGCGTCGGCGAAGATCTTCTTGTTGTAGTAGAGGGCGTAGGCCATGGAGTACAGCGGGACCGCGGCCGGGTCCTTGCCCGCCGCTCCGGTCGAGCCGAGCGCGGAGTCGACGAACCGGTCCTTGCCGCCGATCTCGGCGAACTTCTTCGTGTCCCACGGCAGCAGGGCGCCGGTCGCCTGCAGGGAGGCGCTCCAGGTGTTGCCGATGTTCAGCACGTCCGGGCCCTGACCCGAGGTGGTCGCGGTGAGGATCCGGTTGAGCAGGTCGGACCAGGGCACGACCTCCAGCTTCACCTTGATCCCGGTCTGCTTCTGGAACTTGTCGAGTTCGGGCTGGAGGACCTGCTTGTCGACGGCGATGCTCGCGCCCTGGTTGGAGGCCCAGTACGTCAGCGTCTTCGGCGAGTCGTTGGACCCGCCGCCGCTGGACGAGCCGCCTCCGCAGGCCGTGGCCGCGAGGACGAGAGACAGGGTGACGGCGCCTGTGGCCGCGGCTCGGATGCTGCGCATGGCTCCTGGTGTCCCTTTCCGGGAGTCGAGAAGCCCGAGGCTGCTCGCGGGAGCCGACGCCCTTGCCAACCGTTCGGCTCCGAAAGCCCCTCATGGCTTAATTTACGACGTGAGTTAAACCGTCCGGGGAACGCTCGTCAAGAGATCCGACAGCGCCGAACGGCGGAACGGCCGGGAAAGATGAGCTCCCGGATCCCGCCGGGCCCGCGCCACGGACCCGGCGGGCACGTGGCGCGGACCCGGCGGGCACGTGGCGCGGA